>CAZNQW010000131.1:0-10507 GCA_964575225.1 uncultured Anaerolineaceae bacterium | reverse complement strand
GATAATGAGCGGTGACTGGAGTTCAGACGTGTGCTCTTCCGATCTCGGTTTCGGCTTCGAGCAACTCGATTACGCGCTCGTGCACTCGATCGCGATAGGTCTTGCTGCCCGCGGCCGTCCAGTTCTCCCAGTTCAGCCGGTCGGTGAGCTTGGGGCGCCAGATCTCGGTCTTGAAGCGGTTGTAGGTGTGGTCGTGCTCCAGATAGTGGCCACCCGGGCCGACGGTCTCCATGACGTCCAGCGCCTTGGTATCGTCGTCCACGGGGATACCACGCAGGATGCGCTTGACCCGGTCAATGATCTCGTCGGAGGCGACCATCATCTCGGCCGAGCTCGTCAACCCTTGCTCCAGGTAGCCCACGTCGTGGATCATGTTGCCGCCGGCGAGGGCTGCCGTGGTGATGTTGATTGTGCCTTCCATAGCCGCCTGCTCGTCGAACATCTTGGCATCGGAGCAACCCGCCGTCTCGTACTCGGGCACGCCCAGCCACTTGGTGATGTCGGTGTAGGCCGCGCTCAGGAGCGCCATTTCGGGCGAGCCATAGCAGTAGACGGTCGTCTGCATGTCCATGTTGGACATGAGGCCGCCGATGATGAGGGGCGCGCCGGGCTTGACGATCTGGCTGAGGACGATGCCGAACAGGCTCTCGGTAAGGGCCTGCACCGCCGTGCCCGCCAGGGTGCAGGGCGACGTCGCGCCGGCCAGGGGGCAGGGCGTGTAGACAAAGGGAATCTCGTGCTCCGAAGCAAAGAGCAGCTTTTGCACCACCTCTTCCGAGTGGCTCAGGGGCGAGACCGGCTCGATGTAAAGGGAAAAGATGGGTCCCTTGCGCCACTCGTCCTTGCCACCCACGCGGATGTAGGCCATCTCGAGCTGGTCGCGCAGCCCGTCGATGTCCACGGCGGTGATATTGATGGGTTTGTTGGTCCCTTCCAGCATGGCCAGGTACTGCCAGCGGTCGTAAGTGCCCACCTGCGAGTCCTGAACGATGCCCAGAGACATGTGAAAGTCAATATTGGGCAACGCCTGGGCCAGCTTGGCAAAGTTCTTGACATCCTTGTACAGGGCGCGGCGCCGCTCGCCGGTGTAGGGATCGATGGTAAAGGGCGTGTCGGAACCACAACCAAAGTAGAGCGAGTCTTTGTAGAGTTCCATCTTGTGCTTGCGGTCGGGGCCAATGACCACGACCTTGCGCGGCAATGTCGCCAGCGCCTTGTCCACCAGCCAGGGCGGGATCTTGACCAGGCTATTGTCCTTCTGGGTATCCTCGACGATGGCTCCACCTTCGTAGGCCACGCGCACGCCTTCCGCGTCGTATACGCGCACGCCGGTTTCGTACAGGACAGAAAGAGCCGAAAAATAGATCGCTTCGATCTCGTCTTCGGTCAGCACCTGGAATGTCGGCGTGGCGTTCACAGTATAATTTGTTTTTCGTACTTGCATGGTTCCTTCTCCTGTTAGATTGGCAATCACCGCATGAACGGCCTAGAGCGGATCTGTCTACCGGGCGGAACAACCCACACGTCGTCGCTGGGCCGTTCCCCCGGCGATCCGGAGCCGTTCACTTAGGCCGCGCCGACAAACTTTTTGGCCAGATCGGAGCCGGCGGGTGCGTTAGAACCATAGCCATCGGCGCCGATGCGTTCGGCAAAGGCGGCATCCACAGGGGCACCACCGACCATGATCTTGACCCTATCGCGCAAGCCGGCCTCTTCGATGGCCTTGACCGTGTGGGCCATGGCCCGCATGGTGGTCGTCAACATGGCCGACATGCCCACTACGTCCGGCTGATGCTCCTTGATGGCTTCGATAAAGTCCTCGGGGTCGGCATTGAACCCAATGTCAATCATCTCAAAACCGGCACCCTCGCACATCATGTTCACCAGGTTCTTGCCGATGTCGTGCAGGTCGCCCTTGACGGTGCCCATGACGATCTTGCCAATGAGCTTGACGCCGCCGGCCACCAGATGGGGCCGCAGGACGACCAAGCCGGCCTGCATAGAGTCGGCCGACATCAGAACTTCGGGCACGAACATGTCGCCGGCCTTGAAGCGGACGCCGACTTCGCCCATCCCGATGATCATGGCGCTGTCTAGGATCTCTTTGGGATTCAGGCCTTGGTCCAGACACTTTTGAACCAAATCGGCCGTCTTTTCCGGTTCGCCTTCTATGATGGCGGTTGAAATGCGCTCGTATAATCTACTCATCTTTGGTCTCCTATTTCTTCACCCGTTCTTCAGCTTCGGCCAGCACCTTTTCGATCACGGATTCGGTCTCTGGTTTGATGGGCGACGGCCTGTGGGTGGCGAGAATATCGTTCACGCGAGCGACGGTGCGTTCTTTGAAGCTCGTCTTGCCCATCATCTCCCACTCTTCATAGTTGCGGCGATCGCAGAGGTTGGGATACCAGAACTCGTTCTTGTAGAATTTGCGCGTGTGGGCCTGGCGCAGGTAGTGCCCATTGGGTCCCACGGCTTTGATGACGTCGACGGCGAGGGTTTCGGGGGTCACTTCGATACCGCGGGTGATGCGCCGCGAATAGCCGATGGCCTCGTCCATGGCCGCAAGCTGGAACACCGAGCCGGTCATGGCGCTCTCGGTATAGCCCACGTCGTGGGTTAGGTCGCCGCCGGTGAGGGCCGAGAAAAAGACTGACATGGAGCCTTCGATGATGGCCTGCTCGTCAAAGGTCTTGGAATCGGTGCAGCCGCCCGTCTGCCACAGGGGCAGGCCCGCAAAGTGGGCCAGTTCGGTGAGTCCGGCCATCATTAACGGCAGCTCGGGGGCGCCGTAGGCCAGGATCATCGAACTCATGTCCATGACAGACAGGACGCCGCCCATGATAAAGGGCAAGCCGGGCTGCAAAGTCTGGGCCAGGGTCAGGCCCATCCACGACTCGGCCGCGGCCTGGGTGATGATGCCCGCCGCCGTTACCGGGGCTGTGCCGCCGGCAATGGGGCATGGCGTAAAGACGAGGGGAATGCGGTGGCGCGCCGCAAACATGAGCTTGTCCAGCGCCTCGAAGGTGCTCACCAGCGGCGAGAGCGGTTCGCAGTAGTGGACATAGTTGGGCCGCCGCTCAAAGGCCGCCTGCCCCCCTGCCTCGGTGATGGCGATCTCGTGGATGCCGGCCGAGTCAAAGCGGTCGTACGACCAGGCGACGATGGGCTTGCTGGTGTTGGGGAACATGCCTGCGAACTCGTACAGCGCGCCCAATTCGTGGTGCACGTCACCCACAGTGCCCAGCGACTCGCAAAAATCGATGTTGGGCAAGGCATCGACCACACGAGCTACCTGGGGCACGTCGGCCTTGACATAGGGGCGGCGTTCCATGGTCTCGATGTCGATAAAGTTGGGGCAGGTGGGGCCAGGCCCAAAGTGCGCCCGACCGGGTCCGATGTGGATATTGTGCTTGGGGTTCCCATTGCGGGCCCACAGGGTGAAGGAGCGCGGCGCCTTGGCCAGGGCATCCTTGACCATGTAGGAAGGCACCCGAACGCGAAGCCCTTCGACCCAGGCGCCCGCCTTTTTCAAAACGTCCCGTGCTTCATCGTGATACACGTCCAGGCCCGTGTATTCGAGCACGTGGAGCACGCCCTCGAACAACTCCTGGAGCTGATCGTCCGAGAGCATCTGGAAGCGTACGCCGGAATTGACTGGATAGTTCGTCCTCATGGAGTGATTCTCCTTCCTAAGAGTTGGGATTGGGGGTCAAGGCGGCAACAACCCGCAGCCCTGACCTCAATCCTAGCTGGACAGCCACTTTTTCGCCAGGTCGGCGGCGCTGGCGGCGTTGGAAGCATAGCCATCCGCGCCGATCTGGTCGGCAAAGGTCTGGGTAACAGGCGCACCACCGATGATGACCTTCACCCGATCGCGCAGACCCGCCTCTTCCAGGCTCTTGATGGTGCCCTCCATGGCGCGCATGGTGGTCGTCAGCAAAGCCGACATACCCAGGATGTCGGGCTTCCACTCTTTGACCGCCTCTACGAACTCTTCGGGCGACACATCCTTGCCAATGTCCTTGATCTCAAAGCCGGCGCCCTCGCACATCATGCCCACGAGGTTCTTGCCGATATCGTGCAGATCCCCCTTGACGGTGCCCAGGAGCACCTTGCCAGCGGCCTTGGCGCCGCTCTCGATCAACAGCGGTTTGAGGATGTCCATGGCAAGCTGCATCGTCTTGGCCGAGCGGAGCACCTCGGGCACAAACATGTTTCCGGCCTTGAACTCGACCCCGACATAGTCCATGCCAGCCATAAGGCCCTTGTCCAAGATCTCTTCGGCATTCAGGCCTTCGTCGAGGGCGTCATCCGTGAGATCCTCGATGTCGTCGAGGTTGCCCTCGATGACGGCAGTTGAGATCTGTTCCAATATCTCGCTCATTGTTTCCTCTCCTTCCAGAGATTTTAAGTGATTCGTCTATGACCTTGAAACAATCATCTTGCTACTTTTTTGTCGCACACCTCCCCATGGCTGATGCCTCACTCGGCCATCTCACGGATGTCAAGCACCTCAAGGACCAGCGGTTCGACCGCCTCCAACAGCTTTTCCTGGGAGATCTCGGCCACCTTGAGGATGCACCCCCACTTGGAGGGATCCGCGGGGACGAAGGAATTGAGTGAGTGGATCAAGCCACCCGCCTGGGTGATCGCCGAGGTGATCTGAGCCATCGACCCCTTGACATACGGGGCCAACACCGTCAGCCTCAGGCCCGGTTCCTGAGCCATCAACAGCTCCAGGAATACGTCAAACAGGTCCGACTCGGTGATGATGCCCACCAACTTGCCGCGACACAACACCGGCAGTCCGCCGATATCGTGGTCGCGCATCAGGAGGGCGGCTTCTTCGATGGGCGCGTCCTCATCGACCGTGATGACCTCTTTGGTCATGGTGGACTTGACCTTGACCTGGTTCAACAGGTAGGTGAGTTCCCAGACATTCAACGATGTCACCGAAGAGGGCGAGGCGTACAGGAGGTCCGATTCGGTCACAATGCCCACCAACTTGCCCCTGGCATCGACCACGGGAAAGCGATGGACGCCAGCCTGCCGCATCTGGTCCAGCGCCTCGGCAATGGACACGTCCGGTCGGACGACGATGGGATCCGGTGTCATTCTAAATTTGACGAGCAAGGTTTCCCCCTTTCTCGCAAGTCGATCGCTTGCGACATGACTTGTTCGCAATCCGGTGGATTGCAGCATAAAAGGACAAATTCTGCCAAGGGCAGCGCGGCTTGGGCAATTCCGCAGCCGGGGCGACTGTCCTCAGCGAGTGGCAGCCTCCACATACTCCTGGAGCTGCCGGGCTGTCGTAGCATCCAGGGGTGGATCGACGTGCTTGGCAACCAGGGTCTGCCAGCGCTTTCTGGCCCGCTCTACGGCATCGGGCTGCCCCCCCTGGCTCCAGGCCTCCAACCCAGAGCGGTTGCACAGGTCCGGTTTCCAGAACTCGGTGCGGCAGCGCTTGACGGTTTCCATCTCGACCAAAAAGTTGCCGCCCGGCCCCACGCCGGCAGCCGTGTCGTAGGCCAGGGTTTCGGGTGTGACGACAATGCCCTGCTGAAAGCGTCGGACCATCCCGCACATCTCGTCGTCCATCACGAGTTTCTCAATGGAGGTAGCCAGGTAGGAACTCAGGATCCCCCCGGCATGGAGGACGAAATCGACGCCGCTGCTGACGGTGGTCAGCAGGCTCATCATCGACTCGAAACCGGCTTGGGCATCGGGGAAATTGGCATCGGTGAGGGCGCCCCCACTGCGAGATGGAAGCTTGTAAAAGCGCGCCAGGTCGGCGTGGGCGGCGATCATCTGCGACAACTCGGGGCTGCCGATGGCCAGGGCGCCCGATCTCATGTCGATGTTCGTTGAGGTGGAGCCAAACACCACCGGGGTGCCGGGGCTGATGAACTGTGTGAGGGCCACGCCTGCCAAAAGCTCGGCCGTCTGCACAGCCAGCACGCCGGCAAGGGTGATGGGACCTGTCGAGCCGGCCATCATCAGCGCGGCAATGACCAGCGGCTGGCGCGCCTGGGCATAGGTCACCAGTGCTTCCAGCATCTCGGTGCTGTAGCCCAAGGGACTCAGGCTGTTGATGAGGCTGATGGTCACATGCTTTCCGTCACCTTTGCCTGCCCCCAGGTCCTCGCCAAAGAGGATGCTGGCCATCTGCAGCGTGTGCTGAGCGCCCTTTTTGCCTGCCGCACTGCCGATAAAGGGCTTGTCGGAATGAAGCATGTGGGCCAAGAGCATCCCCACCGGCGGCGAATCGGGCTCGACAAGGAGGTAGCCGCTCATGTCCTGGTTCGGCAGGGCATCGACCAGCTTGACCAGGGTGATGTAATCGTCCATGGTCGGCGAGCGCTTGCCCACCCAACGCGTATCCCCTTCGGCCGGCGCGGCATCCACCAGGAACGGGGCGCCGTAACAGGGGGCAAAGACCGCCCGGCCTCCCCCCACGGTCACATTGCGCTCTGGATTGCGGGCCTGGATGGTGAACTGCCGGGGCACCGTCTCCAGGGCGCCCATCACCTGCCCTTCCGTCCAATAGGCGCGGGAGCCCTCGACCCGCACCCCGTGCTGTTGGAGAACCTCTAGCGCTTCGGGGTGAGGAAACTCGACGCCGACGTTTTGCAGCAGCCTCATGCTGGTTTGATGAATTTGTTGAATTTCTTGATCGGTGAGCAAAACAACCCTCCTTTACACTCTCCACCCCAAACTGTCACTGACCCGATTTCTGGCGCCCCATCGAGCGTCAGGCGAGGGTCAGGCCTCTGTCTGAGGCGGAACCGACTCGGCACCCCGCGACAGAACCGCTGCCAGCTTGGTCTTGGCCCAGTTGTACAGCCCTGCCAGCCCATCGGGGTAATAGACCATGACCAAGATCATCAATACGCCATAGATCACCAGGTGCACCCCCGGCAGATCGGTGAGGTTTGAGCGCAGGGCCTCGATAAAGAAGACAAAGGGAAAGGCAACCGCCATGCCTCCCCACAGGCTACCGCGGCCGCCAATGTACACCAGAGCGAGAACCTCTACGGTCTTGCTGGTGTGCATCACGGTCGCCGGTGTCAGCGACCCAAGATAGTGGGCGTAAAAACCCCCCAGCAAGCCGGCGAAAAAAGCCGACAGGGTAAAGTTGAACACCCGGTAGGTCGTGGGGTTGATGCCCGAGGCGCGGGCCGCGTCAAAGTTCTGACCGATGGCTTTAAAAGCCAGGCCATACTTGCTGCGCGTCACCAGCTTGAGGGTGATATAGATCAACAGCAGCATGACCAAGATTACGTAAAAGTAGGGGCGGTTCGATGTCGTCTCCATCAGGCTGCGCGGTGCCAATCCCAGAGGCCCACGGGTCAGGCTTACCATGTTGCGCACCAGGCCCATCAGGGCGATGCCCACGAACCAGGCCATCACCGCGGCAAAGATCCCCCGCAGCCGCAGGGTCAGAAGACCCAACCCCAAACCAAGGACGCCGGCCACGATCGCGCCAATCCACATGCCAATCCAGGGTGAAAGGCCGGGCTGCACGGAAATCACCGGCGAGGTGTTAGCCAGGATGGCCGAGGTGTACGCGCCCACTCCCAAGAGGGCGGCAAAGCCAAAGTTCACGACGTTGATGTATCCCGCCGTAAAGTCAAAGGCCACGGCCTGCGCCGCCAAAAAGGCGCCCATGATCAACCAGCGAAGGATGTGCTCCTGGTTAAAGGGTGGCACAAAGGGCAAAATTGCCAGGAGCGCCATCAGGACAAGGCCCAGTGGAGTGAAGCCGATCGCCTGCAACCCCGTCTTGATTCGGTTCCCGATCCCGTTCTCGGAGTTCATAGACATTCTCCTTTATTGCTCCTGGATGCCCTTGACTTCGCTACCGAAAATGCCCGAGGGGATCAGGATCAAGATCGCGATCATAACCACCGTGGGCACGACGTCTTCCCATGCGATGCCGATGAACTGTTGCGTCGCCGTCTGTAGCAGGGCGACGATAAAGCCACCGATAATGGCTCCATAGACATTGCCCAGGCCCACGAGCATCACAACGTACCAAGCGAAATACAGAGGTTTGAGCCCTACCGTGGGGTAGGCCTGAAACATAAAGAGGAGCGCTGCCCCGGCCATGGCCGCCATGGCTGTGGCCAGGGAAAAGGTGAGGGTGTGAATAAAGCCGATGTTGATGCCCATCAGCTCTGCCCCTGTTTCGTCCTGAGACACGGCGCGGATGGCGCGACCTGTGCGCGTCTTTTGCATGAACCAGGTCAGGAAGGCGATCACGATCACGGCAATGACAAAGGCAAAGAGGCGGTCGAAGGCCACCCGCATGCCCAGGATTTCGAGCGGATCGAGATCGTAATAGCGCGGAATGCCGCGAAAGTTGGGCCCCAGCACAAGCGTCGCGCCATTGGTCATGATGAACGACAACCCCACCGTCAGCAAGAAGGTGTTCATCACCCAGCCCACGCGGGTCCTTTTGCGCAGTGGGGCAAAGATCAGCCGCTCCAGGAAAGCGCCCAGCACTGCACCCACCAACATGGCCGCCAGGACGCCCAAGATAGGTGCAAAAAACTGCAAAAGAGTGTTGGGATTTTCCTTCAGAGAGTCGCTAATGGGCGTGAAGGTGAAATAGCCCACGTAAGCGCCCACCATAAACGACTCGCCATGGGCAAAGTGGGGAATATTCATCACGCCAAAGACCAGGGCCAGGCCGGCAGCCAGGAGCGCCCACATGCCGCCCGTGACCACCACGTTGGCCAATTGCGAAGCCCCCGACTCGACGGCGATGAGCGCAGCCAAGAGCAATGAAAAGCCAATCACGACCACTGCCGCGATGTTGCTCCGCAGCCAAAGCGCCAGCCTTTCTCCAACTGTCCGATGAACTACTGCTCGTTCCATCGTTCCCCCTATATCCCCAGGTAGGCACTGCGAACGTGCGCGTTGTTTTTCATCTCACGGCTGGGCCCTTCCATGGCAATACGACCGTGTTCCAGGATATAGGCCCGGTCACTGATCTCCAGGGTGGCGTTGACGTTCTGCTCTACCAACAAGATGGTCACCCCACGTTCTCGCAGCACCAACAGCGCGCGAAAGACATCGTGCGTCAGATGCGGCGCCAGCCCCAGCGACGGCTCGTCTACAAGCATGAGCTGGGGGCTTGACATCATCCCCCGGGCAATGGCCAACATCTTGCGCTCGCCGCCACTCATTGTGCCCGCCAACTGCTTCTCTCGCTCCTCAAGGCGAGGAAAGAGCTGATAGACAAACTCGAGGGCCTCCAGCTCTTTTTTCTTGTCATTGACCGCATAGGCACCCAGGAGCAGGTTTTCGCGGACCGACATGTTGGTAAAGAGGTTCAACTCTTCCGAAATGTAGCTGATGCCCAGGCGGCTGACCGCATGCGCTGACATTCGCCCAATACTCTGCCCCTTGAACAACACCTCTCCACCCTTGGGAGCCAACAGGCCCGAGATGGTTCGCAGGGTCGTGGTCTTGCCCGCCCCATTGGGGCCGATGAGGGCGACAAGTTCGCCCTCGTTTACCTGCAACGAGACGTCCCACAGAATCTGCAAAAAGTCGTAACCCGCACTGAGGTCCTTGAGCTCAAGCATGAGCCACCACCTCCTCACCCAGATAGGCCTCGATCACCTTGGGGTTGGCCATAACCTCCTGCGGCGTTCCCTGAGCGATGGGCGTGCCGTATTGAATGACCAACACGCGCTCACAGATGCCGGTGATGACCTTCATGATATGTTCGACGACGATCATACCCACGCCCATCGTATCGCGGATGCGCAGGATAAGGGCCATCATGGCGTCCAACTCGGCCGGGGTCAGGCCCGATGCCAGCTCGTCCAGGAAAAGCAGCTTGGGGCCACAGGCGATGGCCCGGGCCAGATCCAGGCGCTTGAGCTGTACGGCATTGAGGCGCTCGGCAGGTGTGTTCACGTCCAGGGGAAACTGGACAAATTCGAGGGCCTCCAGGGCGCGCTGGCGCGCCGGGGTAGGACTGCCGTGATCGGCGCCAAAGACGGCCCCCACCATCACATTCTCCAAGGCCGTCAGCTTGGGAAAGGGCCGCGGGATCTGAAAAGTTCGAGAGAGCCCACGACGGCACATGACCTCGGCCGAAGCGCCCGTGCTGTCCTGGTCGGCAAAAAGCACCTTTCCCTCCGTGGGTTTGTAGGTACCCGCCACGCAGTTCAGAAACGTGGTCTTGCCTGCCCCATTCGGCCCGATGAGTCCCACAATCTGACCGGCGTCCACCTCCAGATCGACGTGGTTGACAGCCGTGAGACCTCCAAAGTTTTTGACAATTCGTTCAGCATGGAGTAGCATCTACTCTTACCTCCAAAGTCCTGGCTCCGGCGCCCAGACCAGGATAGGTGGCGCGCCGAAAAGAACCGGCGCGCCACCCGATGTTCCATCCTCAACTAGGGCTTGGGTTCGATCTGCTTCTCTGCCCATTCGGGCGGATAGATGATCTTGGACTCACCATCCATGTACTGCAACACAGGGAAGA
>CAZNQW010000130.1:0-10567 GCA_964575225.1 uncultured Anaerolineaceae bacterium | reverse complement strand
TAGGCCGCCCAGACCGCCAAGGCGGCCGTCGCCACAAACAGCCACAGAGGAAGGTCCAGGGCACTGAGATGAACCAGGCGTCGGGTGAAAAAAGCATGCACCGCCCAGGGAGCCAAGACCAGAACCAAAGGCCAGGGACCGGCCTCAGGAAAGGCGTACCAGATAGCCCCGGCAGCCGCTGCGCCAGCCAAGTCGACGTAGGGCAGCCACTGGGGCGCGCCCCTCGAGCGAGGGTGCCTCACCGCGCGTGCGCCCTGTCCGTCATCATGTCGGGTCAACTGTGGCAAGCTCCGGCCCGATCAGGCCTCAAACAACGCTCGATTGGTAAGGACCCAGTCCACCAGGCGACGGACGCCCTCTTGCTTGCTTACTTTGGGCTGCCAGCCCAGCTCTCGCCAGGCCTTTTCGATGTTGGCCACAAAGATGCGCTGGTCGCCGGGGCGCCAGTCATCATAGCCCACCGAGATTGTGCGTCCGAGGAGCGCCTGGAGCATGGGGCCCAATTCGCTCCACACCGACAGGGTGTTGGCCGGACCGCCGCCGACGTTGTAGACCTGACCCACCGCCACGTCGATCCTCTCAATGGCGTGCAGATACAGATCGATCAGGTCGTCGACCCACAGCACGTCGCGCACCTGCTTGCCATCGCCATAGATGGTGATCGGCCGGCCGGTAATGGCCGCAATGGTGAACCACGCCACCCAGCCCTGATCCTCGACGCCAAATTGCCGGGTGCCATAGATACAGCTCTGGCGAAAGACGACCGTCGGCAGCCCATAGATGCGGGCATAATCCCGCACGTACTGATCGCCTGCCCCCTTGGAGCAACCGTAGGGCGAGTGAAAGTCCAGCGGGTGCTCTTCGCCGATGCCCTGAGGGTAATCGCGGTAGGCATAGTCGTGATCCCGCTCGACGACGACCACCTCCTCCATGCCGCCATAGACCTTGTTGGTGGACGCATACAGGACGATGGGGCGTCGCCCCGACAGGCGAGCCGCCTCCAGCACGTTAAAAGTGCCCAGGGCATTGACCTCGAAATCGTGGCGCGGGTCCTGCACCGATGTGGTGACCGCCACCTGCGAAGCCAGATGGTAGATCACGTCCACATCGGCGGCTGCCTGATTCAGCGCCGAGGAATCACGGATGTCCGCCTGGATCAACCTCCAGGCATCGCCGTGTTCGGCCCTCAACCAGTCCACATTCTTGACCGATCCGGCGCGCGACAGGTTGTCGTAGACGGCGACCTCCTGTCCCTCACGCACCAATCGGTCGGTCAGATTGCTGCCAATGAATCCAGCACCGCCGGTGATCAGAGCCTTCAAACTGTCCCCCTGAATCATGAAATTCCGAGCATGCTCCAGGCATGCTCCGCCGATCGGGCAGGTTTTCCCCGTCCGATCCAGATGACTGATACGTCGGGCCTCGGTCGGCGCCTTATTTACAAGCGCTCGATTTGCCGGCCGTCGATCGCGACCGGTGTCAGGCGGCCCATAACATCCAACAACACGCACACGCGGTCCGCGGGCGATAGGGTCGAGTCAAACATTGCCTCCAGATCCCGAAGGGGGCCCGAGACAATGCGCACCCGATCTCCCTTCTGGAAATGGCCATAGGGGTTCTCTTGATGCTCGCTCAGGCGCTCGCGGACCAGCTCTACCATTTCGTCAGGAACGACGGCAGGTTCGCCGCCAAACCCGACCATGCGCCGCACTCCCGGCATCCAGTCGATCGACGATCGTGGAATACGGGTCAGGTCAAGGCGCGCAAAAAGATAGCAGGGGAAAAACACCTGGTGGCTGGGGCGGTCGCGGCGGCGGATTCGACGCTCTACGGTAGGAAGATAGGTCTCGATTCCTTCGCCTTTGAGGAAGCTATCGACCTGATATTCCTTCTTTGGCTTCGTGTATAATGCGTACCAATGATCCATGCCCAACGAACGATCTCTTGTCCCTTGCAAAAGCCTGTTGGCTTGAGAGGCCAACGAAACCACACACCGATGCCAGTCGGTAAAGTAAATCGCGGAAGCAAAAGCACAGTTGAGGGTCTATTTCACACCGATGTTGCCGATACAATGAAATTCTACTATATCTTGAGCCAACTGTCAAAACCGTCTGGAGCCACCAACCGTGCAAACTGCACCCGACTACCTGCCGTCGGGCGCGTCGTCCTGGGATTTGGCCCTGTTCCACAGCGCATCCTGCTCTTTCGGCGACAGAGCGGCAAGATCGATCCCCTGCCGACGTGCCTGCTCCTCCATACTGGCATATCGCTGCGCAAACCGCTGGCAGGCGCCCCGCAGGGCGCTCTCAGCCTCCACGCCCAACCAGCGCGCCACGTTGACCATCGTAAAGAGGACATCGCCCAGCTCCCACTCCCGTTCGTCCACATCCTGGGCGGCCTCCAATTCGGCCACCTCCTCTGTCAACTTGGCCAAAACCCCCTCCATGTCGGGCCAGTCAAAGCCATGTCGGGCGGCGCGCTCGCTATACGCCTGGGCTCGGGCCAGGGAGGGCAGGATTTCCGGCACGCTGGCCAATCGGGATGCCTGTCCATGGCCTGCGGTCTGGCGCTCGTCGGCCTTGATCGCTTCCCAATTGCGCAGCACATCGGCTGTGCCCTCCACCTCCACCTGACCAAAGACGTGGGGATGGCGGCGCTTGAGCTTGGCATCGATCCGGCCCACAACGTCTGCAAATCGAAAGGCCCCTCCCTCGGTTGCGATCTGAACGTGCATGACGATCTGCATCAAGAGATCGCCCAGTTCTTCACACAGCTTGTCCTCATCCTCTTCATCGAGGGCCACCAGGACTTCGTAGGTCTCTTCCAGCAGGTTATTGCGCAGCGACTGATGTGTTTGCTCTCGATCCCAGGGGCAGCCACCGGGCGCCCTCAGCCGGGCCACCGTGTCTTGGAAGGCAGCCAACCCACCGATCTGCGGCAGGGGCGGCACGTACAACGACGTCAGATGGTCAACCCCATGACCGCGGTCGAGTTCGTACAACGGCACCGTCTCGACCCGCCCCTGCCCGGTACCCGCCGCTTGCACCAAGGTGACCGGGTGGTCATCCGGATAGGCGTTCATCAAAGTCAACTTGATTTCACTGGCCAAGCGTGGACCGTATACCTGGCCCACCACAGCCGGTCGGTCCGGATCGAGGGGGGGATGGTGACAGCTCGCCAGGTCGGTGGCATCCACCAACTGCAAACCACTCAAGGCATCCAGGCCGAGCAGGCTTAACACTGGCTCGACAAAGCTCAGGCCCTCAATCAGGCGGACGTCCACGCCCTCCTGCCGGGCTAAAACCAGCACCCGCTGCACCGAAGCCTCGCCCACCATGGGATGTCCAGGCACGGCGTACAGCACGCCCTGGGGGCGCTTGCCCAACTCGACCACCCGCTCCGCAATGGCATCATAGACGGCGCCAAAGTCGTCCAGGGTCTCGTATAGATCGTCAAAGCTGTGAAGCGTGAGGTGGGACGGAAGATCGGTCACCGTGGGATGGCGCGCCGTCCGCAGATAGACCTCTTCTGCTCGATCCAACAGGTCCCACGCCTGCCGGGTCAGAAGGGACGGGTCGCCCGGCCCCAGGCCGATAAGTGTAATGGTCATAACCGTCTTGGCGCTCCTTGTGATCGAATCCAAACCTGTTGTTCGGTAGCCGGGATTCCGTGCAGCAGCAGGTGTATCCCCCCACTGCGGTGAGAGTGTGGGGCATTGTACCCCTGATAGACCGAATAGGCAAATCCCCCGAGTGTTCTGCCGATCCCCACTTTCATAGCGCGCCCGATCTTGCCGTGCACTCGCGAATTCTATGACTGCTAATGTATCTTGATGAATATCACTCTTTCTCTTTACAAATTGTCGCTTTTAGAGTATAATAAGTGCGTCGCCAGCGCAGGATTGAATTGGGTTTTGCACAAAGGCGCCTGCTGCGCGGGCGAGGGCACAACTACAGGGAGGTCGTGATGATTCCCCGCAAAAAGCTAGAGTTCCCCCTTGAAATCAGTGGACGCCGGGTGACCAACCGCGGAGTGCACTTGCAGCCCTTTGGCTTTCACGGTGACTGGCTCAAACGGGCCGGCTACTGGACCGATCTCTTGGTCAGCATGGGCGTCTCCTGGGTCGTTCTGCTCACCGACGGCGACTCGGTACGGCAAACCTACACAGGGGCCAAAAATCCGCTGCAGGTGCTGCTCGACGCCGGCATCATTCCCATCATCCGCGAGCAAAAGAGCCTGCCCCTGCCTTTTACCGAGCAGGACACCGTGTTGTGGACCATCGACCTGTATGGCAAGTATGGGCTCAAGCCCTTTTGGATCATCCGCAACGAGCCCTTTGACAGCCGGGAGTGGGTCAAGGGCGAGGTGCCGCCGAACGCATGGGACCTCTTTATGGGAGTTTGGTCCCAAGCCGCCCAGTTCATTGCCGACAAGGGAGGATATGTGGGTTTTCCCGATGGCCCTGGCTACGATTTCAACCCCTTTGACAGCATCAAACAGAGGGATGGCCAATGGCTCTGGGACGAAGGAAAAGCGTTCTATGCCGGACACCTCTATGGCAAGAACCGTCACCGGGACTATCCCTACGACGCCGTGACCCGCTATGGCGCCCAACTTACCCAAGAGGCGTACGACCGCCTTCTCGACGATTTCGCCGAGAAAGCGGATTGGCGCACCGAACCCCTGGATTTGATCAACCGCCGTCGCAAAGAGCTGTTCGAGCTGGGGATCACAGCGGCCCAAGACGACGTCTGCTGGCGGGGGTGGGAGCTGGTGGCCCACCGTTCACTGGAGAGCTTTGGCTATGTCGTGCCCATGGCCATGACCGAAGGCGGCTGGACCCCCCGCGACCGTCCGGGTAGCGGACCCAACACCGACATTCGCATGCCCCTCACCACCCCCAAGATGGTGGGCAAAAAGACCATGCAAATGTTCGACACGCCCTCTCCCTTTTTCGCCATCTGTCCCTGGCTCCTGGCCGACGAGGACATGGGCGGCAGTGGCTGGCCCACCGACGCCTGGCACGGCTGGGCCTTTGAGGAGGAATACGGTCGCAAGAAACCGGTCATCACCGCCCTCCAGTACTTTCCACCCAAAGAAGAGCAGAGGCGCGACCTGCCCTTGGTCATCGATGTAGACGGGGACACCCAGGGCTGGAACTGGGTCCAACGAAGCTACGGCGCCAAATACCGGCGCGGGAACAGTCGGCTACAACTGATCGAGGTCCACGAATACGAAGGGCCCGCCGCCTTGGACGTCTGGGTGGTAGACGGCGATGGGCTGCCGGTGGAGGGCATCCCCTTCTACCACTCGTACCCCGATGCCCCTCCCATCGACGGTAACGAATGGTACCACCGGGCCGCGGTGCGATTTACCAATGCCGATGGCCGGATCCACTTTCCGGCAATGGCCAGCCCAGGCCCACCCGGCGCCGGAACCGAGGCCCTTTGGCCGGCAGGCAAGGGCGATATTCTCGAGTCCCTGGGACTGATCGAGGGAACCCGAAATCGCAGGCTGGGCGGCCTGTGGCAGCTCGTGGACAAGGGGACGCCCCCCTTGCCCGATCCGCCCGACCTGCCACCGGTATCGATCCCGATCCCTACCCCAGGCCTAACGGAAACGAGCACCTGGGAAATGATCGCCGAGCACCGCCCCGGCCCTCAGGTCATCGCGGGCACCCTACCCCGCGCCGGCATTGACGTCACCGTCACCGATCCTTGGGGCAATGCCAGCAGCGTGGTCAGCGGCTCCAAACTAGAGCACGGCCTGGGCGGGTTTGAGGTCCTGAGCCCCGAGCCGGTCCAGTACACCATCGCTTTCCTGGATCAGCGATTCGAGGTGCAGCCCAAAGGCGGATTCACCTTCCTCACCTTCCTGGAGCTACCCAAGGCCGAGCCGCCCGCCGTGCCCGAAAACGCACCGAACCCTCTCGATACAACGCCTCAGCCAGCGGGGACGCCCCAGCAGCAGGCCTTGAAGAAACTGGCGCGGATCGAAGAGCTGCTCGCCAAGCTGCCACCCAACTAGTTCTCCGGATCGCTACGCCGAATGGCGATGAAAAAGCCCTCTCCCGAATGTGGGAGAGGGCTTGATAATTTCACGGGACTCTTGAGGTGAGCCGTGTAGTCGAACCGCCACATGCTCAGCAGCACGACTAACCCTTGGCGATGTACTGCACACCTGGAATGTCCTTCAAATCCGCATCCTGCGTCCAAAGAGTAGCCCCATGCGCCTGCGCAACGGCAAGCATCACACTATCAGCCATGGGCAGTTTCCAGGCAGCCGAAAGCCGTGCGGCGCTCAGCGCCAAATGGGCATCCAGATCGACGACCTGGCCTTGCATCATCGCGGCGACTGCTTGCAGAGCATCGCCTTCTCCCCGCTGTTGAAGCACCTGTTTAAAGACCTCATACAAACTGAGTGTGGGTACGATCAACTCGGAGGGGTTCTCGATCGCTGGAGCAAAGAAATCCGCATTGGGTCCGTCGGCAAAATACTCGAGCCAGCCACTAAAATCCATCACGTTCATAGTCGGTCAGGCTCCCGCTCCACTGCTGAATCGATGCCCTGCAAAAAACCGCGCGTCTCTCGGATAGGTCTCACGGGGATCAATTCGATGCGATTGTCGTACAATATGACTTTGACCTTCTGTCCAGGCTCCACGCCGAGTGATTCCCGCACCCTGCTCGGAATCACCACCTGGAACTTGGGGGATATTGTCACAGTTTCCATCCCAAATCCTCCATCGATAGGCTTTGTGTACTACCTATACGCATTATGCCATACATTGAAGGAATCGTCAAGACCAACCAGTCAAAAGACAGGGGTGCTACAGAGTCGGCCAAATGTGGTGTGGCACAGAATGGATGCTGCCTGCGGGTACGCTGGCGCGAGTACGGGCATGACGGACTTTACGAATGGCACGAATTGGGCAAGTGGCTTGTCGTGGAATGGGACATCCGCACGGGGGGCACGGCATGCCGTGCCCTTACCACAAATCAATGTCGGCCTCACAGGGCACCGGGCCAGCGACTACCCCAGATCGCCCGTCTCGTAGAGGATGGCGGCCGCTGCCACCAGCCCGGCCGTCTCTGCCCGCAGGATACGTGGCCCCAGGGTCACCGGCATCAGGCTATATCCCTGGGCCATTTCGATCTCCTGGCGCGTGAACCCCCCTTCGGGTCCTATGAACAGATTCACCGTCATAGGCGGCCAGCCATCCGACCGGCCCTGAGGTGGGGTGCGCAGCCGGTCGCGCAAAGCGAGCGTTTTCTCCTCCTCCCAGGGAATGAGGGACAGCCCGCCCTGGTGACGCGAACGCTCGCACGCCTGAGACAATAACATGGCTGGTTTGAGGGTGGGTCGGCGACCGCGGCGGCACTGTTCCGCCGACTCTTGAATGATCGACTCCCAGCGCTCGTGCTTTTTCTCCACATCGTCCAGATCCGAGATCACGCAACGCTCGGTGATGATGGGCACATACTCGACCACGCCCAGTTCGGTGCACTTTTGCAGCACAAATTCAAAGTGGCGGCTCTTGAGCACCCCCTGATACAAGCTGATCTTGATCCGAGGCTCGCCGCCAGCCAGACGCCGACGCAGGACCTCTCCCTGGACGGCCCGCCCCTCCACCGCCGTCAGTTGTATCTCGATCTCCCAGCCCGAATTATCCAGGACGACGATATGGTCGCCGGGCCGCATGCGCAACACGTTGGCAATCTGGTGAGATTGCCGCCCGACCAACGTCACCACGTCCCCTTCGATCATGGACGGCGACACAAAAAAGCGGTGCATGGGCCCTCATTCCCGGTGGGCGACCAGTCCCACCCAATCCTTCTCCTGGCTGCGCTCGATCACCTGCAACCCGTGGCTGGCCAGAGCAGCTCGGACATCCGCCTCCTGGGGCTCAATCAGCCCGGCAGCGATGACCCTGCCTCCCGGCCGCACGCGCCGGGCTAGCGACGCAGCCATCCCCACGATCACCGGGGCGACAATATTGACCGCTACCAGATCAAAGTGCCCTTCGTCCAGCGTGGGCACCGGCCCACCGGTGGCAAAGTTCAGGGGCACGGCATCGCCGCCCCGCAGGGATCCGTGAGCCACCGTTACCACCGCCTCCACCCCATTCATGCGGACGTTTTCCTGGGCCACGCTCACCGCCACCGGATCGGCGTCGAGAGCGTCCACCCGGCGCGCGCCCAATTTGGCGGCGCCGATGGCCAACACCCCTGAACCCGTGCCTACATCGAGGAGTGTGCTCTGGGATGTGACATACTTTTCCAGCGCCTCCAGGCACAGCCGTGTGGTGGGGTGAAGTCCCGTGCCAAAGGCCATGCCCGGTTCCAGCCGGATCGTGACCTCGCCGGGGGCAGGGGCGTACTCTTCCCAGGCCGGCACAATCACCAGACGCTGCCCCACGCGCTGCAAGTGATAGTGCTGCTTCCAGGCTTCGGCCCAGTCCTCCTCGGCCATCTCACGGAACGCCGACTCGGCGAAAGGATAGATCTGGCGCAGGTGCCACAGGCCCTCTTCCAGCCGCCGCCGCGCCTCGTCCGTCGTCCCGTCCAGGGGCAAATAGGTCTTGACCAGCACCTCAGTGGGCAGCGGCACTATCCCCAGCTCGTGTTCAAAACAGTCCACTGGCGTCTCAACTACGGCACGGCCCCGACCATGACGGTTGAACAACTCGACAACGGCTTCGGCGGCCTCGTCGTCTGCCGTCACGCAGATTTCCAGCCACTTGAGCTTGGGCTCACTCTCGGCCATCGGCACTATACAATCCCCAACACGTCTCTCAATTTTTGGAACAACCCCTTTTCGGGCTGATGCACCACCTCTTTGCCCAAAGTCCGGCCCAATTCCTCCATCAACTGCTTCTGCTTCTTGTTCAGCTTGGTCGGCGTCAAGACGTTGAACATCACCAACTGATCACCCCGGCCATTGCGCCGAAGGTGAGGAACCCCCTTACCGCGCAAACGAACGACGTCGCCCGTCTGCGTGCCTGCCGGGATGCTCAGATCCTCCTCACCGTCCAAGGTAGCAATGCGAATTTTGTCGCCCAGCGATGCCTGGGCAATGTTGACATCCAGCTCGAGCATGATGGTTGTGTCATCACGCCGGAAGAGGGGATGGAGTTTGACGTGGAGAACGACGTACAGATTGCCGGGAGGCCCGCCAAAGGTCCCGGGCTCCCCCTCCCCGGTCAAGCGCACGCGGGTGTCACTGTCCACACCTGCCGGAATGTCCACCGATATCGTCCGTTCCGTGCGGACCACCTTTTCGCCATGGCACTGGGTGCAAGGCGTGGTCACGATCTCGCGCTCGCCGTGACACCGGGGGCACACCGTCACCTGGATGAACGAGCCCATAAAGGTCTGTTGCTGGCGCCGGACCTCGCCGGTGCCGTTGCACTGAGGGCAACGGATGGGCTGGGTGCCTGGCTCGGCCCCGCTCCCCTTGCACTGAGGGCACGTTTCGTGGCGCATGAGGGTGATCTCTTTGCTGCAGCCAAAGACCGCCTCTGCAAATTCGATGGTGAGATCGTAACGGAGGTCGGCGCCGCGGGTGGGCCCAGGCCGCGCCGAACCGCCCGTTCGCATTCCGCCGAAAAAGCTCTCGAAAATATCTTCGATCCCGCCAAACCCGGAGAAATCGGTATAGTTCCCGCCAAACCCAGCCTGCGGCCCAGCATGGCCAAAGCGGTCATACATGGCCCGCTTTTCCTGGTCCGATAGCACCTCGTACGCTTCGTTGATCTCTTTGAATTTGGCTTCGGCGTCGGGCTCTTTGTTGACGTCGGGATGGTACTGGCGAGCGAGGCGACGGAACGATTTCTTGATCTGCTCGTCCGTCGCCTGGCGATCGACACCCAGTACTTGATAATAATCGCGTTTTGCGCTCATAGATTCTCGTTTCAAACAGGATATCCAGGGGGGGACGCCCGACAAGTCTGGAACACCGTTCGGGCATCCCCCCTGGATGTCAGCTACGCCTCGCTAAACTCGCCCTCGACCACATCGTCCTCTTCACCCGAGGGCGGGGTGTCGGTCCCTCCATCGGGCGGGGGCGTGTCCGGCTGTTCGTACATGGCCGCGCCCAGCTTTTGCAGAGCGTCCGATAGGTCCTGGACGGTGCGCTGGATCTCAGTCAGGTCCTGACCTTGCAGGGCTGTTCGGCAGGCTAAGATCTTGGCTTCGACCTCAGATTTGACCTCCGCCGGCGCCTTTTCACCCTGCTCGCGCAACAACTTTTCCGCCTGGTAAATCAACGAATCGGCGCTGTTTCGGGCCTCTACTTCGCTGCGCCGCTTTTCGTCCTCTTGGCGATGGCTCTCCGAGTCGCGGACCATCTGCTCCACTTCATCCTTGCTCAAACCACTGGAAGCCGTAATGGTGATCGACTGCGCGCGGCCCGTGGCCTTGTCCTGCGCCCCCACGTGCAAAATGCCGTCGGCATCAATGTCAAAAGTCACCTCGATCTGGGGGATGCCGCGAGGGGCGGGCGGAATGCCATCCAGGATGAACTTGCCCAGCGTCTTGTTGTCGGCGGCCATGGGGCGCTCGCCCTG
>CAZNQW010000129.1:8020-10678 GCA_964575225.1 uncultured Anaerolineaceae bacterium | reverse complement strand
CACATGGAGAGCGACATGTTTGCAGACAGCCACCTGCACCGGGAATTGACCGTGGCCCGGCGCCTGGCCCGCGAGGCGGGCGAGACGATCCTCCGCCATTACCGGCAGGGAGTGACGGTCGAGCGCAAGGCCGCCGATGAACCGGTGACCGTAGCCGACCGGGCCGCCGATGCCCTCATTCGCGCCGGCCTGGCCCAGGCCTTCCCCGGCGATGGACTGCTGACCGAAGAATCGGAAGACGACCGGACGCGATTGGACCGAGAGCGCGTCTGGATCGTCGATCCCCTGGACGGCACCACCGAGTTCATCGCCGAGACGGGCGAGTTCGTGGTCCAGATCGCCCTGACGGTGGCGGGCGCCCCGGTGTTGGGGGTGGTCTACCAGCCGACGACGGGTCGCGAGTACCTGGCGGTGAAAGGCCAGGGCGCCTATCACCTGTTCGATGGGCGGCAGGAGCGGCTCAGGGTGTCGGATATCGACGAGGTCGCCCGCATGCGCCTGATCGCCAGCCGCTCCCACTATTCGCAGTTTGTCCAGGACGCCCGGCGCGAGCTGGGCATCGAGGCCGTCACCCGGATGGGCAGCGTGGGGCTCAAGGTGGGGGAGATTGTCCGCGCCCGGTGCGATCTTTATGTGGGCACCTCGGCTGTCAAAGAGTGGGATCTGTGCGCGCCCCACGTGGTGCTGCTCGAAGCCGGCGGGATCCTGACCGATCTCTGCGGCCAAGCACCCATGTACAACCAAACCGAATTGACCCCCTGCCAGGGTGTGATCGCCAGCAACGGGCGCGCCCATGGGGCCATCCTCGACGCCCTGGCGCGGTTTTCATCGGTGGATGGCCGGTAGCGCACCATGAGAAATCCCGCCGCGAGAGCCATCAGCGTGTACCTGGAGCGTTTTCCGTCGGCGGATGGAGGAAAGGCACCATGAAAGTCTATGGCTGGCTGCTCCCTGCACTGGGACTGGTGGCGGCGCTGGCGCTGGTGGGCTGTGGCGCCCCGTCCGATGTGGCCTCTGGGCTGGACGAGACCGTCACGGCGATGGTGGGCGTCGAGCAGGCGGGCCCCCTGGCCGAGTACCGGCTGGAACTGACCCTCGATCCGGCGGCCCGGCGGTTGACGGGCAGCCAGCAGGTGACCTTTCCCAACACCACCGCCCGAGCCCTGGAGGAAATCGTCTTTCGCCTCTACCCCAACTTGCCCCAGTACGGGGGCCGGCTGGAAGTGGCGTCGGTGTGGGTGGACGGTGAGAGGATCGCGCCCACCCTGCGGGCCAACAATACCGCTCTGGCGATCCCTCTGGCGGCGCCCATCGCGCCGGGATCCTCGGTTGATGTCAGCCTGACCTTTGAGGTGCAGATCCCCGAACGGGAGGCAGGCTATGTGCTGTTTGGGCACAGCCAGGGCGTCTGGAGCCTGCCTGATGCCTACCCCTTGTTGGCCGTGCACGACGGCAAAACCTGGCACGAGGATATCGCTCCGGCCCACGGCGATGCCGTCTTTGCGGCGGCCGGTCTGTACGAGGTGAGCCTGACGCTGCCCTCCACCCTGACCCTGGTAGCCACGGGCTCTATTGTCCAAGAGACCGACGCCGGGGACGCCCGCACCTATCAGATCCGGGGCGGGCCCCTGCGAGAGTTTGCCTGGTTGGCCAGCGCCGATTATCGGGTCAAGGAAGTCACCACCCAGGGTGTGCGGGTTCGCTCCCACTATTTGCTGGGCGATGACGCCGCCGGTGAGGCGGCTCTGCACACAGCCGCGGCAGCGCTGCGCGTGTACAGCGAGGCCTTTGGCCCCTATCCCTTCCCCGTGATGGATGTGGTCGAGGCGCCCCTCGAGTACTATGGTATGGAGTACCCCGGCCTCAATCTGATTGGGCTGGACCTGTACCGCAGCCGGCGCACCCAATTGGAGGATCGGGTCGTGCACGAGATCGCCCACCAGTGGTGGTATGCCCAGGTGGGCAACGACCAGGTGAACGTACCCTGGCTGGACGAGGGCTTGGCCGAATACTCGACGGCGACCTATTACGCGGCCGTCTATGGGCAGGCGCGGGCCAACACCCTGATCAACCAGCGGTGGCTCGTGCCCTACCTGACGGCTGTGGACGAGGGCCGCGACACGGTGGTCAACCGCCCGTCGGCGTCCTTTGGACCCGAGTACGAGATCATGGTCTATGGCAAGGCGGCCCTCTTTTTCGACGCGCTGCACCAGGAATTGGGGACCGAGGGCTATCTGTCGGTATTGCGGGCATACGTGGAGCGCTATCGCTGGCGGATTGCCACCCCCGGCGATTTCCTGAACGTGGCTGAAGAGGTCTCGGGCCGGGAGCTGGACCGCATGTACAACCATTGGATTCTGAGCAGCCAGTGAGGCCCGATACCGGCCCCTGTATGGAGTGCGTGCCTGCCTCGGCAGGACGATTGCTGCCGCAAAATTACTGCGCTCCGCGCCGCGTTCCCGGGGCGCGGAGCCAGATCCGAAAGGCTGCCGTCAACCGTACGGGCGGGTGTCAAACCCGCCCGTACAGCATCCTCTGTCCGTGCCCTCGCGCCCCAGGGACGCTGCCGTGCGGATACGGGAAAGCGAGCAATAGTAGAAATGGCACGGGAGCAAGCAGGCGGGCGCCGTGTAGGGGCATGGCATGCCATGCCCGGAA
>CAZNQW010000129.1:0-7920 GCA_964575225.1 uncultured Anaerolineaceae bacterium | reverse complement strand
GCACGGGAGCAAGCAGGCGGGCGCCGTGTAGGGGCATGGCATGCCATGCCCGGAATTGGGCGACGCATGCGTCGCCCCTACGGAGCGCAGCGGTCAGCACAGGGCGCGGGCTCGCCGGATCCCGCGCGAGCCAGGAGACAATGGGGGGCGCGAGCGCACCCGGGTTTCTGAACCTCGAAACGTGAGGAGGGATCGACCTTGAAGCACGTCCTGGGATTAAAGTGCGTGTTGTGCGGCGCCGAATACACCGTGGACCAGGTCCCCTACGTCTGCCCCAAGCACGGCAACGAGGGCATCCTCGATGTCGTCTACGATTATCGCATCGTGGCCCGGCAGTTCTCGCCCCAAAGCCTAGCAGCCGATCCCAAGCGCTCTATCTGGCGCTACAAGCCCCTGTTGCCGGTGCATCCCGACAGTCCGCCCCCGCCGTTGACGGTGGGCTGGACGCCCCTCTACGAGGCGCGCCGCCTGCGCGCCCGCCTGGGCCTGCCCAACCTCTGGATCAAGGACGATGGCCGCCAGCCGACGGCCTCCTACAAGGACCGGGCCAGCGCTGTGGCCATTGTCAAAGCCCAGGAGCTGGGCCGCGAGATCGTCTGCGCCGCCAGCTCGGGCAACGCGGCGGCCTCGCTGGCGGGCCTGTCGGCCAGTGTGGGCCTGCCCAACGTGATCTTTGTGCCCGAAACAGCGCCCCAGGCCAAAATCGCCCAACTGCTGATCTTTGGCGCCACCGTCCTCCTGGTGCGGGGCACCTACGACCAGGCCTTTGACCTGTCGCTGGAGGCCACCCACCGCTATGGCTGGTACAGCCGCAGCACGGCCTTTAACGCCTACCTAAGCGAGGGCAAAAAAACGGGCTCTCTGGAAATTTGCGAGCAATTGGGCTGGAATCCCCCCGACCGGATATTTGTGGGGGTGGGCGACGGCTGTATCATCGGCGGGTTGGGCAAGGGGTTGCGCGACCTGCGGGCCTTGGGCTGGATCGAACGCCTGCCCAAGCTAATGGGCGTCCAGGCGGCCGGGTCGGCGGTGTTGGTGGAGGCCTGGCGGACCGGGACCGAAGAGATCACACCGATTGTGCCGTCCACGCTGGCCGATAGCATTTCGGTGGGCATCCCCCGCGACCGGATCAAGGCCCTGCGCGCCGTGCGCGATACCGGCGGCGAGTACCTGTCGGTCAGCGACGAGGAGATCCTGGAGGCCATGCGCATCCTGGGTCAAGAGTCGGGCGTCTTTGCCGAGCCGGCCGGGGCGACCCCCTTTGCCGGGCTCCTCAAGATGCTGCGCGAAGGCCGGATCGATCCCGCAGAGCGCATCGTCGTTTTAGTCACAGGCAACGGCCTGAAGGACATCCCCAGTGCGATCCGGGCGGTGGGCCAGCCGCTCTATGTCGAGCCCGCCGTCGAGGATCTCCAGCGGGTGGTGGAGGATCTGGGGTTGGCGGCGCGTTGACAGACCGGGGCCGTTGTGGTATGCTGCCCGAGCCTATGAAGAAGAACTGCCGTTCCATCCCGATCAGGGAGCAAAGGATACCCACCACGCGCCCCGCCTGGACCGAGGGTCGATTCCCGATCCTGGGCCTTTTAGGCTGCCTGGTGCTGGGCTTGTGCCTCGCAAGCTGCGCCTTGAACTCGGGCGCAAATTCCGACCCGACGGCGACCCCGCCCCTCTCCATGGCGACGGTGATGGCCCAGTCGGCCGCCACCCGGGCCGAGGCGACCCCGGACGTCCCTCAGGTGGCCCTGAGCCTGAAGGAATCTGACGTTCAGATCGAGCCGCTTCCCCTGAGGGCCGGAACCCCCTTTTCCGTGACGGCGACCATTCACAACCATAGCGGCCTCGACGCCGAGGACGTGCCCGTCTATCTGTTCATTTCGGCGGTACAAGAAGAGATCGGCTTTTCGCCTTTTGTTCAGGCACTGACCGTCACCATACCGGCCACCCAGTCAATGGGTGTGATCCTTCCCGTACACTGGAACTTGCAGGGGGGCGAGCACGAGTTGTGGTTGCAGGTCAACAAGGTGCCCGATGCGTGGCAATCGCGCCTGCCCGCCCAACCGGAGGCCGATCTGATGGACAATGGGGTGCTCCTCAACCTGTTGATCGACCCCTTTGACGCTTACACCAGCGAGCTGTGCTCCGGTCGTACCGACGTCGAGGTCCGGCCCGAAGATGTGCTCCCCGAACCGGACAACCAACGGGTGATGGTCCGCGTCCACAACGTGGGCAACCGGGCCGTCTACAACCTGCCGGTGGTCGTTCTTGGGGATCGACTCTCGGGCATCGCCTACACGCCGGTCATTCCCCCGTGCGGCGGGACGGCGGCGTTGTACGTGGAAGTCGACCGGGCATTTTCGCCGGGCCAGTCCCTCACCGTGCGGGTGAACCCGGCCGATTGGGAGGGCAGCCTGGTCGAGGATGACTGGGGTAACAACCAGGTGGCCGTAGATGCCGGCCTGGCGCCGGGGATGGTCGTCCCGGCCGGCAGTGGGCTGGAGGATTATGATTTTCGCATCACCGGCGCCGACATCGAGACGCCGCAGCCTGGGATGGTGATGGTGACCGTCCACAACCAGGGCACCCGAGACGCAGCCATGGTGCCCATTCGCATCGAGAATGCGGCGGGGCGCAAGATCAACGACGTCATCCCGCTGGTGCAGGGCAAAGGCCAGGGCGTGGTGGTCATCTCGGTCGATCCTTTGTGGATCCAGGGCGGGACGCTGACCTTTACAGTGAACCCCGAGGATGCCAAAGAGGGTTACCCCGAGACCCACCGCGACAACAACGTGGCCACCTTTACCCTGCCCTAGAGCGCCTGTGCGGGCACGGGCCGGCGAGCAGTCCAGGGTGGTTGTAGGGGCACGGCATGCCGTGCCCGGAAACGGGCGACGCATGCGTCGCCCCTACCGAAACACCGTCATGCCCACCGCGAGTACCCTCGCGCGGAAGCGCCTGCGGACTCGCAGGCAGCATCCATCGTGCATCGCAGTACGTCTTGGCCGACTATGCAAGCCGCGGAGCAAGGCCACGCCGTGGTTGTCAATTTTCCTTCTTTTTGGTATACTTTTGTTGGCTTGCAGAGTTGAGGTGCCTTGAAGGTTGCCATTGTTCACGATTGGTTGAATCAAATAGGCGGGGCCGAAGAGGTGCTCGAGACCTTGATGGAGATGTTCCCTCAAGCGTCGGTCTATACCTCGATTTATTGGCGGGAGAAGATGCCGCCGGCCTACCGGCAGTGGGACATCCACACCACCTGGATGGACCGCTTGCCGGGCATCTATCGCCACCACCAACCCTACCTGCTCCTCTACCCCATGGCCTTTGGCGGGCTCGACCTGGGCGACTATGACCTGGTCATCTCCAACAAGAGCGCCTTTTGCCTGGGTGCGCGGACGTCCTCAAAGACTCGGCACATCTGCTATTGCCTGACGCCCACCCGGTTCGTGTGGGATTTCGGGACCTATGTCCATCGCGAGCAGATCGGCCAGGGCGCCCGCTTGTTGGTGTCGCCCTTTGTGCGGTGGTTGCAGCGCTGGGAGCGGGCCGCCGCCGACCGGGTGGATGCCTTTGTCGCGATCTCGCGGGAGGTTCAGGACCGGGTCCGGCGGGTGTATGGTCGCGAATCGACGGTGATCTATCCGCCGGTGAACACCAACCACCAGGGCCCCGCGGGGCAGGCCGCGACCGGCCTTCCGGGGGACTATTTTCTGATCGTTTCGCGCCTGATCCCCTACAAGCGGATCGACCTGGCCATCCAGGCCTTTAACGAGCTGGGGCTGCCGCTGCTGATCGCCGGCGATGGGCGGGACCGGCCCAGCCTGGAGTCCATGGCCGGCCCCAACGTCCGCCTCTTGGGCTATGTGCCCGACGAGGAGGTAAGCGCCCTGATGGCTGGCTGCCGGGGGTTTCTCTTTCCGGGCCGGGAGGATTTCGGCATCGCCCCGGTCAAGGCCATGGCCGCCGGCCGGCCGGTGATCGCCTTTGCCGGCGGCGGGGCGCTGGATACCGTCGTGGAGGGGGTGACCGGCGCCTTTTTCCACGAACAGACGCCCGAATCGTTGCGGGAGGCCGTGAGCCGTTTTGACCAGATGACCTTTGACCCGGCGGTGATTCAGAGGCATGCCCGGCAGTTTGACACGGCCGTGTTCAAGGAGCAACTGGCGGCATTGATTGAGGAGGAATTGGATCGCGGATGGAGCTGAAAGAGTACGGACGCATCCTCTGGCGGCGATGGTGGATCATCGCCCTCCTGTTGATCGTGGTCTTGGGGGTCAGCCTGGCGACCTATCGGGCGCCGGCACCCCACTATACGGCGACGATGCGCTTTGCCATCGGCATTGAAGGGGAGGAACCGGTCAGCGCCGTCTCGGGCGAGGGCCGCTCCGATGCCTGGCTGGCCTCCGAATACCTGGCCGATGACCTGAGCGAAGTGCTCAAGGGGGGCCGCTTTGCTGCGGAGATCAGCCGGCGGGTGGGGTTTGACGTGCCCGCCGGGGCGATCTTTGCCAGTCGTGCCCATCGGATCATGACCGTAAACATCACCTGGCCCCAGCGCGACCAGATCCAGGCCATCGCCGAAGCGGTCGGCGCCGCCGTCGAGGATGGGGGGGCCGCCTATTTCCCCCAACTGGATGGCGTTTCGGCCCGGGCCGTGCTCATCGACGGGCCGGGAATCGGTCAAACGGGCCTCGGCCTGAAGGACCGTCTGGATCTGCCCCTTCGGCTGTTCGTGGCCCTGATCGCCGGGGCGGCCATCGCCTTCTTGTGGCATTATCTGGACAACACGGTCCGCGACCGGGCTGAGGTGGAGAGCTTGGGCGTCCCGGTCCTGGGCGAAATCCCGCGCAAGGCTCGCTCCTGGCACAAGACCGGGTCCCAGGGGACCGACGACACCTAGGCCAACGCGGGGGGGGGACGCTCTTGAACCTTCTTCCGGGATTTGGGGATTTGACCGGTTTCATGATACAATTCCCCGACTCCCGGGAATCTGGGCTTGGAGGAAATTGTGGAATTACGTGAGTATTGGAATATCGCGCTCAAGCGCGGATGGATTGTCATTCTGGTGGCGGTGGTTGCGGCCGTTGCAGCCCTGGGCGTGAGCCTGCTCATGACCGAGACCTACAAGGCCACCATTCAACTGAGCGTGAACCCGGCCCGCGCCGACTGGGGTCTGAACCAGGCCACCAAAGATCTCTTGCGCAACTATTCCCTCAACATCAAGACCCACACCATGACGCAAAAGGCCATCGACCGCGCCCAGCTCGACATGAGCACGTATGACTTTTTGGCCAACCTGGATGTCAGTGAGGACGCGGCTAACCTGAGCCTCACCCTTCAGGCCGAAAGCCACGACCCGGAAGAGGCGCGGCTGATGGCCCAGACCCTGGCCGACGTCTTTGTCGAGGATCGCCGGGATTGGAACGCCGAGCAGGACAAGAGCGACCGCATCTATGTGGAAAAGGTCGACGACATCCGCGATGTGCCCCTGGCTTCGCCCAAGACCAAGCTCAATATGTTGGCCGGGGCCATTTTCGGGGCCATTGCCGGTGGCATCATCGTCTTTTTCCTGGAGTGGCTGCAATCGGACATCCTGCGGTCGGCGGCCGACGTGCAAAAGATCACCGGCCTGGCGGTGCTGGGCGCGATCCCGGGCAGCGCCAGTTCTGGATCGACCCAGTCCTCCCGATTCGGTCTCCCCTCCTGGATGGAGCCGAGCGTCGTTCTCATTTTTGGAGTGGGATTGATCATTGGGGCCGCTCTGGGCGCGCTGGTTGTCGGCTTGCTGTAGCATCGCGCCGGGCCAACCCGCTCTATGATTTGTAAAGAGAGAATGGATTGCCATGACCAATGAACTGAATCAATTGATCACCGTTTCGGAACCCCGCTCGGCCATCAGCGAGGCCTATCGAACCCTGCGCACCAACCTTGACTTTGCCGGGTTGGATCGGGCCCTCAAGACGTTGGTGATCACCTCGGCGGGGGTCGGCGAGGGGAAATCGACTACCTTGGCCAACCTGGCTATCGTGTCGGCCCAGGCCGGGCGCAAGGTAGTGCTGGTCGACGCCGATCTGCGCCGTCCCACATTGCACAAACTCTTCGGGCTGCCCAACGACCGGGGCCTGACGACGGCTATCCTGGACGACGAAGTGCGTCAGGCGCCGCCCTTGCATCTGACCGGGATCGAAGGACTCTCGGTGTTGACCAGCGGTCCTCTGCCCCCCAACCCGGCCGATCTGATGGGTTCGCGGCTCATGGAAGAGGTCATCGGTGCGCTGGCCCAAGGCGCCGACCAGATCTTGATCGACACTCCGCCGGTGGTGGCGGTCACCGACGCCGCCGTGTTGGCGACCAAGGTGGACGGCGTGTTGCTGGTCATCAGCGCCGGCAAGACGCGCCGCGAATATGCGCGCTCGGCCGTGCAGCGGCTGCAGCAGATCAACGCCCGGGTGGTGGGCACCGTACTCACCAACGTCGAAACGGGATCGGGTTTCACAGGCTACTATTAAGGAGCGGGTGTCGCACGTCACGAAAGGTCCGCTGCTGGCAGGACAAGGGGCGGACCTTTTTTGGTGAGCGGAATGAGCCCCTCCTCGTCAGGATGAACGGTGTCGCCTCGGGAGCGAGTCTATCAGACCGAAGGGATCGTGCTCCGGCGGTCCGACTTTGGCGAGTCGGATCGCTTGCTCACGGTCTTGACCCCCGAGCGGGGTAAGATACGGCTGATCGCCAAGGGGGCGCGCAAGCCCTCCAGCCGCAAGAGCGGGCACGTCGAGCTGTTCAGCCGCGGGCAGTATCTGGTGGCGGTGGGCCGCGATCTGGATATCCTCACCCAGGCCGAGACCCTGGAGGCGTACAAGGGCCTGCGCGAGGACCTGCTCCGCACCACCTACGGCTACTATGTGGCCGAACTGGCCGACGCTTTTACGGCGGACCACGACGAGAACCGGCCCCTGTACGAGCTTTTGAAAGAGGCATTGGGCTGGCTGAGCGCCGTGGAGGACCTGCCCCTGGCGGCGCGCTACTATGAATTGCACCTGTTGGGCCTGGTGGGCTATCAGCCCCAGCTATTTCTGTGCGTTGGCTGCAAGAAACAGGTGGAACCGGTGGTGAACTATCTCTCGGCTGCCGATGGCGGGGTGTATTGCCCCCGCTGCCATCACGACCGGGCAGGCAGGACGGCCATGGCGCCCATCTCGGTCAACGTGCTCAAGGTGCTCCGATTTCTCCAGACGCGAGAGTGGGAGGACTGTCACAAATTGCGGCTGAGCCCAGAGACCCACGCCCAAGTGGAGCAGATCATGAACACCTACATCACCTATCACCTGGAGCGCAAGGTTAAATCGGTGGATTTCCTCCATCGCTTGCGGCGGCAGATGGGAGTGGGCTAGCGATGCACATGCGCGAATATCAAACCTGGTTGCAGGCCTATGACGTGGCCCGGGGTTGGGACCAGATCGCCCCGTCGCACACCTTTATGCACCTCATCGAAGAGGTGGGCGAGATCGCCCGTGAGGTCGAGGTTCTGGAGGGCTACCGCGAGGCGCCGGACCGGGACGATGCCCGCGCCCGTTTGGCCGGGGAGCTGGCCGACGCGGCGACGTTCCTGTACAAACTGGCTTACCAGTGCGAGATCGATCTGGAAGGTGCGCTGCGCGCCAACATGACCAAGGCCGAGGAGCGCTTTAGCGTCGATTTTGGCCGCGCCGACACAGAGCGCTATCTGGCCCGCCAGGCCGAAAACTGGGCCCGCATACGGAACATGCACCGGGCGGAGGAATAATCTATCAGCGGGCAGGCCGGTAGGCGTCTTTGCGCCGCGGCAAGGCCTGTAGGGGCATGGCATGCCATGCCCGCATTTGGGCGACGCATGCGTCGCCCCTACAGTGGGAACGACGGCGGATGCATCGCCTTTCGCCCGTT
>CAZNQW010000128.1:0-10704 GCA_964575225.1 uncultured Anaerolineaceae bacterium | reverse complement strand
TCCTCCCTTTTGGTCCCGTCACCGGGGCACGCTTTCGTGTTATTCGTGCCCTTCGGGGCATGCCGCGTTTGCCCCGCGCCCGCTTTTTCGGTACAATAGGGGTGCTGCCGTTGGCAGCGGGAACCGAACCAGGCCACAGACCATCGCGTCCCGCCCGGAATCGGCTCTCACATCCAATCCATCCACGGGGGTAGAACCCAAATGAGCGACCGAATCATCGATTTGCGCAGCGATACCGTCACACTGCCCAGCGCCGCTATGCGCCAGGCCATGTTCAAAGCCGACCTGGGCGACGACGTCTTTGGCGAGGATCCGACCATCAACCGGCTGGAGGCCCTGTCGGCCGAGCGCCTGGGCAAGGAAGCCGCGCTGTTTGTGCCCACCGGCACCATGGCCAACCTGATCTCGCTGCTGACCCATTGCGGGCGGGGCGAAGAGGCCATCATGGGCAACCTGGCCCACACATTTCTCTTTGAAGCCGGCGGCGCGGCGGCCGTGGGTGGCATCCACCCCCGCACCATCCCCAACCAGCCCGACGGGACCCTGATCCTGGACGACATCCGGGGCGCCATCCGCAAGCGCGACGACCCCCACCACCCGCGCACGCGCCTGATCTGCCTGGAGAACACCCACAACCGCTGCAGCGGTGCGGTGCTCACCCCGGCCTATATGGCCCAGGTGCGGGCCCTCGCCGACGAGCAGGAGCTGGCCATTCACCTGGACGGCGCCCGGGTGTTCAACGCCGCCATCGCCCTGGGACTGGAGGTAGAAGCACTCACCCGCGACGCCGATTCGGTGAGCTTTTGCCTGTCCAAGGGGTTGGCGGCGCCGGTGGGCTCGCTGATCTGCGCCCGCCGCGAGTTTATCCACGAGGCGCGGCGCCAGCGCAAGATGCTCGGCGGCGGCATGCGCCAGGCCGGGGTGCTGGCAGCAGCCGGGGTCGTCGCCCTGGAGAGCATGGTGGAGCGCATGGCCGACGACCACGCCCTGGCTCGCCAACTGGCCGAGGGATTGGCCCAACTGCCGGGCATCGGGCTGGACCCCGACACCATCCAGACCAACATCGTCATCTTTGAACTGGAACCAGGCGCCCTGTCGCCGGCCGAGTTGGTGGCCCGGCTGGCCGAGAGGGGCGTCAAGGTGGGCGCCATCGAGGGCCGCAAGCTGCGGGCCGTCACCCATTATGGCATCGAGGCCGACGACATCCGGGTCGCGGTCGAGGCCGCGCGGGCGGTCCTGGCGGCCTGAGCGCGCGGGGGGGGGTATGAACGCTGGCACTTTTGAGGAACTGGACCGCAAGCGCCGGGCCATCCGGCCCCTGCTGGCGCCCGACCAGGCCGTCGACGCCCTGGCTAGCTACTATGCCCTGTGGCACGACCCCCGCCGCACCCAGCTCACGATCCACCACGACGACGAGGGCGGCGCCGACGGTTTTGTGGCCGTGTGCCAGACGGGCGCCGACCTGTTCCGCCCGCTGGTCACCCTGCACGCCCGGGATGAAGCGGCGATCCCCGAGATGCTGGCTGCCGCCCTGACGGCGGGGCGCGCCTACCAGGTGATCGCGCCGGCGTCGCTGGCGCCCGCTCTGGAGGCCCATTTGGACATCCGCCGGGCGGCCACCCACCGTCTGTACCAGCTCAACCCCCTCCGCTTCCAACGGGTGATCAACGTCCTGGTGCAGCGCACCGAGAACCCCGACGGCGTGCCACGCTTCCAGATCGAGTCGCAGGGCCAGGTGGTGGCCCTGTCGGGGACCAACTGGCGCTCGCCCCACTTTGCCGAGGTCTTTGTCTTTGTGCATCCCGAAGGCCGGGGACGGGGTTGGGGGCGTTCGGTGGTGGCGGCCTGCACATCCTACGTGCTGGAGGAGCGGCTGCGGCCGCTGTATCTGGTCGACGAAGAGAACCGGGCATCCATCCACATCGCCGAGGCGGTGGGCTATACCGACTCGGGCCACCGGCTGCTGATCGCCGAGGCGCAGAGAAAGGGGTGACTCGCCCCGTAGAAGAGGAAAACCCCTGCCCCTACCCTGCGCCGTACCCATGGACCCCGCTTGAGTGGTGTTTTGCAGCAGCGGCGCATAGTGCAACGCGCGTCATGACAAGGCAAGCGGAAGCGAGAGTCCATGGGTTGCGGGCGCGGCACGCCGCGCCCCCACAGGTCTCATCCTGAATGCCCATTGTAGGGGCGACGCATTCGTCGCCCAGGTCCATGGATGTCCGCCGTCGTCCGATCCTGTCGCCCTCGCGAACGCGGGGGCCCATCGATCCAATACATGCTGTAAAAATCCATCTTGCCCTGTCGTCCTCGCGAACGCGGGGGCCCATCGGTTTTGGGCGCGGCACGCCGCGCCCCCACAGGTCTAGTCCCGGATGCCCATTGTAGGCGCGACGCATGCGTCGCCCAAGCCCATGGATGGCCCGCCGCGCCCGACCTCGGGCGCGGTTTGACGCTGTCCCGCGCCCATGCTACAATACCACTCTATGCAGGGAAAGGGTCGCCTCCATCCGGTTGCGGGTTGGGTCCTTGGCGCAGCGGCTGTGGTCCTGGTGGTCGCCATCCTCCTGGTGGCTACCGCCCGGGTGCGGCTGGCGGACGCTTGGCCCGCCCATGGCGACGCCGCGCCCATTACCGCGCCGCTGCGACTGGCCTTTTCGCAGGCCATGGACCCGGCCAGTGTCCAGGCCCACCTGCGCATCGAGCCCGCCATCGAGGGCCAGATGACCGGCGAGGGCCGCGAGTTCCAATTCCGGCCCCGGGCCGCCTGGGCGCCCGACACGACCTATACCGTCACCCTGGAGGCAGGCATGGCCTCGGCCCAAGGCCGCCCGCTGGCCCAGGAACAGACCTGGGCCTTTCGGACGCGGGCGCCGGGATTGGTCTACCTGGGCCGCACCGAGCCCGAGGGCGACGTCCGCCAGGTGTTTCTGATCGATCGGGAGGGGGCCGCCCCCCGCGCCCTCACCGAGCATCCGACCGGGGTGTGGGATGTGGCTGCCCACCCCCAGGGGGAGGCGCTGGTCTATAGCGTGCTGCGGGCCGATGGCAGCGCCGATGGCGGCGCCGATCTGTGGTGGATGGACCGCCAGGGCGGGGGACAAAAGGTGTTGCTGGCCTGCCCGGGCGAGGCCTGTTTGAACCCGGCCTGGTCGCCCGACGGGAGGCAGATTGCGTACGAGCGGCGCGGCATCTGGGCCGGCGCCCCTAACCTGGAGGCCAATGCCAGCCGCATTGGGGTGTACGATCTCGCTTCCGGAGAGGACCGGGAGCTGTTTGACTATGACGTGGCGGCCCATTCGCCGGTGTGGTCGCCCGATGGAAACCAACTGGCCTATCTCAGCCCGCTGTTGCATGGCTTCGAGGTCTATGACCTGAAGACCCAGGAATTGCAGCAGTTTGGCAACGAGTGGGGCGCCGCCCCCACCTGGTCGCCCGATGGCCGCTCGCTGGCAGCCGCCGAGCTGATGCTCGCCGGAGAGGCTCTGGTGGTCCGCCTGGTGCGGATCGATTTGGAGCCAGAGGCGATGGTGGACATCAGCGGCGACGAGGACATGGTCAAGGATGTGTCCCCGGCCTGGTCGCCCGGCGGGGGCTGGATCGCCTTTGGTCGCCAATTTCTGGACGCCGAACGCTGGACGCCCGGGCGCCAGGTATGGCTGACCCGGCCCGACGCCAGCGAGGCCTATGGGTTGCCCTCCGAACCGGAGGTGGATCGATTTGGGTTCGTGTGGCGGCCCGATGGAGGGGCCTTGGCCTACCTGGCCTCGGATCTGTCCGACGGATTGCAGGCGGTGCCCCGGGTGTCGGTCTGGGTTTTTGATTTTGCGGCGGGCCAGGCGGTCCGCGTGGCCGAGGAGGGCGTCCTGCCCCGCTGGCTGCCGTGAGCGATGACGCGGGCGGTCGTCCGATCCCATCACCCTCGCGAACGCGGGGGCCCATGGGTTCTGCCTGCGGGTACGCAGGCGCTTGCGCGGGAACGACGGTGAGGAACGGGCGCGGCATGCCGCGCCTCTATAGGCGTCGGGGATGGGACCGGTAGGGGCGGGTGCGCGTCGCCAGGGACGCACGAAACCCGCCCCTACAACAGACGGCGGGAACGACGGTGAGGAACGGGCGCGGCACACCGCGTCCCTATAGATACACGATGTACATGAATCGAAAATAGGGGGTTTTCATGGCAAAAAGCACGGTTTCTCTGCGCGGGGTGTTCCCACCCCTCACCACACCCTTTCGCACCAACGGCGACGTGGACTATGACGCCGTGGTCGAAAACGTGATAAAGTACCAGGAGTTCGACCTGGCGGGCTACGTCGTCCTGGGCTCCAACGGCGAGGGGGTCTATCTCACCGAGGAGGAAAAGCTCCGCGTCCTGAGCGCGGTCCGCCAGACCATGTCGGACGACCGGGTGATGGTGGCGGGCACCGGCTGCGAATCGACGCGGGCCACCATCGACCTGACCCGCAAGGCCGCCGACGTGGGCGCCGACGCCGTGTTGGTGGTCACGCCCAACTATTATGACACCAAGATGACGCCCGAGGCCATGATCCGCTTTTTCTCGGACGTAGCCGACGCCTCGCCCATCCCGGTGGCCGTCTACAACGTACCCCAGAACACCCACGTCGACCTGGCCCCCGCGACCATCACCCGCGCCGGCGAGCACCCCAACATCATCGGCACCAAAGACAGCACCGGCAACGTCACCAAGCTGGCCGAGCTGGTGCGCCTGGCGCCCCCCGGCTTTCAGACGCTGGTGGGCACGGCCAACGCCTTTTTGTCGGGACTGCTGCTCGGCGTGGTCGGCGGCGTGCTGGCCCTGGCCAACATGGCGCCCCAGGAGTGCATCGACATGCAGCGCCTGTTCGAGGCCGGCCGGTTGGACGAGGCCGCCGAATTGCAACGGCGGATGGTGCCGGTCAACACCGCCGTCACCGGTCGATTTGGCATAGCCGGGCTCAAGGCCGCCATGGACATGGTCGGCTTTCGCGGCGGAGCGGTTCGCGCGCCGCTGATGGACCTGAGCGAGGCCGACCGCGAAACCCTGCGCCAGATTCTGGTGGAGGGCGGCCTGCTGTAGGCGTACCTCTCGATGCGACTCAGGCAACTGGAGCTCCAAGGGTACAAAACCTTTGCCTCCCGCACCCAGTTTGCGTTCGATTCGGGCATCACGGCCATCGTCGGACCCAACGGCAGCGGCAAGAGCAACATCGCCGACGCCATCCGCTGGGTGCTGGGCGAGCAAAGCTATCGCTCGCTGCGAGGCAAGCGCACCGAAGACATGATCTTTTCGGGCAGCTCGCAGCGAGCCCGCCTGGGCATGGCCTCGGCGTCGCTCCTGCTAGACAACGCGGAGGGCTGGCTGCCCATCGAGTTTTCCGAGGTCCGCATCACCCGCCGCGCCTACCGCTCGGGCGAAAACGAGTACCTGGTCAACGGCCAGCGCGTCCGCCTGCGCGACATTGTCGAACTCTTGGCCAAATCGGGACTGGCCCAGCGCACCTACACCATCGTGGGCCAGGGCTTGGTCGATGCCGTCTTGAGCCTGCGGGCCGACGACCGCCGCGCCCTGTTCGAGGAGGCGGCAGGCATCTCCCTGTACCAGGACAAGCGGGCCGAAGCCCTGTCAAAGCTGGACGAGACCCGGGCCAACCTCCTGCGGGTGAACGACATCATCAACGAGATCGCCCCCCGCTTGCGACGGCTGGAGCGCCAGGCCGAGCGCGCCGAAGCCCACGCCATGCTGATCCAACAGCTCGAGGGGCTGCTGCGCACCTGGTACGGCTATCAGTGGCGGCGCGAACAGCAGAATCTGGTGCGCGCCCGCGATGCCCTTCAGCGCCGCGCCGACCGGCTGGCCCGCCGCCGCGAAGAGGTGGAGGCCTTTGACGAGCGCCTGGCCGAGTTGCGCTCGCAGCAGAACGACCTGCGGGTCCAGCTTGGCAACTGGCACCGCGAGAGCAGCAACCTCCACCGGCAGATGGAAGGGGTGCAGCGCGACCTGGCGGTGTGGCAAGAGCGCTCGCGGCTCCAGGCCCGGCAGGTGGAGGACCTACAAGGGGAGCAGGCCGAATTGCGGGCCCAAGCCCAGGCCGCCCGCGACCGGATCGCCCTGGCTGAACAAGAGGCCCAGACCAGCGCCGAGGCCCTGGACGATTGCCGCGCCCGGGCCGCCGAAGCCCAGGCCGAACTCGACGCCCACGAGGCCCGGCGCGAGGAGCTGACCCGCCTGATCTCGGCCACCCAGGCCCAGGCGCTGGATCTGGCGGCCCAGTCGGCCGACCGCTCCAGTCGCCTGACCCAGATCCACGAACGCCGGGCGTCGCTGACCCAGGAGCTGGCCGAACACCGGCAGGTCATCGACCAGCAGCGGGCGCAGACCGAGGAATTGCGCGCCCAGGCCCGAGCCCGGACCGACGAGCAGGCGCGGCTCCAGGCCGAGGCCGGCGAATTGGGGCAGGAGGTCGCCCGGCTCGATGCCCGCCTGGCCGAAACCCAAACCCGCCAGAACGACCTGCGCGCCGCCCTGGCCGATGCCCGCCAGACCGTCGATCGCCTCCAATCCCGCCTCGACCTGCTGACCCGCCTCCGAGAAGAGGGCGAGGGGTTGCACTCGGGCGCCCGCGCCGTGCTGCGGGCCGCCGGACGCCCCCTCAAGGGGGTGCAGGGCACCGTCGCCCAGTTGGTGCGTGTGCCCCAAGAGTACGAGGCCGCTCTGGAGGTGGCCCTGGGTGGGCACCTGCAGGACCTGGTGGTCGACCATTGGGCCAGTGCCCAGGCGGCCATTGCCCACCTGAGGGAGCAAAAGCAGGGGCGGGCCACCTTCTTGCCGCTGGATACGGTCCGCCCCCAGTCGCGCCTGGAGGCGCCTTCGGACCCGGGCGTTGTGGGGGTGGGCGCCGAGCTGGTGCAGGCCGACCCGCGGCTGGCGCCGGTGGTGGAAATGCTCCTGGGGCGTACCCTGGTGGTCGATGACCTGCCGGCGGCGCGCCGCTGTTTCGACCGGCTGCGGGGTGGCTTTCAGATCGTCACCCTGGCGGGCGAGGTGCTCCGTTCCAGCGGATCGGTCACCGGCGGCGAGGGTCGGGGCCCGGCCCCAGGCCAGACGCTGGCGCGGGAGCGGGAGTGGCGCGAGCTGCCCTTCCAGGTGGACGAGGCGCAATCGCGGGCGGCGGTCCTCGACCGCGACCTGAACGACGCCTACGAGCAGGAGCGCCAACTGCGTGATTCACGCAAGGCGCTCACCACCCGGCAGGACGAGACCGCTCGGGCTGCCACTCAGGCCCACGACCAGAGCCGCGCCCTGGCCCGCGAAGCGGAGCAGGGCGAGCAGCAGATCGCCTGGCGCCAGCGACAGATCCAGCAGATCGACGACCAGGCCAAAAAGCTGGACGCCCAAGAATCGGGGCTGCGGGCCGAGCTGCAACGCCTGACCGAAGGCAAAAAAGAGACCCAGGCTCAGTCCGCCAGTTTGCAGGCCCAATTGGAAGAGCTTCAGGGCGAGTCGCTCTACCAACGCCTGGCCCAGGTGCGAACCGAGGCCGCGGTGGCCGAGGGCGCGTGGAAGCATCGCCGCACGGCCCTGGATCAGCTCCGCCAGGGACTGGACCAGCTCCAGGGGCAGATCCAGGCCAAGGGCGAGCGCATCGCCGCCCTGGAAAAAGAGCGCTCGGCCCTCTTGAAGCAGATCGAGGAACAAGAGTCCAAACAGGCGGTGGTCCATGGCTGGCTGGCGGCCCTCAACGGGCGGATCGATCCGGCCGAGGCCGAGATCGCCCGGCTGGACGAGGAGCGGGAAACGCTGGAGCGGGAGGAAGTGACCCTCCGCGCCCAACTGCGCGAGGCCGAGAGCGGCCATTCCCAGGCCTCTCTCGCCACGAGCCGCCAGGAGGATCGCCTGGAGCGTCTCCGGCGGCAGATCACCGACGATTTCGGCCTGATCGAGGTCGAACCCACCGAGGGCTTGGCCGAGCAGCCGCCCCTGCCCATGGGCGAGATGGTCTCCAAGCTGCCTGCGGTGGAGAACCTGCCCGAGGGGCTAGAGGAAGAGATCCACGAGATCAAGGCCCAGTTGCGGCGCATGGGGCTGGTCAACCCTGGCGCGCCCGAGGAATATGCCGAAGCCCTCGACCGCTATACCTTTTTGTCGAGCCAGGCCGCCGATCTGGAAGAGGCCGCCCGTGGCCTGCGGGAGGTGATCGCCGAGCTGGACGAGGTGATGCGCCAGGCCTTCCAAGAGACCTTTCGCCAGGTGGCCGAGCGCTTCAAAGAGAACTTTGACCGGCTCTTTGACGGCGGTGCGGCCCGGCTGATTCTGACCGATCCCGACGACGTGACCCTGACCGGCATCGAGATCGTGGCCCGGCCGCCCGGCAAACGCCAGCAGTCGCTGGCGCTGCTCTCGGGCGGCGAGCGCTCCCTCACCGCCGTGGCCCTGATCTTTGCCCTTCTTCAAGTCAGGCCGCCGCCTTTTTGCATCCTGGACGAGGTGGACGCCATGCTCGACGAGGCCAACGTCGGGCGCTTTCGCCGCCTGCTGCTCCAGATGAGCGAGCAGACCCAGTTCATCGTCATCACCCACAACCGGGGCACCATCCAGGCCGCCGACACGATCTATGGTGTGTCGATGGGCGAGGACAGCGTGTCGCAGGTGATCTCGCTGCGTCTGGAGGGCGACCGGATCGCCACCCAGGACGGCACCGAGGTCGAGATCCTGAAAGACTGATTGCACGGCGCGCGAGGCCGGCCCAAAAGACCTCCGAGGGTTTGGAATCCTCGGAGGTCTTGGCATGTAACCGGATTTCGACGCCTTTCATAACCTCGTTGGGGATTATGGTATTCTCCCCGCTGGGCCTGGGCGACGCATGCGTCGCCCCTACAATGAATTGTGGGATTTGGACTGCGTGCCTTTGGAGTGCGGCAGTTTGCTGCCGCAAAATCGGTGGAGGCAAATGTCCTGGCGATACGCGCCAGGCGAGCATTCCATAAGGAGACTTCTCAATGCAAAATGATCGGCCGGGTCCACCTTGCGAATCCGCGCTGATCTAAACGCGTTCAGCCCTGCAACTGGCTGTAGAGCACGTCGCGAGGGGGTCTTGCCTCAGGCAGCCTTTTGGACTATAATGGAATTGCTGCTCCACGAGGATTTTCAGCCGTAGAAAGAGGGGAGGGAATCATGCCTGAACTGCCCGAGATCGCCGTCTTGGCCCGCGATATGCAAAAGGAACTGGTCGGCCGGACGATCCACGCCGTGCAGGTCCTGCAGCCCAAGTGCTTGAACCTCCCCGAGGCCGAGCTTCAGGACGCCCTGACAGGCGCCCAGATCCTCACCGTCACCCCCCACGGCAAGTGGCTGCAGGTGCAGACGAGCCAGGGCTGGTGGCTGCTCAACCTGGGCATGGGCGGCGAGATCCTGCTCACCGACCGCGCCCACTTGCCCGAGAAGCACCGGCTGGTATTCGATCTAGAAGATGGCGCGGCAATTGCGGTCAATTTCTGGTGGTTCGGTTACTCGCATTATGTCAAATATTTGACCGACCACCCCATGGTCGGCAAACTGGGACCTCACTTCATGGATCTGTCGCTCGAGGAATTCCGTGCCCTACTCTCGGGCCGCCGTGGCGCCATCAAGACCTTCCTTCTCGACCAGTCGCGGATGGCGGGCATCGGCAATGTCTATGTCCAGGACCCCTTGTGGAAGGCCCGCATTCACCCCTTGCGCCCCATCGACTCGCTGAGCGAGCGGGAGACCGAGGACCTGTGGGCGGCCCTTCGCGAAACCCTCCAAGAGAGCATCGACCTTGGGGGCAGCCACTGGGAACAGAATCTCTACGGCGAGCATGGGCGGTGGGACGAGAGCTATTTCCGGGTCGCTTATCAGGAGGGCAAGCCCTGCCCCCGCTGCGCAACGCCCGTCGCAAAGATCAAAACGGGCAGCACCAGCGGCTATATGTGCCCGGAATGCCAGCAACGGTGAGCGGCAAAATCGATGGGCTAGCTCCCATTAATCGCCAGGGCACCGTGAGCCATAATGTGGCCACGTGGTAGCCACATGTGCTGAGGAGGCAGAAAATGCCCGAAACGGTAGGGGTGCGCGAGCTGAAAAACCAGGCCTCTCGCGTGATACGCGCGGTGTCTGAGGAAATGGCCGAATACGTGATCACGCTCCGCGGGGAGCCGGTGGCCATACTACGTCCTCTGTCCGAAGAAGAACGAGAACGGCTGCGCGAGGAGCAGGCAGACTCGGCCTTGACAGAAATGAGGAGCTTGGCCGAGGAGGTGGCCGCGGCGTGGAAGTCCGACAAGAGCGGCGTAGAGTTGGTGGCCGAGCAGCGCAGGTAAACCATGGCCATCATCGACGCCAGCGTCGATGTCGCCCTCGTCAATGCCCGCGAAAAAGACCATGCCCGCAGTTGGACATGGTTGGAGCGGACAAGGGGCGACCGGGAAGCCATCGTGGCACCCGTCATCCTGATGGCCGAAGTCGCTGCCGCGCTCAGTCGCGGGGCAGGGGATCCGGCGCTCGCTCATCGAGTGGTGCAACAAGTGGAACGTGGGGGCGTCGTCCAGTTGGTCGCCGTCACCCTGCCTCTTGCGCTAAAAGCGGCAGCCATTGCAGCGGACCACCAGATCCGTGGGTGCGATGCGGTCTATGTCACTCTGGCAGATCATCTGGACGATTGTCTGGTCACCCTTGATCGGCAGCAACTG
>CAZNQW010000127.1:2040-10747 GCA_964575225.1 uncultured Anaerolineaceae bacterium | reverse complement strand
ACCGGACAGCCGCCGACCATCACCTTGACCTGACCGCGCAAGCCGGCTTCGGCCAGCAGCTCGATCACCTCCCGCTGATAGAGCATGGTCGTGGTCAGCAGCGCCGACAGAGCGACGATATCGGCCTTGTACTCTTTGGCCTTTTCCACAAACACCGCCGACTCGATGTCGATGCCCAGGTCAAACACCTCAAAGCCGTTGGCTGAAAGCATCGTACCCACCAGCGCCTTGCCGATCTCGTGGATGTCGCCCTTGACCGTGCCCAACACAATGGTGCCCAGCACCTGGCGTGCCTGCCCCGACGCTTTGAGCGCCGGTTCCAGAACGGCCAGAGCCGCCTTCATCGCCTCGCCGCCTAAGATCAGGTCGGGCAAAAAGTACTCGCCGCTCGAGAACAATTCGCCCACCACATCCATGCCCGCGGTATAGCCCTTGTTGATCGCCTCCAGGGGATCGACACCCTGGGCCAATGCTTCCTTGGCCAGGGCCTCGGCATCCTCTTTTTCTCCGTCAATGACCGCTTGAGCCATCTTGCCAAACAGTTCTTCGGACATATCGGTTTCTCCTTGATAGTTCCAGATGTGTCGCTCGCGCTAGCGAACCGTCCGCTTGGGAAGTTCAGACAGACCGTGAGTCTTGGCATGGCGCAAGGCGATGCCTTCCAGGTCCTTGACCACCGCCTCATCCAACGGCAACAGCTCGTACGAGGCAATCAGTTCCTGGGCGCGCCGATGGGCGCGGGCGTTGATGTCCAAGGCCCCCTTGTCGAACCAGGTCTGGCGGAAATCGCGGTCGATGACTTCGGTCGGAATGTAATCCGCCCCGCGGAAATTGCTGCGGGTGTGCTTGCTCTTTAAAAAGTTTCCGGCGTGGCCCACTTCCCGCATCACGTTCAGGGCCAAGGGATCTTCCGAGTCATCGACGCCGGCCACCAGCCGCTTGGCCATACCCACGATCTCGGAATCGATCACCAACTTCTCCAGGCTGAAGCAGCTCTCAAAGTCCATCATGCCCGCCCCCGACATCATATTGACGCCGGCCAGCGCGCCCAGGATCGCCCCCGAGGCCGTCTCGAGCCCGGTCTGGGCATCGACGATCTTGGTATCGGCCATGCCCAGATAGGCGTGGGTGGGCAATCCCCCCGGCTTGATGTTCTTCCCGATCTGAGCGTAGGTGCAATCCAGCATCATCGTCGCAATCGAACCCATCGGCGTGGTGCCGGTGCGCATGTCAAACGAAGCGGGCGAGCCGCCCCACACGATGGGGCTGCCGGCTTTGGCCAACTGATGGATGGTGATACCGCTCAGACATTCGGCGGCGTGCTGCACCGCCGAGCCAATGACCGTTTGCGGCCCCGTGGCGCCCATCAACGGCATCGATACCAACTCGGCAGGCACCCCCGTGCGGGCGGCGTCGATCAGGTTGGCGCAGGTAATGTCGCTCCACAGCAGCGGCGGCGAGGGGCAGACGTCGAACACGGCCCGCGGCTTGGCCGCCAGTGCCTCGGCGCTGCCCGAAACGGCCACCAACAGCTCGTGCATCACCGGGAACGACTCGATGGCAAAGGTGCCGGTCACGATCGGTTTTCGGGCGTACAACAGCAGCAGGTACAGCCGGTACCAGTCGGCCATGATCTGCGGCACGTCGCCGCACACGATCGAGGTTGCCACGGCATCGATCTGGGGCAGCGTCTCGGCCAGCCGCACATAGTTCTCACAGTCGGCCGTCACGGGAATGCGCGACTTGTTGGCCTGGTAATCGGCGATTTCGATAGCCGCTGAACCGGGATCGTAGTGGATGTCATCGCCGCCATAGTGGACCTTGGGGTTCCCATCCACATCGTACAGATAGAAGGAACTGGGCGCGGTTTCGACCGCCTTTTCGGCCAGGGCGCGCGGGATCTTGGCCACCCGCGTGTCAAAATCGACGGTGGCCCCAGCCTCCGCCAGCAACTTGAGCGCCTCATCGTAATGAACGCGCACTCCGGGGTCCCACAGCAGTTCGTAGGCCTCGTCGATCGCTCGTTCGACGCCTTCGCGGGACAAGAACTCCAACTTGGGTCTAATCATGGATCCTCCTTTTTCAATTCCTATTCGATCGGTGGGCCGCATAGCAGCCATGCCCACCGGCCAGCGCCTTTGTCAGCAGGGTGTCTTGGATTGTGGATTCCAGTGGGAAAAACAGCAACAGGCGGCAACCTGCCGCTTCTATTGGGGAAACGGCGGTCACAGCCCCGATTCGAGGAGTGGACGTGGACGAGAGGTCCTCATCGGACCAGCCTCCTGAAACATCATCGTTATCGACATTCGGTCTTGCCGCGCCCCTACTATAACATGTCCTGTCCGATTTGTCAACCAGCGGATCGTCGAGACGGCGGGCCACTGCCGACCCTGCGATGGGACGTAAGTCCCGTTCGCGCTTGCCGCCCCCGTTCCTCGGGGGTCGTGTGCTTGTCAAGGCGCCCTCTTTGCCAAAAGGGGCTGCCCTGGTGGACAGCCCCTCTCGATGGTTCATTTGTAGACGCGCCTCAGGGCACGACGATGGTGTCTTCTGTCTCGCTGTTCAACGAGGGGGCGTAGGTGAACCCGGCCTTGCCTACGCTCGTCACGGTGAAGGTGAAACGGGCATTCGCCTTCTTCACGGTGCCTGAGGTAAAGGTCACCGTACCATCAGCCCCGGTGGTTCCCTGGACACTGCCGCTATAGTCTCCACTCCAGGTGCCATACACGGTCGCACCCGCTACCGGAGCGTCCGTCGTGTCGTCGTAGACGGTCACCACGGCATTGGCGGAGCGGTTCTGACCCGTTTTCCGGCCCGACATGGTGATGTCGTACACGTACAGCACACCAAACGCCGGGTCCCCTGTCGGCGTCGCGGTCGGCACGAGCGTCGCCGTGGGCGTCGCAGGCGGGGCATCCTTGTAGACGGTAACGCTCGTGGCGTTGTTCTGGGCGGAATCATAGTTCAGAGAAGGGCCGGTGACTCCTGTGACAGTGAAGATGACGCTGGATACGCCAATCGGGACCTTGGCATAGGTGCAGGTGCATTGGCCGGTGCTGTCCGTGACGCAGGAGCTTGTCCCCGACACCCCGCCACTCCAGTCGCCAGCCACCGTCGCGTTGGCCACCGGATTCCTATCCTGATCGAGGATCAGCGGGATCACACTGGCTGTCCAGAACTTTTTGACTTCGGCGGACTTGAACCCATCCAGGGCGTTCACGTGCACGATGGGCAGATAGACGGACGTCGGCGTCGATGTAGCCGTGTTCGGCGGCGTTGGTGTAGGCGTGTTCGTCGGCGTCGATGTAGGCGTGTTCGTCGGCGTCACCGTAGGTGTGTTCGTCGGCGTCGATGTAGGTGTGTTCGTCGGCGTCGATGTAGGCGTGTTCGTCGGCGTCGCCGTAGGTGTACTCGTCGGCGTCGATGTAGATGTGTTCGTCGGCGTCGACGTAGGCGTGTTTGTCGGCGTCGATGTAGGCGTGTTCGTCGGCGTCGCCGTAGGCGTGTTCGTCGGGCGCGAGGTCACCTGGGCATCCACGGGCCCGAAAAGTTCCGTGTTACCATAAACGTCGAGTTTCTCCAACCAATAGTAATACGTAATCCCTGGAAGCACGTCATTGTCGACATACTCGTAAACGGCACCGTAGGTACTGCCAGGCGGCACCAGGCTGGGGATCAACTCGGCGTTGATCTGGGTCCTGGGCCCGTCGGGGCTCTCGGCACGGTACAGGTTGAAACCCAAGTTGTTGATTTCGCTGCTCGTCTCCCAGCCCAGCGTGATCGCCTCTGTCCCGCCGGTTGCCTCGAACCAGAGCAACTCCACAGCCGTGGGATAGGGAAGCCTCATTTTCGTAGCTGGATCGCCGAACAGCAGGTAGGTATCCAGCAGGTCGAGGCTATAACCGGCGGCCCACAGGTTGAGCTTGCCCGCAGCCGTCGCCGCCCCCAGGCTGATGACGCCATCTGGATCCCCGAATACGGCCCGGAAAAAGCCCTTGTCCAGAAAATCATGCCCAGTGGCAACCCCCAAACCGGTGGGTGACCAGCTCGCCACGGCGCCCTTGCCGCCAGCCCGGGTCACAACTTCTCCAACCGCCTCCTGTCCACTGGTAAGCGCATGAGGGTTGATATAATACCCCTCCCAGCAGGTCAGTGCCAAAACGACTGGATACTTGCCGACATTCGTCAGTGTGGCCACATCGGCCGCCCGGAACAGGCCTTCACCCGCCCATTGGGTAGTGGCGGCGTGTCCAATGTAGTTGACAATCAACGTGCCGTCATTAATGCCAGCCTGGATGGCCGCTCGGGCGTCCGCTGTCACCGGATGGGTAACGCCATAGTAGACCTTGGACGCCTGGTAGGGCGCCGGCAGATAGCCGCTCAGGAGGTTCTCCGACAACTGGGCAAAGTTGCCGGCGGTATCGCCGTTGTCGGCTACAGCCAGCACCTGGCCCTGCCAGTCGGCCGTCGGGCTTGACTCGTAGGCGATGACCTTGTTGACAAAGGCCGCGGCATCGGCTGTGCTGTTGACCGAGAGCCGTCCCAACATCATATCTGGAAGGGTGTCCTCCCCTACCAGCGTCACGTAGCGGTTGTCGGCGGCCGTCTCCCCGATCCAGGGGTCGACCGGGGCCAGGTAGGGATGGATATAGCTGACCCGCGTGTAGGCATAGTTCTTGGGATCGTAGGTCCCGTCGCCGAGCAGGACGACGAATGAGGGCGCGGGCGCCACCCAATTGGCGTAGGCATAGGCCAGGAAATCGCGGATCGGCGCCGCACCTGCGATTCCATAGCCGAACTCGTCGTACACGTCCTGCACATCCACCGCCATGGCTCGCAACCCCTGCGACGCTCGCCAACTGCGCAATTGCTCCGCCTGAGCGGCAAAATCCCCGTGGGCGATCACGATATAGTCGGCGCCATTGTCCGTGGACCGCAGATCCGACGCCGTATCCTGTTCGATGGCCTGCACCGTCCGGTAGGCGCCAATGGCCGTGGCCCAGTAGTCGACTGGCGCCGACAGCGTGTCCTCGAACGCCACGGAGTAGGGTCCTGTGCCGGTCAGGGCCAAATTCTCGATCTGCACGACCCGGGTTGGATCTGTGACGTCGTACACCGCCACCTGGTTGGTGCTGAACCCATCCACCTGGAACTTCCAGGCGCCGCCGTCCTCGTAGTCAAACGACAGCTCATCCCCCTCGGCGAGAAAGGTGTTGGCGAACGCGAGCTCAGCCCAGTCAACGTAGACCAGATCGTAGCCCACCCCCGTGTCGTTGGGGCAGGTGATCTGAAGGATATTGTCCCCCGCCACCAGCAAGCCCTCCGGGATGGCAACCTCCACCGTCTGCCAGGTCATGCCATCCCACCAGAGGTCCGCGATCAGGCTACCGTTCAGCCGGATCTGTGCGTGGTGGTCGGGGCTGATCGGGTTTTGGAAGCGGCCCAGCAAGGCCGTGGTCAGTGTGCCCGGCGCCGCATAGGGCGCAGTCAACGAAAACGTATAGCTCCAGCTCTTGGGCACCCCCGCTGTGGTAGCATAAACGTAGGCCCAGAACCACCGATCCAGGGCCTCGTCGCCGGGTGCGCCGGGGACATAGTAGTTGTTCTGCTCCATGGTCCGCTGCGCCCCATAGTAGGACGGCGACTGTTCGTTCGTCGGCGTCCCATCGCGGACCGTCATACGCAGGCCTGCGGCCTCGCCAAAGGTCAGCCAGTAGACGTTGTCCGCCGCATACTTGGACGTCACGGCCTGACCGTAGAAGAGGATATGGTCGCCGCTGTCAAAGCTACCATCACCCTCCCCTTCTACAGAGATGGCAGCCTCGCTGCCTAGATGATAGAGCCGGAACGTACGCGGGTCCAGGCTATCCACCGGCAGCCCGGCAGCCTGCAACTCGGCGTAGGAGAGCTTGTACAGGCCCTCATCCCGGACCTTGACCCGCCAGCCAAGCGCCGGGGGTGCCTCTGGCATTTCCAGTACGGCAGCCTTCAGCTCCTGGACCAGCGTAGAGGATGGGGCAAGAGAACTCGCGTCCGACACAACACCCTGCCGCCAGGGGCGCGCCGTATCATAGTTCAACAGCTCCTGCTCCAACAGCCTTTCATAGGCCGCAGATTCGGCTGCCGGGCCCCGAGCGCCTCGATGCGATCCCGCAAAGGCGACCGTAATTCTCAGCGATTCATAGACCACCAGTTCCTGGGTTGCCGGGTCGTATTGCACCGGATAAGCCGCGATGCCGGCTACCCGCTGCTGGCGCATCACTCCATCGCTCGCCACCTCAGCCAGCGGGCCTGGATAGACCGCATCCCGTCCATAGATCGCCGGGTCCTCTTGGATCACAAGGGCCGACACCGGTAGTGGCGGAATTTCGCCTTGGCCGGCCGGCAACGGCCATTCCACCCTCTGCGTGGCTGCAGGCAGAATGGGAGCGGCCAACGCCCACCTATGGGCGGTCCCTGGCTCTACCTCGACGCTCAGCGTCGCCCCAAAGGGCGCGCCGATGCTCTGCGTCCACAGCGGCAGCGCGGGCGCGCCAGGCGCAGCGCTCGTCGACCAATCCGGCAGCAAGGCGCGCACATACTCTTTGCCCCCCTCGGTCACGGGATCGAGCCGCAGCTGCTCCCACGGCACGGACACTTCAAAGGTCAGCCCGGCGTCCGTCGAAGACAGCAAGCGCACACCCCGGGTCGGGGCGCGATCCCCCCATCCCGTGTCGTCCAGTTTTTGTCCGGCAGCCAGTCCGGCCGGCGCCAGCAAACTGAGCAAGAGAATCAACAACAGAACCTTTTCAAGCCGCAAGGGCATGGCAAAATCCTTCCCTATAGACAGACGTGACAGATCTTGGAAACCCCCTGTCACGTCTGTGAAACATTCTTTCCTCAGATATTCCGGATGAATCCCAGGGCATCCGCTCCCAATGGGTAGTGGATGGCGTAGAACGGCACTCTTTCGGCCAGCAAGGCCAGGCGATCCAGGATGCCCGACACCGCCTCCGGGCGGTAGTAGGGGATAAAGGCCGTTTGCATCAGCCAGGCGACGCCCGCCAGGGGTGTCGCCTTCGATATTCCCACTGGGGCCGTCCGATCGACGATAAAGAGCGTTTCCAACGGCACGCCCAGCGGCGAGCACATGTCCGGATTCTCGTGCCAGGGGGTGCCATAGATCCAAAACCGCCCATCCAGGTAGCGCAGCGCCACCTGATCCTCGCCCAATACCGTCACCAGGGGATCCCGTGCCAACTGAGCCGCCAGCGTCGATTTGCCGGCCCCGGCAGGCCCGGCAAAGCAATACCCTTTCCCATCGACCGCCACGCCGGCGGCGTGCAGCATCACATCCCCATACCCCGCCAGCCAGTTGGCAAAGAGCTTGATGTCAAGGAACTGAAGGGGGTAGAAACCCTGCCCATCCACCGAGGGAAAGTCGCCCAACACCTCGCCCGCGGTAAAGCCGCCATCGACGACGATCCGGCGCGCGGGCGATTGCCGCTGGGCTAAAAAGACATAGCGCCCGGCCTTATCCAGCCACAACTCCCAGGTTTCGCAACGAAAGAGCAGCGCACCCCGCAGTGGTGCTGCAGGCAGCGCCGAGTTCCGAACCCGGAGGACCAGTTCACCACAAACCTCCGAGGACTGGCAGCCCTCGGAGGTCGTTGGCTGAAGGAATCGGGCATGCCCGGCTGGGGCGCTGAACTGCAGCCCCGCGCCTTGGGCATCCAGCCACAGCCCAAGCCCTGCCACACGCAGATGGATCACATCCACCGTCGCGCCCTCTTCCCCACCGGGCTCAATTCCCGCCTCCAGAGGCGCGCACCCGCGCACTCGGCCATGTTCCGTCCAGGATATCTTCCCACCGGGAGGGCTTGCTTCGGCCCGAGGGCACCCAGGCCTTCACATACCAACACGTTGCACCAGGCAGCACAATTCTATGGACTCTGAAAATAACAGCCGCCCACTTTTATGTCACAGGCCCCTTCGGCTGCTAGGGGTGAGATAGTAGTGCTTGAACTACACACTGCCAGGATCGACTCTTTGACCGTCAAGCGAACCCTCGTCACCGCGGGCGCCTCATAGTGCTTTTTTTCTTCAGGCTTCATACGTTCTCTTCTCCTCTATTCGACACGTTAGGTAGGCTGGAACTGCGCAGCGCGCAACCGGCCCAGCTCGCACACAAATTCCACCGGCGTCTCGTCGTCGCCATGCACCAACTGCGACCAGCCCGGACACTGGGTGCACAGCCCGCCAACCAGGCACGTACGACATGGCGTGTCCGTTTGTCGCTTGCGCAGCCGCTCCGCGCCCAGGCGTTCCCACGCCTCACCAAAATCCATTTCCAGAAGGTCATAGGCCGGCCGGCGGGCCATCATACACAGGCTCAGCCGGCCGGTGCCGTCGATGTGAAAGGTATGCAACCCCGCGCCGCAGCTATAGACATACTCGCCGCGCACCAACCCGCCGCTGAATTTTCCGGCCGTCTTTTCCCACTGCTGCTGTCGCTCCGGGTCGTCGCGATCCAGCGCGATCACTTCCTCGAGAGGGAGTTGGTACTGAAACAGATCCTGTCCCCCGTCGAGACGGGGCCACAGCGTGCTGTCGTAGCGAAACTCCACGCCGAGTTCCTGAGCCAGGGTTTGCATCTGATCGAGCTCGTGGCGGTTGACCGTCAGCAACAAGATCGGAAGAGCGTCGTGTAGGGAAAGAGTGTAGGCTA
>CAZNQW010000127.1:0-2030 GCA_964575225.1 uncultured Anaerolineaceae bacterium | reverse complement strand
CCCCCCCCCCCACCACCACCCTTTCCCTACACGACGCTCTTCCGATCTAATCTCAATCGAAAAGGGCCGCGAGGCGGCCAGCAGGTCGGCAATCTGGGGCGTCAGCAACGTGCCGTTGGTAAACAGGTTGACGATCATCCCCTTCTGGCGGGCGTAGCGATAGATGTCGCTAAAGTCGGGCCGCAGCAGCGGCTCCCCTCCTGTCAGCAGCAGGAACAGGCAGCCCGCGTCGGTCACCTGGTCCAAAATGCCCTTCACCTGGACCGTCGTCAGTTCCCGGGCCCGAGCCGCCCGGCTGCCGGCAGGCTGGTTGATGTAGCAGTGCCGGCAGGCCAGATTGCAGCGCTCCGTCAGCTCCAGCGTGCCGCCCAGGGGATAGCGGCGTCCCTGGAGCGATGCCAGCAGCTCCTCGCCCCACTCTGTCAGATCCAGCTCCGGGCAGGTCGAATAACCCACGTCTACGCCTCACGGACGGCGCCGATGGCCGCCATCTCATCCAAGAAATTCTTCAGGTCCGATGCAAGGGACCCAGGGTCCGCCTCGTACTCGTCCAGCAGCGCCGCCTGAAGTTCAGCCGGCGTTGCGGGCTTTTCCAGCCTTTCCCAGATAAAGGCGCCGGTCGGATTCATGGTGTAGATGCAATCCATATCGGCCACATCCTGCTGGATGGGCACAAGCACCGCCTCGTCCACGATCCGGCGAAAGATAAAGTCCGGATTCCTCTCGTATCGCACGTCCATGTACTGCACCACGCACTCCTCTACGCCAGGTATCTCGAAAGGCCGGGAAGCTTTCGGGCCAACCGGCCCGCCAGCCCGAATCCCCTGCTGTGCCCAAGCTTCCACCGCGACCGCAGCCCCGCAAGGCAGCCCAGGGCTTTCATCACCGGCGCGTCCAGGTCGATCTGCATTCCCGCTCGCTCCAGGGTCGCCAACCGGCCATAGACCTGGGCAGCCGACACGGTCCCATCCGGTTGCGCCACCTGGTCGCCCTGGACCGTAAAGCGCGTGCCCTCCGGGCCGTTCACTCTGCGAACGATGCGGTGGACCACCACCCGGCCCGACTGGCTGTCGCCCACGCGGCACAACACCACGTCTCCGATTCGGATCGAGCCCGCCTCCACCGGCCGGACCAGCAGCACGTCGCCATCGCGCACCAGCGGCGCCATGCTGCCACCTTGCGCCCGGAAGCGCAGCGCCCGGCCCGACCGCAGCACCTCGCCGCCCAGTTCGGCAAAAGCGGCCGACGTGCACGGAATGCTGCCGGGGGATGCCCAAGGGGCCGCCTTGCTATCCACACCCCCAGCAGCTTGGTATCGGTGCATCCCAAGGGCGTCGCGCTTGGGCGCCGAGCCTATTTGGCCTTCCCGACCACCGCCCTCGCGTCTACCGGGCCGTGCAGGGTCGCGTCGCCATCGAACTCTACGTCCTCCAGCCAATAGTAGTAGGTGCGCGCGCCTTTCACGGTTGCATCCACCCACTCATAGCTGGCGCCAGAGGGGCTGCCCGGGTACACATTGCTTGGGATCAGCTCCTCGTTCAGCTTGATCCTCTCCGCGCCCACAGACTTGGCCCGGTACAGGTTAAAGCCCGCATTGTCGATCTCGTTGGACGTCGCCCAGCTCAGCACCACCGACTTTTTCGCCCCTTCGGCCTCAAAGTAGAGCAGGTCCACCGCCGTCGGCGAGATGTCGAACCGATAGTCCTCCACTTCGCCGTTGGTCACCAGACCCGTTGGCAAAATGTCACCCATATAGTTCCCATCATAGAGCCGGAATCGGGCGTAGAGGAGCGGGGAGGTCGGCATGTAGGGGATGTCAAATCTCACCGTGTTAGCACCATAGCCAACCGGCTTCACATAGCTCTCGCCCGCATCCATGAAATCACCGTTCTGGTTCCAGTCGATCCAGAAGCCAAGGCGGCACCCGGTGCAAGTCCCGTCCGAGCTGTTTACGAACACCGAGAAGCTGCCACCATCCATTGTCGGTAAAGGTGACCAGGAGCCCAGATAAGTGACGCCGTCTTCGTCGT
>CAZNQW010000126.1:0-10888 GCA_964575225.1 uncultured Anaerolineaceae bacterium | reverse complement strand
TAACATCGGCGCCCACCTCCACCACTTGGCCCGACCATTCGTGGCCCAGGACCACGGGCGGCCGAGCCAATAGCGTCAACTGGCCGTGGTACATGTGCGCCTCGCTGCCGCAGATGCCACAGAACTTGACCTCGACCAGACACTCGTCGGGCCGTATTACCGGCACCGGAACATCCCGCACCTCGACGGATTGGTCGACTTTGTCATACAGAACTACTGCTTTCATGGGCTTTCCTCCTACCCCTTATTTGCGTGTTAGGCGGCCGTCCAGCCGCCATCGGCATAGATGGTCTGACCAGTGATAAAGTCCGACGCTGCGGAGGCTAAGAACACCGCCAGGCCAAAGAGATCCCACACTTGGCCGACCCGGCCCATCGGAATGCGGCCCAGGACCCAATCCCGAGTGGTTGGATCGTCCAACATAAAGGCATTGAGGGGAGTACGAATAAAGGTCGGTGCAATGGCATTCACGTTGATCCCCTGCTTGGCCCATTCAATGGCCAGCGAGCGGGTCAGCAAATTGACTCCGCCCTTGCTTGTGGGATAGGCTGGATCGTTGGCGCGCCCCTGCAAGCCACGAACCGACGACATATTGATGATCTTGCCTCGTCCCTGGGGCAACATGATTTTGGCCGCTTCCTTACAGCACAAGAAGGTCGCTTCCAGATTGACGCGGAGGATCTGGCGCCATTCTTCCATCGGGAACTCGATCGTGGGTTTCAGAGCCACAATGCCCGCCGAATTGACCAGGATATCCAGGTGGCCATACTCTTGAACCACGCGCGCCATCATCTGTTGCACCTGCGCCTCGTCGGTCACATCCACAGCCATCGGCATCGATCTCCGTCCCAACGATCGGATCTCCTCGCCCACCGCATCCACAGCCGACTGGGTTCGACTGACCGGGCACACGTCGGCGCCTGCCGCTGCCAGCGCCAGCGCCATACCACGGCCCAATCCCTGGCTACCGCCGGTCACCAATGCCACCCGGCCTTCCAGCGAGAATTGAGCCATCAAATTGTCCAACTTTTCCCTCAAAGCCTCATCCATTCTGCACCTCCTAGAAAAAAAGGGCGGCGCACTCCCAGATCCGGGCGTGGTCCGGGAATGCCCGCCCCAGGCCAGAGCCGAATTAATCCTCGTCCTCGACCACGGCCACTGCCCGAATGGGCGAACCACTGCCATTGCGGATCTTGAGCGGGAACCCAATAAACCGGAACCGCTTGCCTACCACCGGCCTCAGATCGCCCAGGTTCTCAATGTTCAGCGTCTGCATGCGCCGGCACACCTGATGAGCTGGATAGCTCGTGGTCTGGGAGCTATCATGGCTGGGCGCATCCTGGCCAATGTTGATCGCACCCGCGCCATAGATATACTCGGCAGCCTCGCCGCTCAAACCGGAATACGAGGTCAGCCAATCAGGCGTCTCCCAAGTGCGGACATAGTGGCCCGAGTACATCAAAACAGTATCGCCTTTTTTGATCTCCAGATTGTGTTTGGCCAGAGCCGCTTTGATGTCGTCCACCGAATAGGTGCTCTTGGGCGGCATGTGCGACAGATCGATGCAGATCGCTTCGGTGTAGAACCAATCCAAAGGGATCTTGTCGATGGTCGGCGCCCCGGGCGTCGGATCGATGTGGCTGATCGAGTCCACATGGGTTGTGCCATGGGTGCTCATCTCGATCTTTTCCGCTGTGTACGAATACCCCTCCGTGAAACGGCCCGAAACCAGCGTCTCCGCATGGGTGGCCACTACGTCTACCCTGGTCTCCGGGTGGCCCACCCACACGGGCGCACCGGTATAGATCTCCTGACTCAGATCGTACAATTTGAAACCCATATGCTATGCCTCGCTTTCTACGCTTTCTTTCATTCCCCCAAAAAGAGAGCCCGACCGGCAGCGGAAAGGATGCTGGATTTTCCGGCAGGCTCATCTCACACCAACCCCCCTGCTCCCGCAAAGGGAAGAATTGACCCAATTATCAGACCGTCTGGATGATCTCGAGAGACACGCCGTCGGGATCAAAAAAATACGTCCAACGCCAGCCGGCCATCGGCCCGGCTGGGATCATCGCAGGCGGTGCTGTAAACCGCACCCCATGCTCGACCAGCCGTTGGTACACCACATCAATATCTGTTACTTGGAAGGCAATGTGCATGGCGCCCGCGTCGTTGTTGTGACGATCGTAGGGGCGCCCCTTGGCATTGACATACTCGATAAGCTCTACCTGGGCGTCGCCCGCCCGGAGGATGGCAAGCTTGACTTGAGCCTTTTCCACGCCCAGCGCCTTGGAGCGATCGTCCCCGCTTCGCTCGCTTTCTTCGGTGAACTTGAGTTCCAAGCCCAAAAGATCGCGGTAAAAAGCAATGGAGCGGTCAAGATCGCTGACGGTAATGCAGGTATGATGGATCCCCTGGATCATCCTTTTCTCCCAAACCCTATCGGCAACTGGAGGGACAGGGCAGCGAGTGCTGCCCTGTCCCTGGTCGAAACCTGGTCACACGAGGCCAGGTTTTGGGCTGTACCTGGCCTTCCTTAATCGCACGAAGAACCACTTCGGGCGTGGCTGGATATTCGTCGATCCAGACGCCGATTGCATCGTGAATGGCCGCCATCACAGCCGGAGGCGGTGTGTTGGTCGAGCCTTCGGAAAAGCCCTTGGCCCCCTTGACACCCATGGGATGCGGTACCTCGACAAAGTCGGCCACATGCTCATCGGGAAAGTCCAAGAAGGTTGGAACCGCATAGTCCGAGAAGGTCTGTGGCGCAAAGTCGGGGTTCGGATAATAGGGGAAATTGCTCTCAATGAGCGCCGTCCCCAAGCCGTGCGTGAGGCCGCCGTGGATCTGCTGGCGGACCAACATCGGATTCACAGCCTTACCCACTTCCCAAACGTGGACCATCTTGGTCACATCGACCACACCGGTCTCGGTATCCACTTCCACCTCGGCGACACAGGCGCCAAAGGAGATGGCGCCAACGGCCGTCATCGCGCCCGTCTCAGGATCGTGGGCCTGGAACGGAGCAGGCTGCCAGGCGCCCGTCCCCACGAGAAAAGCAGGCGTGTTGCCGCCGCCGAAATTGGAGGCGCCGCCCACCTGAGCCAACGTCAGTTGCGGCCCTTCAGGCGCGCCTTTGACGTACACCTTGCCCTCGGAATACTCGACGTCATCCGGGTGGGCTTCGAGAAGATTGGCCGAGTATTCGCGGATCTTTTTCTTCAGGTCCTCAGCAGCATTTTCCACGGCATGCGGATCGATGAGCGTCACGCGGCTGGCAAAGCTGCCCAGGCTCAGCGGGGCAAAGTCATCGGCAAAGTTGCTGGCAAAGATGCTATCGATGGGCACTTCCATCGCATCGGCCGCAAACTGCCGCAGGATCGTTGTCGAACCTTGTCCCAGATCGACCGCACCCACCAGCAAGACAAGCGTACCATCCGGCTTGAGCTCAATCGCAGCCTGGCTGGGGTCGCCTGCACCTTTATTACCGGTGGGATGCAGGACACAAGCCATCCCGACACCTTTCTTTTTCATAGCGCCTACCTCTTTCGTGAACTCATCGCCAGGAGATGCTCGGGCAGTTCGATGCCGGCCAATTCGGCCGTAGCCTTCATAGCCTCCAGCGCGCCCGCTCCCTGGACCACATAGCGCGACGCACCGATATCCCCATCGCGCCAGGCATTGATAAACCGCAGTTCCCACTGGTCCATGCCAAGTTTGTCGGCAAGCTTGCTCATCTGCATTTCGATGGGGAACTGGCCATTCATGATGGCAAAACCGCGCATCGAGCTGGAGCCCGCCTTGTTGGTCATCACCGTATGGGCATCCAAGTGGATGTTCGGGATCCAATAGGGACCGGAAGCGAACATCCCGCATTTCTCGGTGCCATAGGGCGAAAAGCCGCCATACGCGCCGGCGTCGTGCCACATGTGCATATAGTTGGCCGTCAGGCGACCGTCCTTCTTGGCGCCGGTCTTGTAATCGATGATAAAGACACCACGCTTGGTCGAATAGAGCAGATCCTCGCGGCGGGTGTAGCGATATTTGACCGGCTTGCGGAACTTGAGCGCCGACAGGCCCGAGATATGGTCGGTGTGAGGGTGGTTCTTACCGCCAAACCCACCGCCCACGACACCGCCGATATAGCGGATCTTACTTAGGGGGAGACCATAGATCGCCGCCATCTGACCCAACTGGAAATAAAGACACTGGCTGGTGGTGTGAACCGCCAACCGACCGGCTTCGTCCAGGTAGGCCACCGAAACCATCGGCTCCATGGCTGCATGATCCTGTGGGCCGGTCGTGTACCGACCTTCGATGACCACGTCAGCTTCAGCAAGACCCTTTTCCACATCCCCGATCTTGATGACCCGGGTGGTCACACCGGGCATGTACTCCCACAGGTTGCTGGTCGAACCGGCTCGCACCAGAGGCGCGCCAGGCTCGATCGCTTTGAACATATCAAAGACCGGCTCTTGCTCTTCGATATCCAGCTTGACCTTGGCGAGGGCTTCGGCACAGGCGTCATCGTCCACCGCCACGATCACCGCCATCTCTTCACCTTTGTAGCGGACGTATTGGTTGGCCAACACCGGTTGGTCCATACAAGCGCCATAAAGGTTAATTCCAGGGATGTCCTCGGCGGTGACGGCCCCGACCACACCCGGCACTTTCAGCGCCGCCGAGAGGTCGATCTTGCGGACGATACCCTTGTGCACCGGACTGCGGACTGCCTTGGCATACAGCATACCCGGCAGAACAATGTCGTCCACAAACTTGGTTTTTCCGGTCACCTGGCCGATACCATCGTACCGCGGCAAGGATTGACCTACATATTCTGTCATGGTTCCTACTCCTTATACTCGCCAGCGGCCACTGCCTGGATAGCTTCGATCACTTCTTCGTAGCTCCCGCAGCGACACAGGTTGCCGGACATATATTCCCGGATCTCCATGCGGTTCGGGTTCGGGTTGTGGTCCAGCAGAGCCTTGGCACTCATCAGCATCCCAGGGGTGCAGAACCCGCACTGGACAGCGCCGTGCTCGTGAAACGCCTTTTGAAGGGGATGCAGTTCCGCCCCAGGAGTCAGACCCTCGGTGGTCAAGACCTCTTTGCCCGCGACCGTCAAAGCAACGGTCAGGCAGGACCGAACAGGCTCGCCATTCAGCAGGACCGTGCAGGCACCGCAATCGCCATCGTCGCAGCCGCGCTTGGGGCTGGTCACACCCAGCTTTTCGCGCAAGACGTCAAGCAGAGTCTCGGTCGGCGTGACCAGCACATCGGTCGGAACGCCATTCAGGGTAAACGAAAGTATATGTTTCATCGTTGATTCGCCTCCTTGCTCCCTCTATACACCGGCAGCCCGGGCCAAAACCCGAGCGACCAGTGCAGTTCCCGCCTCTTTGCGGTACCAAGCCGTAGCCCGCCCATCATCAATCGGCGAGCACTCGGCAACCGCCTGGGCGGCGCATTCGGCGATCAAGGCTTCGTTCACCGCTTTGCCCACGATCAATGCTTCGGCCTTGGGGCAGCGGACGGGCGTCGGCGCCATGGACCCTATGCCGATACGGGCACTCTTGCACACGCCATCCACCACCTCAAGCCTGGCGGCCGCAGACACGATGGCAAGGACCTGAGCCTTGCGGCGCCCTAGCTTGGCAAAGGCGGCCTTGCCCGGCAGCGAGGGAACACGGATCTCGATGAGCAATTCATCCGGTTTTCGAACCGATTCGCCAGGTCCGGTGAAAAAGTCCTTGATGGCCACAACCCGCTCGCCCTTGGCGCTGGCAAGAACCAGCTCGGCGTCGGAGACCATGAGGGGCAGGATCGCATCGCCTGCTGGCGAGGCCTGGCAGATATTGCCGCCAATGGTCGCCGCCGTTCGGATGGCAGGACTGCCATGGGTCGCCGCAGCCTGTGCCACCACGCCCATCTTTTTGGCCACCAGATCGTTGGCGAGCAATTGGGCAATGGTCGTTCCGGCGCCAATCAGCAGCTTTCCGCCCTCTTCCTTGACATAGCTCAGACCCAAATTACCGATGTAGAGCAACGCACCCGGATTCGTATCGTAGTAGTTTAGTTCCGGGACCAGGTCCGTGCCACCGGCGAGGACTGCTGCCTTACCACCCAACTCGGCCAGTAGCTTTACCGCTTCGCCGACATTCGCCGGCGCATAGTAACTGACTTCTCTCATGAGGTAACCCTCCATTTCTCGTCAAATGCCTATTTGAACGCAAACGAAAGCCTGCCTGTCAAAGTCTTATGCTACTGCCCTCCTCTCTGCCCCTGCCATTGGGGCCACTCCCTATCGCAAAAAAATCCCAATCAAGACCGCCCTACTGGGCATACACAAAAGCTGGGGGTTCGAACGTACTGCGTGTAGAAGGCTCTCGACGTCTCGGCTATTCGATAACCGATTATCGATTCACCGAACCACCAAAATTCTACCACAGGCTACCCCGGCTGTCAAATTCTCCAAGCAGCCATCCAGCGCGCCCAGCCTTTGCCGCAACCCTACCCCGGTCCCCAGGACAAACGCATTTGCAGTATCAATGCGATGGTGCCCGAAGGGAAAAAACAAACTTTGGAGCGCGTCAGTTTTCAGCCGCGCGATTTCTGCACAAACAAGCGTCCTAGCGAACCAGACGTGTACTCCAAAAAGCCACGGTGCTCGGATTGACAGCCCGCTCATAGTGACGTACAATGACCCCACACCGTTCCAGTCAAGGAGGCTATCCATGCAAGCCATCGTCAAATATGCGCGTGGGGCAGGCAACGTCGAAATCCGCCAGGTGGACGAACCCCGTCCGGGCCCAGGTCAGGTCAAGGTCGAAGTCAAAATGGCCGGCGTGTGTGGCTCCGATCTTCACATCTACCATGACGAAATTGCCATTGCCATCAAACCCCCGGTCATCATGGGCCACGAATTCTCGGGCGTGATCACCGAGCTGGGCAGCGGCGTCGAGGGCCTGTCTGTCGGCGACCGGGTGACCTGCGAAACGACCGCCCGATCCTGTGGGGTCTGCCTCCAATGCCGCATGGGCCACTATAACATGTGCGCCGACCGCGACGTCCTCGGCTATGCCTTCGACGGCTGCTTTGCCCGTTACTGTGTGGTCAACCAACACCAAGTTCACCCGTTGCCCGCCAACGTGGGCTTTGAGGCGGGCGCGCTCACAGAGCCGCTGGCCTGCTGCGTCCATGCCGTGTTGGAGCTAACCACCATTTCGGCGGGCGACCTGGTAGTTATCACCGGCCCAGGGCCCATCGGCCTGCTATGCCTCCAGTTGGTCAAAGCAGCCGGAGGCTATGCCATCATGTGCGGCACCGCCCAAGACGCTCAGCGCCTGGCATTGGCCCGCCAGTTGGGCGCCGATCAGACCGTAGATTTGGGCGCCCAAGACATCTTAAAACTGGTACACGGACTGACGGCCAATCAGGGCGCCGATGTCTTCCTCGAGTGTGCGGGCGCCCCTCCCGCCGCCCGGCTGGGTCTGGACCTCACCCGCCGCGGCGGTCGATACACCCAGATCGGCCTCTTTTCCGGTCCTTTTGAGCTGCGCTTTGACCGCATCGCCTACAAAGAGCTGCTCGTCACGGGTTCGCTGGGACAGCGCTGGACCTCCTGGCACAAGGCCCTCGCCCTCATGGAACAGGGCAAGGTGAACCCCCAAACGTTAATCAGCCACGTCCTGCCCATCACCGAATGGCGCGAGGCCTTTCGCCTCTTTGAGAGCCGGGAAGGCCTCAAAATCGCCCTGACTCCGGTGGATTAGGCGCGCCCTCAGTCGATCAACAGGCCGCCGTTAACGTCCATCACCTCACCGGTGATAAAGCTCGCCTCGTCGGATGCCAGGAACAACACCGCATTGGCCACATCCTCGGCTGTGCCAAGGCGTCCCAAGGGTGTTCTCTCGCAAAAGGCATCGTTCTCCTCATCGGACACGGTATGGATCATGGGCGTGTCGATGCGGCCTGGCGCCACCGCGTTGGCCGTGATGCCATACGGGCCCAATTCCCGCGCCAACTGTTTGGCCAGACACATGAGCCCGGCCTTGGACACAGCATAGTGGGCACCCGCCAAGAGTCCCCCCGATTTGCCGGCCGAAGAGGCCATGTTGATGATCCGGCCCGATCCCTGGCGCTTCATGACCGGGATCACCGCCTGGCAACACAACAGCGCGCCCTTGAGGTTCACCGCCAACAGCCGATCCCACTGAGCCTCGGTGATCTCTTCAACGGGCAGCACCTCATAGATCCCGGCATTGTTCACCAAAATGTCCAACCGGCCCCATTTCTCTACCACCTGCCGGACGACATTGTCGATCTGCACTCGGACGGTCACATCCATCTCAAAGGCCAACGCCTCGCCGCCCAGCTCCTTGATCGCACTCAGCGCATCCTCCAGGAACGCAGCCTTTACGTCACACAGCGCGACGCGCGCCCCCTCCCGAGCAAAGGCCTGGGCAATGGCCAGACCGATGCCTCGGCCTGCGCCTGTCACGAGGGCCACTCGACCTTGTAACCGCATTCTCCCCACCCCCTACCAGACAGAAGGCTCCACCCCCGGCGAACTTGCGGGCTGGAGCCTTGCGATCTAGTCTGACAAATTGTGATCTCGGCGATACTTGGCCTGCTCAAAGGGCGGCGCCACCGCCGACACCGCCTTCAGAACTTCGGTGCCATCGTTGATCAACTGGTGGACGGCCTTGGGCGGGACGTAAACCGCCGTTCCCACCTCAAATACAATCTCCTCATCGTCCACGCGAATCCGCCCTTTTCCTGCTGCGCAGTAAAAGACCTCTTCCTGGTCCTCATGGAAATGGGCGTTGCTCGTAAAGCCCGGATCGACCGAACTGGTGCCAAGCCACACGAACTTGCTGCCCATGTTTTCAGGGGTGATCAGGTGACGGATGACCCGCTGATGCGGCGGTCCGATGCGATCCCCTTCGACGTCTTGCTCGCGGATGTACTTCATCGTTCACTCCTCTCTGACATCGAATCTTGTTCTTCTTTGAATCGATTATCGATTAAGTTTGACACCATTGTACCCCATTTTCTGTTCCTGTCAAATCGGCGATTGGCCCAAAGAGAACAGGCGATGTTTGGAGTGAGACTGCCCTGCTACCAGGGAAAACGCCCATTTGACAAGGGGCAAAAACATGGTAGAATGATTGCAATATCGATAATCGTTTGTCACGTGTGCCTTGAGGTCCGTCTCGGCAGATTCCGCCGGTTCAAATGGTGACCTCGCTGATCTACGGAGAGTTCTATGCATCCCAGCCGCCTGCTTGCCGACGACATTTCCGATCAGCGCATCCCTCGCGTGGTCCTCAGCGACCGCGTTAAGGAGTACATCATCGAAGCCGTCCTCAATGGCGATCTCAAACCAGGAGATCGGATCATTGAGAGCTCGATGGCCCGTCGGCTGGGTGTGAGTCAGGCGCCGGTGCGCGAAGCCATCCGCGATCTGATCCTGCTCGGATTTCTAGAGAACGAGCCCTACAAAGGAACCTCGGTCCGATCGTTTACACCCGAAGAGCTATGGGAGACTTATACGGTTCGCGCCGCCTTGGAATCGCTGGGAGCCCGACTGGCAACTTCACGCATGACTGAGGAAGACGCTGCCGAACTTCAGTGCATTCTGGATGAGATGATGGAAGCCGCCCGCCAAGACGACATCGACAGGATTGTGCGGCTGGACAACTCGTTCCACGAGGCCATCATCCGCGTGTCTCGCAACAAGACTCTATATCAATTGTGGAAAACCCTCCAATTCGGCACCTGGAGCATCGTAACGTATCGCAAAGCCCGCTACGAACCAGCCTACCTGGCAGCGCGCCACCAGGAACTGCTGGAAGCGATTCAATCGCGCAATCCAAGCAAAGCCATGAAAGCGATGCAGCGCCACATCGAGGAAATGGGCACCCCGCCCGACGATCTGTTGAACGGTGACTAGGCCAGACTGGTCACGAGCGGACGTAGATCGGGGTGCTCGGGCGCGCGTAGCCCACTTTTGCCGTGCCTCCACCGATTTTTACTTCTTGACAGATCGCCTTCCGTGTGGTATACTCCTGTTATCGATTCTCGAAAATCGAAAATCGGACACAACTTGCGACCAGCGACCCAACCGTCGAGAAAGGAGGCGCCCTATCCCCTTACGAGACCGCGTGTCCGTTCCAAGCTGACATTCTCTGATCGGGTGCCCAACCCAAGAAACCGAAGGAGGTTTTTTCGATGGCTGATTCGAACGAGATCCTTGGCACGTTTTTCGGCGACGAGTCGTTCCCTATCGAGTGGGAGTCAGAGGAGGAAAAAGGACTCTTCTGGTTTGTCGATGACAACCACTGCCCACGGCCTATCTCGCCCATGTATTGGAGCCTGAATGGCTGGTGGGGACCCACCCTTGATTACATGTATCGGCGGTTTGGCTTTCCTCTGGGCAAGGCCTGGATTGGCAAGCGCGTCAACGGCTATTTGTACAGCGCCATCGTTCCCCGCGAAGCCGAGTCGGCAGCAATGGTCGGTCCCTATTACGGCTGGATCATGCCCACCTACGCGGCCAAGTTCCTGGATTGGTGGAACGAGCGCTATCTCCCCGAGATCAAACGCAATTTCGAGTATCTGGACACCTTCCCCACCGAAGAAGCTTCTCTACAGGACCTGATGGTCTTTTTGGAAGAAGCCATTGACATCCAGGAGCGCCATTTCCGGCTGCATTGGATCCTGAACCTGGCCCAATTCCAATCCTCCATGGACCTCCAGGCTGCCGTCGGTGAAGTCATCGGCGAGGTAGACCCCGCCCTGGTCGGCCGGATCCTGATCTCCATCAAAGACCGCAACTGGGACAGCCTGGAAGCCCTTTGGAAGCTGAAGGAACAAGTCAAAG
>CAZNQW010000125.1:0-10965 GCA_964575225.1 uncultured Anaerolineaceae bacterium | reverse complement strand
CCTAGTCCGCTTTTCGGGACACATCCTCCACTGCGACCGTCTACTGGCCATCCTGCAGGAGAAAATGGCTGCCCACGCGCGCCCGGGCCCGCCCATCACCACGAGCGAACCCTGAGGTCCAGCCAAATCCCGGCCTCTACCGCTCGCGCCAGTGGATCTCGTCCCGCCGCCAATTGCGGCAACGCCACACCCACCCCGCGGGATAGCCCAGCATTTTGGCCACGTCGCCCACCACGCGGATGACGGGCACCAGCATCACCGCCTGTAGCCGCCCCCAAAAGGAATATCCAGAAAGCATAGGACCCAGGCGTCGATAGGGTGTTGCCACATACACACCCAAGCCCGCCACCAGGGCCAACCACCACCAGGGAGAATGAAAGACCGCCAGCGCCACCAGCAGCGGTCCGGCGACCAGGTAGGTCAGGTAGCGGATGGCATGCCGCCGGCGCCACAGATCGGCCTTGCCGTCGCCCCGCGCATAGCGGTAATACTGCTTGAAAAAGGCGCGCAGATTGCTCCTGGGGCGAAAATGGACGCAGGCCTCGGGCGCAAAGGGAAAAGGGCCAAACAACTCTTTCAAACGCAGGTCAAAGATCAGATCCTCGCAATAGTCCAACCACTCGGGGTAGCCCTCTACCGCTTCCCAGGCCGATTTCCGAAAGGCCACCGACCGGCTGGAAGGCAGGAACGTTTCAGGGTTGATCTCGCCGAGATCGGGCAAGACGGTGGCGCCCATCGCCGTCTCAAAGGGTGTCTGGGGATCGGCCACAAACCAACCCGAGACCACGCTGACCAACGGGCCACCGGTAGGGACCTCAAAGGGAGCGACCAGCGATTCCAGCCAGTTGGGTTCCAGCCGCACCCCGGCATCGGTCGACGCAATCACTTCGCCGTCGGCAACCTCGATGGCGGCATTACGCCCCTCAGAGATATTGGCCCCCGGCCTGCTCTCCACCCGCAGCGGCAGCCGCGGCGAAAGCTGCTCGGCTTCGGCCCAGCTTGCGAGGATGGACAGCGTTTCGTCCTGCGAGCCGCCATCGACGATGACCACTTGATCGGGCAGGCGGGTTTGAGAGGCCAGCGACACCAGCAGTTTTTCCATAGCCGGTCCCTCATTCAGGACTGTGGCAATCACCGAAACCTCTATCATCCTGCCCTCCTCTCAAGCGGCCCGCCAGCACCGGCATCCCGGCAACCCAGGCCGTTGCCCAATTATAGCTATCTTTGTGATATTGATCCAATTTCAACGCTAACCGAGCGAATCCCGCGGTTGCGCAATCACCCAGAACGTGGTATACTGTGAACCCAAAGTGGGCATCTATACCTGGAAAAGTCCGGGCAACCCGTACTGGGCAAAGGGGCACGAGCATGAAGTGGAGACATTGGGCCATTCTCATTATCCTGGTGCTACTCAACTATATCATTTTTAGCACGGCGTTCACGCAACTTGCCGCCCGTCAGCAACCTTCCGCTCTTGCGCTACGAACCCCCAAGCCCACCTTTCAGGCCATGGACGTCGAGTCGCCCAATTGGACCCAACCCTCCAAATGGATCGTCCTGCCCACCTGCACGACAATCCCGACGCGGACGCCCGTCAGCCCCACACCCACCCCCGCGATGGTGCCCACCGGCGCGCTCACCGTCACCGAGCCCTTGACCGAGGCGGCAATCACGCCTGAACCCACGCTGGCGCCCGTGATGCACACCGTTCAACAAGGCGAGAGCCTGTCGATCATCGCCCAAAAGTATGGTGTGACCATCGAGGCCTTGGCCCAGGCCAACGGCTTGAGCGAGAACAGCGTCCTTCAGATCGATCAGAGGCTGATCATCCCCGGCGCGAGCGTCGCGGTGGCTACCGCGACGCCCATCCCGCCAACCTCCACGCCGGCGCCCAAGCCCACCAAGGCGCCCACACCCAAGCCCAAGCCACCTACCATCACCCCGACGCCCAAACCCCAGTTCCAGTTCACGGGTCAAGTCGTCTGGGATCCGTTGGTGGCTCCCAACTGCATCGGCCCGAACATTGCCAAGCAAAGCGTCGTCGTCGACCTGGCGGGCAACCCCGTGAACGGCGTCGTCATAGAAGTCGACTGCTACGGGAATGTGTGGCGCTCCCACCCCTCGGGCACCCCGGGGGAATACGAGCCCGGGCACTATGACTTTGCTTTTGGTCAGTCCAGCCCCCAGAACTGGACCTGCACGGCGCGGGTCGTGGAGATCAACGGCCAACCGGTCCAGGCCTCCGCCTCCGTCAGCATCACCTTTGACACCAACCGCTGCAAGCCGGGGGGCGACGGGCACCAGGCGGCCATTGTCAACTGGACCAAACACTGGTAGTCGGGTACTTGCTTCAATCTCCCGTTTGATTGCATCACCCCTGCCTGCGCAGGCAGGCGCAAGCGAGGGTCCGCATCTTGAGAGTTATCAACCCACCTTGCGCCAGCTCGGGCACCCGTGGCCGAAAGCTCTAAAACAGGTCAATCCCCTACCCAAAATGGCTCTGCTAGGAACTCGTGGAGCCTGTCCCCATCCGGCGCGATGGCCCCGATCCGCAGCCGATAGCGGCCACCGGGTAGGTCAGCAGGCAGGGGCAGGGCAAACTGGCCCCGCCACAAGTCGCCCGCTTGCCACTGGCCAGTGGGGTATCCGCCCACCGGTTCGCCGCTGATCTGGACCTGGACCCGCCCCCCCGCATCGACCACGGCGATCTCTACCCCCCAATCCCCCGGCAAGGGCTGGCTCGTGGTCCAGTACAGATTCACGTGCAGCAGATCTCCCGGGCGCAATGGCGCATCGGGCTGGTGCTCCATCCCTAGCCTGTAGAGGTCGTACCCCAGGAGGACCAGACCACCCAGGTCGGCGCCGGCCTCGTGCTGCATCCCCAGGGCAGCGGTAGGCGCCGGAGCCAAGGGGCGTTCCACCACCAACGGTTCCAGCCAGATCTGGCCCTCGCCGTCGGCCGTGAGCAGGCGCTGCCCCGTTTCGGGGTTGTACATGCCCACCTCGACCCGATAGCGACCCGGCGGCGTAGCCGGATGGATGGGCACCCCCCAATAGTCGATCACCGGCTCGCCCGGCTCCCACACGGTGGTCAAGAGTACACCCCCGCCGGGTTCGGCGTCCCGCTGGCCCACGATCTGATTGCCGCCGTCCAACACGTGCACGAACACCTTGTAGCGCTGGACCGGCTGGGCTTCGACCTGCCAGAACAGGGCCAACTGGGCGATATCGCCCGCCGCCAGCCGCTCGTTGAGCAGGTTCGATCCCACCAGTCGGACCTCATCGCCTGTCTCGGGGTTCTTGAGCCAGGCGTCCACGGCAAATTCCGGTGCCGCCGGGGCCTGTTCGGGCGCGGCGTACACCGCCAGTCGCACATTGCCGTACCAGCTATCGAGGGCCTTGAAGGTGGAGCGATCCAGCCAGCCCTCGACCAGGCGCTGTGGGTCGCTCTCGTCGGTGGCCCACAGCACAGCGAACACCCGCGTCCCCGGCTGGACGTGGTCCGCCAGGGCCGCCTCGGTCTGCGCCGGGTCGGGCGGCCTGCTCTCGGGCAAGGGGACCACCGGCAAGGCGCCCCGGTAATAGTAGCCGAAAACCTCCTGCTGGCCCGGCGCGTTGAGGATCACAAGGTCGCCGGGCTGGCCCACCGCCTCGATGTAGGCGGCGATGCCCCGGTAGTCGTCGCGGGCGTGGACCGGGTCGGTGTAGGCGCCCCACAGCACCACGAGGCTGGAGGCCAGGGCCACCAGGGCAACCACCCCTTGCAGGCCCCGCACCAGCCGCGCCCCCGTCACCGAAGAGCCGGGCAGGCGCGCCGTAAGGCCGCAGGCCATCAGCAGGCACAGCGCCGGCGCGTTGACCAGCAAGAACTTGAGATAGGCCTCGCGGTACAGCCCCAGGGCGAACATCAGGATCACCGGCAATCCCAGCCACAGGAGGCCCAGTCCGGCGGCCCACCGCGCGCGAAGGTGCACATCGCCCGGCCCCTGTCCCCAGGGGCGGCCTGCGCTGTCGTCAGGCTCTGTGGCGCCCCCGAGACGCGGGCGCCGAGCGTTTTCACGATGTGCACCCAGGGCCAGGGCCACTACCCCCCACCCGGCCAGCCCAACAGCCAGCAACAAGGCCAGAGTCCATCGACCCGTCTCGGCGGTGGGACCTAACACCAGCCATTGCCAGGTGTGGGCCAGGGCCGCACCCAGCGCAGAGTCCTGCGTCGGGCTGGGCCAGGTGGTCACCTGGCGCAGCGCCGTGGGCAGCCAGGGCAGGTAGAGCAGGACGACGGCGCCCTGGGCCGCCGTCCAACGCAGCACATGGGCGGGCCGAAGACCGGATCGACGATTCAGGGCCAGCCACAGGAGATAAGCCAAGTTCACAATGAGGATGCAAAAGAGGTAGGAATAGTGGGTATACAGCCCGACGGCCTCCAGCAGAACCAGCGCTCCCAGGGCCGTCCAGGTTTCCCCATCGACCCACCGGACCAGCGCCCAGACCGTGGCGGCGGTCACCACCGCCAGCAGCATGTACATCCGCGCTTCCTGGGAATAGTAGATCTGAAAGGGGTGGATCGCCGCCCACAGGGCCGCCCACAGGCCGGTCCAAGGCCCTGCCAGGCGTTGCCCCAGGGCAAAGGTCAGGGCCACGAGGCCGACCCCCAGCAGGGCCGAAAGGGCGCGCACGGCGGTTTCGCTGTCGCCCAGCAATCGCACCCAACCGCTCAACAGCCAATAGTACAGAGGGGGGTGGATGTCGAGAGCCGCGGCGCGGGCAATGGCCCCCAGCCCCTGCCGGGCCAGAGCCACGCTCGTGCCCTCGTCGTTCCACAGGCTCTGAGCATCCAGGCCGTAGAACCGAAGGGCGCCCGCCAGCAGCAGAATCACCAGCAGCGCTGCGAGGCTCGCTTTTTGCGATGTCTTCATGGTTCCGACCCGAAGGCGATCAGCGCCCGGCCCGGCTGCGCCGGTACCAACGCCGGTGCCGGGTCACAGCAGACCCGACCACCGCCGCCAAGATGACCCCAGCCACCCCAGCGCCGACAGCCAGCGCGAGCCCGATCCAGGATCGGCGCTCCACCGTGAGGCTATCCACCGCCAGCGCGCCCGATTCGGCCCGAATGGTGAGGGTGTGCGGTCCCGGCGACAGATCGTCCACCAGCAAGATCCTCTCCCCGGCTGTGGAAGGCACCGCCTGCTCCGCCTGACCATCCAGCACATAGACCAGCGCGTCCCCCTGTTTGGGTCCCGCCTGGAGCCACAGCCGAACGCCCTCGAAGGCCAGGGACAGCCGGGCGCCCGGTTCGTCGGCCACGCGGTAGGCGCCCATCTCCGCCTTGGGATCGGCGCGCGTCTCCCACGCGCCTTCGTATTGCAGCGCCCAGTGGTCCTCCTGATGGACGCCGCCATAGAGCACCCGCGCCTCGGCGCTGTGGGCCCAGTCGCTCAGGGCCTGATAGACCGGCATGGAGGTGAAATCGGGCTCGACCATCCGAAAATAGTACATGGGTTGATTCTGTTCGGCGTCGGAGGCCCGCTTGAAAAACCAAAAGTTGATCACGCCCAGCCAGGGCCACTCTTGCTGAGCGCGCTGATAGGCCAGCACGGCGTAGCGCGCCTGTTGTTCCAGCGTCACCGAGCCAAAGGGCTTGTCGGGCAGGTCATCGGGGGGCGCGTTCCAGTTCATCTCGGTGATCCAGATCGGCTTGTCGGCGTCGCCGTTGTGGACCATGATCTCGCGCAGGTACAGGGGACGGGAAAAGTTTAGCACGCGGGGCCGCATCCGCCGGTCGGTGGGGCCCGACCACAGGCCATAGCCCTGCATCGCCAGCACGTCGAAATAGTCGCCCGCCCCGGCGTCGTACATGCGCTGCAGAAATATCAAGTCGGTCAGGTCGCGGGGACCCAGGGGGATGGTCTGGGCCAACGCCCCCGACAGGACCACACAATCGGGACACACCTGCTTGACCCGTTGGTAGCCCACCTTGAGCAACTCGGTGTACTCCTCGGGGCTCACGGCCCGTTCGCCCCACTCGGGGTAAATGTTGGGCTCGTTCCAGATCTGGTAGTAGCGGATGCGGCCCTGGTAGCGACGCACCACGGTTTCGACAAAATCGCCATAGTCGTCCAGGTCATCGGGTGGAGCCAAGGTGCCCCCCTCGTCGCCCTGGGCCCGGCTCCAGGAGGGGGGATTGCTCAGGCGGGCAATGATCTCCAAGCCGTACTGATCGGCCAGGTCCACAATGTGGTCGTACTTTTGCCAGGCGGAGCGATAGGGATCGTGGCGGCGGTCCTCAAAATCGCCCTTGCCGTGGATTTCGATGTCCTCCCAGGGAAATTCCTGGCGAATCCAGTGGATACCCGCCTCGGCCATCATCTGGACGGCGCGCTCGCGTTTGGCAGGCTCGACCTCTTCCTGCAAAAAGGCGTTCACGCCAAAGGGATGGACGCCGGCGTTGGCCACCGGCACGTCGTCCGCCGTCTCGGGCTGACGACGGGTCAGGTTGCCCATCCATTCCAGGCCGCCGCGCACCTGGCCCGCCAGCGACTCTTCACCCGTGACCGCAAAGAGGAACTCGGACCAGACCGGCCGGGCAAAAGCCACCAACGCCCCCAGGGCGATCGCGACCAGCAAAAGGACGCCCGCCCATCCGATCCAACGGGCGCTCGTTGTCCTACTCGCCATGTCCTTGTCCATCGCGGGCAAGCCTTCTCTCAAAGATCAGCAGTTCGCCCTCCTGGTCGTCGGTGACATAGCCCGCGGCCGAAAAGGCATCGCGCAGTCCGTCCACATCGGCCAGCATCACCTCCAACACCGTGGCGCCCACGCGAGACGCATGGACGCGAACCGCTCGGGCCAGCCACTCCACCGAGCCAGGATCGCCCTCCACGAACCCGATCCACATCTCTTCATCTACCGGATCCAGGTGAACCGAAGCCAGAGCCCGCATCTGGCCCTGGGCGTCGATCCGCGCCACCATCTGCCCATGGGCCAGGAATTGGGCCACCCGCTCGGGCAAAAGCTCCTGCCAGGTCCAGTGGACGCTATACAGCCCGCGGGCCTGGCGTAAGATCGACCCCCGGTCGAGCAGCGCCCGCACCTGCGGCTCGTGCTCGGGCGCCAGCACCACCGGCGCATCGCCTTTTTGCAGTGCCTCGGCCCGGCCCACGGCAAACGAACCGAGGCAACTCATGCCGGCGCGGCGGGCCAGGGTGTGCACCGGCGCGTTGGTATCGCCCGTCGCCAGGCGCACCACCCGCGCGCCCTGCTGGCGAGCACAGTCGATGCCATAGTCCAGAAACCGACCCGCCACCCCCCGACCGCGGAAGGCCGGATCGACCCGCATCCCCGACAGCCAGACCTGATCCGCTGCCAGAAAGGTGATCTTGTTCAGGGCCACCGCCTGGCCCTCGATCTCGCCCACCAGGACAAAGCCCTGAGGATCGGCCAACCATTCTTCCCAGACCAGAGGGACGTAATCGCCCCAGTCCCAGGTCTGGGTGCAAATGCGCTCCACCGCCGGGAGGTCGTCGGCTCGCCCCCGGCGCAGGATCAGTTCGGCTCCCATCGGCTAATAGGTCCGCTGGAAGGTGACGTTGTAGCTAAAATGGCTGGGGCCCAGCGCGCGGCACGACGCTTCGTCCGTGCAGATGCCGCCCCGGATCAGATCCTCCCACACGGCGTGCTCGAATACAATGGACAGCACGTGGGTCGTCTCGCTGGAAAAGGCCTTGCCGTTGACATGGCCCACTACCTTGAACTTGTAGTCGCCGGCCCACATGACAAACTCGGCCTTGCCCGGCCCCTTGTCGCCGCTGATTACCTGGGTCGGCGGCACGTTGTTGACTTCCTCCAGGATGACGCCATCGATGGTGCCCCCCCCCGCATCGATCACTGTAAAGTACACGTTGTGGTTGCCGCTGACACTCAGGCTGCCGTCCACAAAGGCCACGATCTCCTTGACCCGAAAGTCCACCTGGGGCTTGGGCGTGCTCGTCGGCGGGACCGGCGTCGCGGTTGGCTGGGGGCGGGGCGTGTTCGTGGGTGCCGCCGGGGTTGCCGTCGGCGGGACAGGCGTGTCGGTGGGCAGCAGGGGGGTGTCAGTCGGTGCTTCGGTTGGCAACTCCTCGGCCGGTGGCTCTTCCGTCGGCGGGATCTCGGTGGGCGGCATGGGCGTCTGTGTGGGCGGCAGGGGGGTGTCGGTGGGGACTGTTGTGGGAGCGGTGGTCAGCGTTGCCGTAAACAGCGCCCGCGGGGTTTTCGTCGGCGTCGCCGTCACCGATGCCGACCCCAGGCGGTTCGTCGAACAGCCCAGCAGCACCAGCGCCGCCAGGAGGATCAGGCTCATCAGCAATGCAACTCTTTTGATCATCAAAAAGGCATCCTCTCTGAATCTAGGAACGCTATTCTACCCCACTTTGGCATGGGTGTCAACGGACTGCGCGGGCGTTGGGGAGGGCTGTTACAAAGTTGTCATTCAATCTGGTCGCCGCCCCTGAGGACGGTGGCGGCCTGCGCTTTTGGCGGACGGCCGCGCCCTGAAAACCGGTCAACTGGGATGGCGATCTTGGGATTCGGGGTCTGACGGAATGGCCGCGCCGGGTCAGCTTGCGGCCTTTTTGTGCCCCAAAAAGAATCGGCCGAAATCGTGGACATAGTGGGGCAGCCGCCGCCAGGTGTCAGCGCTCGTCAGTTTGCGCCAGATCCGGCTGGGTCGCAGGTAAAAGCGGCGGTAGGCCTCGTGCCACTTGCGTTCCACCAAGTCGGCCGGCAACGTCGGCAACTCGTAGCGCGCCTTCTCGTCGTGAATGGCATAGTCCCGCCAGTCCTGGCTAAAGAGCCGACCGTCGCGGCGGGCGATCTCCCACAGCTCAGTGCCCGGATAGGGTGCGGCGATCATGAAATTCGCCAGATCGGGATCGAGTTCCAGCGCAAAATTGATGGTGTCGTCCATGGACGCTTCGGTGTCGGATGGCAGGCCAAAGATGAAAAAGCCCATGGTCTGGAGCTTGGCCGCCTTGGCGTCGCGGAACGCCCGTCGCACATCGTCCAACGTCTGCTTCTTTTTGATGGCGTCAAGGACGGCCTGGTTGCCGCTCTCCACGCCAAAGCCAACCCGCTTGCAACCGGCTTGCTTCATCAACTGGAACAGCTCGGCGTCGGTGTGATCGGCTCGCATGCCATGGACGGTCACCCAGGGCACTTGGGTCAGTCCCTGTTCGATCAGCAGGCGGCAGATCTCTTTGGCCCGGTCGAGTTGAAGGTTCCACACGTCGTCGGTGATGCCGATTTCGGTGGCCTTCATCTCCTCCACCAGATAGCGCCATTCGGCCACCACATCTTGGGGCGAGCGCGCCCGCCAGGTATTGCCGGTGATGGGCTTGGAGCAGTAGATGCACTGGTAGGGGCACCCGCGGCTGGTGACCAGGGTATAGGCGCGCGCCTTGGGATCCAACCCATCGGTGATCGGTTGCAGGTTGGTGTAACGATCGATCTTGAACAGGTGATAGGCAGGCCAGGGCAGCCCCTCGATCTCGCGGCGCAGCGGGCGGTTGGAGTTGTGTACCACCTTCCCCGAAGGGTCCTTCCAACTCAAGCCGCCGATGGGTTCGAACCGGCAAGCGGGCAGGGCGTCGGCCGCCAAGCCCGAGCCTGTCCCCTTGGTCCTTTCCAATGCGCCCTCGATCTCCCGAACGATCTCGACGAGGGTCTCTTCGGCCTCTCCCCGCACCACCAGGTCTACCTCCGCCCGCCGGATCGATTCGTCGGGCATGAGGGTCAGGTGGGGGCCGCCCAGGATGGTGATGGCGCCTTGCTTCTTGGCTTGCGCCGCGGCCTCCCATGCCTCATAGATCAGGGGCGTGGGGCTGGAGATGCCGACCAGATCAAAGCGCTCCCGCGCCAAAAGGGATTCGACCGACTCGTCTTCGACTTCGGCGTCGAACAAGGTCACATCGGTATAGTCCGCTGCGATCAACGCGCCAGCCAGATAACCCAGCCCCATGTGAATGTGACTGCGTGAATTCCAAACGCTCGACTTGGGGCTGATTAACACAATACGCATGCTCGTCTCTATCCTCCGGTCCCCATTCTACCACACAACCATCGGGGCTTCAATCCGGCGGCGGTTCGAGGTGACCACGCGGCGGCTCTTGCGTCGCCGTGCGGACCAGACACACCGCAGCGAACAAGGCCAGTCGCTCCAGCGGAACCCCGGCCCGAGGAGTTCATTGTCCCCGTCTGGGGGGCGATCCGCATTCCAGAGGCATAGCGGCTCAGCCGCTTCCCAAAGGCCTGCCGAGAACCTGCCCCCCTACGACCACGGTATGCACCAGATTGACGCCAAAGCGATAGGCCAGATGGGGATAGGAAGGCACATCCAGTAGACAGAGATCGGCCCGTTTGCCCGGTTCCAGGCTGCCCCGGTCATCGCCCAGGCCCAGCGCATGGGCCGCATTGAGGGTGGCCGCGCAGATGGCTTCTGCCGGCGTCATCCCCATGTAGCGGCAGGCCAGAGCGATCATGAACTGCATGTTCTCGCACCAACAGGTTCCGGGGTTGCAATCGGTGGCCAGCGCCAGCGCGCCCCCGGCGTCGATGAGGGCCCGGGCCGGGGTGTATTCGCAGTGTCCCAGGCCGAAGGGGGTGCCGGGCAGCGAAACAGCGATGGTATCGGAGCGGGCCAACAACTCGATCTCGTCGGGCGGCGTGCACACCAGGTGATCGGCCGACACGGCCCCCATCTCCACCGCCAGGCGTGTCCCGCCCAGCGGCTTGAACTCGTCGACGTGGACCTTGAGCCCAAACCCCAACCCCTGGGCCGCCTGGAGGATGCGGCGCGACTGTTCCAGCGAAAAGGCGCCCTCCTCACAAAACAGATCGCAAAAGGGGGGTGGATCGGGCAGGGCGGCCACCGCGGACAGCATCTCCTCGACGATCAGGTCCACATAGGCATCCCCTCGCCCCTGGTACTCG
>CAZNQW010000124.1:0-11053 GCA_964575225.1 uncultured Anaerolineaceae bacterium | reverse complement strand
GGCCTAAGATGACACCAGTTCTGACTCTGCTTCCTGCATGATTTCCTGGAGATGGCGCTGTTGTTCTTCTGTAAGCTGGGGTACTTGATGCTCAGCCAAGATGCGCTCCGCCTCAGCTTGAGCGCGGTCGGCCATGAGCTGGCGATCGTGGCGCTCCCAATCTTCCCAAGAGCGACGTTCGGCCAATTTGGTTACGAAAAGCTCGCCGGCGCGCAGGTGGCGCACCGTATGCATCTGATCCAAAAAGTTTCGGGAACCGCCCATTACCTGACCGATAACCTCCAGGGCCAGGGTATCTTCGGTGACCTGGATTCCCCGGCGCAAGCGGCGGATGCTGGCGGCAATCTCGTTGTCGCACACCATTTGGGCCAAAGACCCCTGGATGCCGGCCGACATCTCGCCGACGCCCGACAGCTCATCGGCGCCAGCCAGTGCAGGGATGGCTGCGTTCAGGGCCCGCTCGTAGCCGTTCTGCACATCGAGGATGTGCGAATTGGTGGAAAAGCCATAGACATTCACGGGCAGGTGATAGAAATGGCCGATCTGCACTGTGACGGCCGAGATCAATCCCAGTTCCACGCCTCCCCAGACCGACCCTCCTGTGCGAGGCTCCATCACCGCAAGCCGACCGCAGTAGACAATGGGCAGGCCCGGCTGCACCAATTGCGCCAGGACGATGCAGGCCAGGTTCTCAGCGCTCTGCTGGGCCAGCGCTCCGGCCAGGGACAGAGGAGCCGTGGCCCCTGCTGTAGGGCAGGGTAGGGGGGCAAAGGGCACATTGGCCCGAGCGATCTCGATGACGCATTCGGCCATGGCGCCGGGGAAGGAAAGCGGGCTGATCGGAGAGGTGCTCAGGCTCAGAACCTCATGGGGCGAGCCAATGACCGATGCCATTTCGACCGCAAAGCGCACCTCGGCAGCCACTTGCACACCTGGGCCCTGGACGGGTTTAGTCGTATACGGCAACGCATGCCGATACATGGCCAAAGACATCACCGGCCCTGGCACATCCTGAGGTGTGAAAAAGGGCGTGATGGTGGTCACGCCGTCGAGGGCATCCAGGAGCCGCGTGGAATCTTGGACATCCTGAACGGTGGCTGCCCGGCGTGTGCCGCTTCCATGATCGTATACGTGGGAGGCGCCTCCCACGTTGTGCCAATAGAGGTTTCCATCGCCCAAGGTCATCGCCCGGCCTTCACGGCCTTGGACCGATACCTGGTGTGGGCACTGGGCCAGCATCTTCTCGACCAGATCGGGGGGCAAGTGAACGCGCCCGTTGTAAATGCGAGCGCCGGCTCCGGTGAGGATTTCGCGGGCCGCTTCGTTCTCGAGGCCGATTCCAATGTCTTCCAGAATGCGCAATGTGGTGCGGTGGATCGACTCCACCTCGTCGTTGGTGAGGAAATTCAATCCGGTCACTCCCTTGCTCCTCGCTGATAGTAGGACGAAAGGTTGAACAGCGTCACTGCTACAGGGCTATTATAGCGCTCAAATGGAGACCTGTCAACTTTGGGTGCACAAAATCTCGGGGATTCACTGCCAAAATTGGACAATTCCAGTCCAAATGGTAATCTTGCTTACTGTTTTTGAGGAGGGAGGGTGTATACTTTTCTTACTCCTTTCTCCTCCTTGTGAGGAAGAAGAGCAGGGTATCTGGCCGATCCCTGCTCTTCGTTCTTTATGGCTCCCCTATTTGTTTTTTTGAATCGCGCGCGCTTGGCCCACCCAGACTCGTTAGCGACCCTCAGAGAAATCCAGCATCCGCCCACTGCTATCGAACCAGCCATAGGGGCAGGTGCCATCGGGGGGCGGTGGAACCGGAGGCAGGTTTTCCGGTCGAACGATCATGGGCAGAAAGATTTGCCACGGCTGATCGGGCAGGGTTTCTGCCGAGGCAAGGGCGCTGGCGGGAGCATCGCTGGCAGCGGTTAGCGGGCGCCATGCCGGTCCGGCGATTTGGAGGGGTACCCACTGTCCTTCATTGGCCAGGGTCGCCACCGAGAGATAGACCAGCTTCAAGTCCATCTCCTTTTCATAGATCTGTTGTAGGAGTGAATCGGAGCAGCCGCCCAGTACAAAGCAACTGTTGTAGGGAATGCCCGCCGGAATGACATATTCAGGCGCAGCCAGGGTGTAGGGATCGGGAATAGTGGGGAGAAAGGTGCTGCCGCCGGCCTGATCTGCATCACGCCAAGCCAGGGGCAGGGGCAAGGCCGCAGAAAAGGTCAGATCCGTGCCCAGGGTGTTGGGATCGGTGCTGAGGCGGTAGGTACCGCCGGTGGGGCGGTCGGCATTTGGGTAAGGAGCCTCATCATCCTTGTAGGCATCGCCCGGCATGGGCGGGAATTTGAGCAATAGGAAATCGGCGCCGTCCGGCAGCTCCATGGGGATCCGGGTGTGACGGTCTGGGTACCGACTGCGCATCTGGGCCATGAGGGGCGCAAAGATACCCACTCCGCCCGCTCCAATATAGGACTGCGACTTGGCATCTTGCATGCCGACTACTCGGGCATGCGTCGCCGGCGGCATATCCAGCGTAAAGATGCCGGTGAGGGGATAGAGATCCCGCCCCGGGATCTCTATGCGACATCCTGCGTTGGATGGGATATGCAATCCATCCTGCACCATCGGCAGAGGACTGTACCCTTGAGCATCTCCGTAGTTTTTCACCGGATAGCGTATGTAGGCCGTGCTACCTGCCAGCGGCTGGCGGGTGCCCATGTCGGTCAGGTACATGAATTGGATGCGCTGGGTGACGTCATTGCCACTTGCGTCGTAGATGCGCAGCGTAGAGGCAGGGGCCACGCTGCCCATGTGATCGTAAAAGGGATTTTGCCCCAGGCAGCCAAATTCGGTCAATATCCCTGCCCAGGCCACCGAGCGAACTCGGGGATAGATGGTGGTGGTCAGTACCACGCGATTGCCATCGCGAGTACCTGATTGGTAAACAACCAGCCCAACTGCGTCGCCGTAGGAGATGATGGTATCCCTGAGAATATCCTCAGGAACCTGCCCGACAAGCTCTACAATGTGCAAGCCTCGTGGCTCCAGCCAATCGGGAAAGGCCGTTTGTTCGGCGCCGACCAAAGCCCCAGGCCTCACCGACCCTATAAGCAGGGCATACAGGACCAGCAGGTACATCCTGCGCGATCTACCCAAAAGAATCGTCCGGCTCCTCAAAGCAGAGATCACCATCTGGAGGCCGTTCTCGATTTTACAGATCAATGCACAATCCCCCTTATATCAAGGATACGCTGCCCACAATAGCACGAATCGGCAAGGCAGTCAATAGGAACATCGGCCCAGAGGAGCCTTTGTCATAGTGTCTTTGCAAGGGATGGAAGGTTCAGGCCATGGGGTGAAGGGAATAGCACAGAGCGGATCGCCCAGGACGACCCGCTCTGCCGGGCATTTTTCTTGGAGAGACGCCTCCGCCAAGGAGGCAACGATTAGCTCAATAACTCCTTGGCTTTTCGAGTGGCGCTACTGGCGTCGGGCGCAAAGCCATCGGCGCCGATTTGTTCGGCATAGGCTTGGGTCACCGGCGCACCGCCGATGATCACCTTGACCTGATCGCGCAGCCCGGCTTCGGTGAGTGCCTCAATGGTCGCCTTCATAGACGGCATAGTGGTGGTCAAGAGGGCCGACATTCCGACCAGGTTCGGTTTCTGCTCGCGCACAGCCGCCACAAAGGCACTGGCAGAAACGTCGGTGCCGAGGTCAATGATGTCGAACCCGGCGCCCTCCAGCATCATGCCCACCAGGTTCTTGCCGATGTCGTGCAAATCCCCGGCTACAGTGCCAATGACCGCTTTGCCAGCGGACACGACTTCCCCTTCGGCAAGATGGGGTTTTAGCAGACCCATGGCACCTTGCATCGCCCGCGCAGCAATCAGCATCTCGGGCACAAACATCTCGCCCTCTTCAAACAAGCGCCCCACTTCTGCCATGGCAGGAATGCAGCCCTTGTTCAAGATATCACTGGCAGGAACATCGGCCGCGAGGGCCGCCTTTGTTTGGGCAACGGCCTCGCCAGCATCGCCCTCCATCACCGCCTGATAGATCGCTTCCAAGCTCATTTCGTCCTCCTTGAATTGTGAGTCGTGGCTTCGTGCCACGTACAAGCTGGTGTCCCAGCGCTGTTGAATCAAGTGCCTGCCCAGTTTATACACGATATCGGCCGAGATGTCAAGCATCGTATGCCAAGGGTCAGGATAAATCGTCGAGTCACTGCCCATACCGGGCCAGGTTTTGCCAAAAGCGGAGATTGGCCGGCGGGCCCCAAGCAGCCCCCAATATCCCCACGTCGGCCAGCACGAGAACCTGGCCCTTGCCATGCGGCACCAGGGCGACCGCCGGCTGCCCGCCCCTTTGAGCTAACGTTTCTCCGTCTGTCAAGGTGAACGGTAGCGCATTTCCTTGGGCCGATTCGAGGAACTGGACCCCATCGAGCAAGGGATGAGCGCCTGTCGGTTCGATCTGGACGCCTCCCATCACCTGTCCACTATAGGTCACGCCAAATCGGCTTGCCAGTGCGTTCACGTCCTCCCAGTCCTCGTTTGGGTCCAAAATGGTGTTGCCGTATTTGAGCCGGTGGGCACTGTTAGTCAGGACCAGAAATCCACCCTCTTGGACATACGCCTGCAGGGCAGTAATTTCGGCCTCTGTCCAGGCTTCGTCGTAGAGGTGTGGGTCGCCCTCCGGGCCGGGATAGTCCATGATCGGAAGCGCCACCACCAGATCGGCGTTGCTCAGCTCCTCGGTGGTCACTGGCTGACCATAAGGGACGAGATCGACGTCCAGACCTTCCATCGACAGGGCCATACCAAATTCGGTCAAAGAGCTGGGTGTCAGATGGACCGGTTCGGTGTGGCTGCCAACGATCAACACCCGGCGGTTTGCCTTCGGAGTCACCCGGAGTTCAGCCTCGCCCAAAGTGGGATCGAGGGCCGCAGCCAGGACCACTCGAGTCATATCCAGCCAGACGTCGGACATGGCTTCAACCAGATCCACGGTGTCGTAGGGATCGTGGATATGGCAGGCAAAGTGGAGGCTGCCAGTGGCCTCCATCTCTGATTCGTTGACATAAACCAGGTCGGCATGGGGCACGTCAAAGCCGCCAAAGCTGCTATTGTCGGAATAGAGATAATACGCATCCTCGCTGGCGGTGCTGATGCCGTGCGCGGACGCTATCCTGCCGAGATGCTCTGGCCATAACAATCGCGCATCGCCCAGCCGGCCATACGACCAGGTGATCAGTGACAGATCGGCCTGGATGTCTGCCAGGGGATAGCTCAACATGTCGACCTGGAGCATGGCCACAGCCCGATCCAGGAGTTCCTGGTGGGTCTGGGCAAAATGGGCCGATCCATACAGGCCCAGTTCCTCGGAGCCGAACCATACCAGGTATAGGTCCAACGGGGGTTGGATCTGGCTGGCATCGAGCACGCGGGCCACCTCGAGCAGAATCACGGATCCGCTGCCGTCGTCCAGGGCCCCGGGTGAGTTGGGGCTGTCAATATGAGCGCCCAGGATCAAGGCGCGCGATGGATCGGCGCCCGGAATATGGGCGACCAGATTGCCCGAAGTGCCGGGAGAAAAAACATCGGCATCCCAAGTCAAACGGGCCGCCTGAATCTGGGTCAGATCATCCCACTGTTCGATGCCTGTTTCTGCCAAATCCTCAAGGCGAGCGTAGAGAACCGGCACCACGGGCTGTGTTCGAACCCAATTGAGTGCACTATTGTCGCCCACAAAGGAACCGTGGCTTTTGCCCAGGTTGTTGGAATAAGAGGTGATCAGCACCAGGCCTGCGGGCTTTTCCTCCAACAGATCCTGCGCGACGGCCACGGCTCGAGTGGCGCCACCTTGCACAATTTGGTCGATGACGGCATAGTCCAGAAAAACGATTCGGTCTTTAACATCCTGATGACTGAGGGCGCGGATACCTTCGATTGAGTTGACCGCCACGATCTCACCCTGCACCACCACCGGATCTCGGTCCGAGTCGTTGAGCTGTCCGTCCGAATCAAAGCGCAATGCCTGGGCCATTTCGTCACGAGGGCCCCGCAGACCATTAACCGGTACATGGATCTCCTGGCCGCCGATGGTGAGATTCAATCGGGTTTCCCATAGCTCTGTGGCCAAGAACACATGGAATTCTTGGCGCTCCAGGTCTAAGCCGAGAGAGGGGAGATAGGGTAGGGTGCTTAGCTGAGACTCGACATAATCTATGGCTTCCTGTTCACCCTGGCTCGCCGAATTCCTCCAACCCGAGTAAGGTTGGATCGAAGTCAAGGCCTCCAGTTGACCGAGCATGGACGCCAGGGATACAAGGTCGAATGGATCGGCGACGTCGGGTGACTGGGTTGGGGGGGCTGTTTCAGAGCCTGAGCCAGCGGCCGTCTGGGTAGGGGGCGGAGCAGTCACCACTGTTTGAGATAATGGCACTGGGGCAGAGGGCGTTGTCGTCATCCCACCTGGGAATGAGCAAGCAACGAGCCACGCAGTCAGCACCAGCATCTCAAACGCGCGCAAAATCCTTGTCTTCATAGGCTCAAGTCCTCAATTGACCCTTCTCCTAAATCTTCCCGCGCTCTCGGGCTTCTCGATGGGCGTCGTGGGTATCTTCATCGGTCAATTTGGCATAAATGCGAGTGGTAGTGGGCGACGCATGGCCAAGAAGGTCCTGAGTGGCTGCCAGGTTGTGGGTGGCTGAAAGAACGCCTGTGGCAAATCGATGCCGGAACAGGTGGGGCGTGATCGTCTCGTCAACATCGGCCTGCTTGCACAGGTCATTGATCGTGCTCCGCACGGTGTTGGTCGAGATGGGCAAAACCTTGGAGCCGGCACCTCGGTCGTGCCGGGCAAAAAGCGGCAGCGAGGCCAGCGGCCGGCCTGTGGCTCCATCCTGTCGACTGCGAAGGTAGTGAGTGAGTGCGCCCCAGGCCTTGTCGTCAAAGTAGATCAGCCGTTGCTTCCGGCCCTTACCCATGACCACGGCGGCCTGGCGTTCATAGTCCAGGTCGCCCCGTCTCAGCCCGACAATCTCCCCAACTCGAGCGCCCGTGCTGCGCAAAGTCTCAATCACAGCGATGTTGCGTAGCCGCTGCAAAACAGCACGCCTTCCCCGTGGCGAGTTCGGTTCGTCGGGCAGAGGAACCGCGTAAGCGGCGTCCAGCAGTGCCTGCACGGCCTCTTCGGTAGGCACGTGAGGCAGGGGGCGAGATGGGCGCCTTCCGCGAATATCGGTCAGCCGCTCCTGTAGTCGAGCATAGTCGGCCACCCCAAAGCCCGCCCGACCTTCCAGCATCAGCCAGCGGTAAAAGCGGCTCAGGGCCGTCAGATAATTGTCCAGGGTCGCCGGGCTAACCGGGTTGTTCTTTTGTAGCCAGCGGACAAACGAAATGCCCATGTCGGGCGTGATCGCCTGTACAGGCATCTCCGCCGGCGGCTGGTGTTCATCTTCGCAGTACGCCTGAAAGTGGCGAAGCGCCGTAGTGTAAGCCTCCACCGTATGTGCTGAGCGGCGAATGCCCAGATCGGACTGAAAGGCTTCGATGGCCTCCTTCACCGATCCTGTGGGACTTCTAGTAGACATAATGCATAACCAACCAGTTTTGCCGTCCTCCCGTCGCATGCCACATTGGCACCGCATCCATGCGTATTGTAGCACAAATTCGACCAGGAGACCAGTCACCCTCGAGAATCTGACTGGTGCGAACTCCGCATCAAGACGGGTGTCACCAAACGAGTTGGTGCGAATCGGGTTGTTTGAGGGAGAGTCGAGGGCAATCGGGCCCTGAAACTGGCCCCAAGTTCTCCCCTATTGTGCGGTAATAATGCTTAGCACAATGTCAATTGTGCTAAGCATAAATGGATCAACCTTTCACCTCTCGCTTGTTTGGGTTCTGACCGCACCACCCTACTGCTCTCGGTTCATCAAGAGGCAAACGTTGGCGAAACACGCAGACGATGCCAGCACGGCTGTTGCATTGTCTCTTGACCGATGTGATTTGGTTGGGCTCCGCGCCCCGTCCTCGGGGCGCGGTGGTCTGCCAGGTGTGCAGGCCGCCCCCGAGACGGGGGCGGCGAGCTCCAAACTAGATTGACTGGCCGACTTTGCAACAGCCCTACGATGCCAGCGGCTGGGATACGCTGGCTGGCGGTGCCACGCTCGCATAGACCACGACCGGCCGATGAGCCATCACCACTGATGGCGATCGTCAGTCTGCGATGATTATGGTAACTACTTGGCGGGCGCCGTGCCCAGATTTTGGTCAAAGAACTGGATCACTTTTCGCTGGTAAAGATCTGGATACGTCCACGATGACCAGGCATGTCCCGAATCGTTGATCCATAGCTCCTTTGGCTCGTTGGCGGCCCGGTATAGCCTGTGGGCGTGATCCACCTTGGTCAGGACATCTGCTGTGCCGTGAATCAGCAGCACCGGTACATGAACCTTGGGCATCAATGCTTCGGGATCGGGCACTCCGGGCACCAGCCAATCGGGACTCAGGCGGTAATCGCGGGCAAAGTCCGTGTCGTTCCACTCGGCAAAGAGGCTGTCCAGCACAAGGGCGCCCAACCGCGGGTCTTTGACGGCAGCATTCACCAACGCTGCTGCCCCCATGCTCATGCCCAGGCCCCCTACCCTATCCCCAGCCCCTCGCTCTTCGAGCCAGTTGAGGGCTGCCTGAATATCGAGGGCTTCTTGTGGGCCCACACTCACGGGTTGCTTTTCGCTACGTCCATGTCCCCTAAAGTCAATCGCCATTACGTGGTAATCGGCTCTATGAAACGCAACGATCAGGTGCAACATCATGCTTTTTCGATCTTGCAGTCCATGTGCAAGTAATATTGTCGCATGTTCTTCGTAGGGAAAGCCGGGCCTGGCAGGCACAAACCAGGCGTCCAGCATCACGCCATCAGCCGTCTCTAGGGTCACACTCTCGAAAAAAAGGCCTGCGTCGGCCGGGTCACGCCAATAGGGAAACTTGGGTGGTGCCCCTCCTCCCGTGGGAAAGGGATCGATGCGCAGCCAATCGGTGAGTTCATAGACAGGTTCCCACCAGGGTGAGTAGGGTTCGCGAAATAGGTCGCTGGCCACGATGGGCGTTGCAGCCACCACGAGCGCCACGAACACCCCTGTGATAAACAAACCATAGCGTAGCAAAGGTTTGCTCATGGTTGAGACTCGACCAACGTCGGCATGGGCGGCAGCGGCGTGGCAGTGGGCCCGTCGGCCGGCGTTCGATAGGTAGCAACCACCATCAGATCGGCGGTACGGACGGGGATTTCGGCCAACTCGCGCAATTCCACCGCAGTCAGATAGCTCAAACGATAGTGTCCCGGGGCCAACACCTCCACCTGGCGCAACCTCTGCCGGCTCAAGCCCGGCATGAGTGGCGAATCGGCCTCAACCCCCATGAGAAGCTCCCCTGACACATAGATATGCTCCAAACCCGGCCCTTTCTGCATCGCATACAACATCGGCAGCGCTTCGGCCAAGTATTGCCCCTCCAGATGCACCTCCACCGCTTTGATCTGCACCGCCGACCCTGTCGACAGCGAGATGCTGTCGATGTAGAAATCGTCTCCAGCGCCGCGTCCCGCGGAAAAAACCGTCCCATCGTATCGGTCCAGCAGAATTAGCGACGAACCCTCCGCGTTCAACACCTCAAAGCGTCCACTTGCCGGTCGCCCCGAGGCCTGCCAACTACCCCACACCTGGGCAAAGACCAACGTCCGGCCCCGCAGCGAGTAGTAACGGGCGACGCTCTGGTCAAAACTTAACACCGGCGACGTCGGAGGGGGCGCAGGCCCGATAGGCACCTTTGTAAGCAGCAGCGCCACCAGTCCTACCAGCACAAGCGCCATCCATCGCTCAGCCCGGCTGTGCCGTGCCAATCCGCCCCAAAGCCGGATCGCCTGATCGCGAATCGGCCAGAGGGCGACGATCCCCGCCGGCCTCAGAAGGTCCACCAGCAAATGGGCCAGATATCCGACTGCGATCATCGCCCAACCGTCCCAGCCCAAGATCGGGATGAGAAGTGCCGTCCCAAGCCCCACGATTCCCAGACTTGCCAGACTGTGCGCCTTCGCCCAGGGCAGGCATCCCACCAGACCGGGCAGCAGCGTTCCGGCCAGCAGCGGCAAGAGAAGCCATGGCTCGGCGTGCTGTCGCAGCAACCCAGCCAGCAATAGAAAGAGCGCGAGGGCAGCAAGGGGGTAGAGCAACGCATGCACCAGGCCGAACCAGAACCGAGTCACCTCCTCTTCTCCGATCCGCCGGAACAATTTTGCACGCAGGACGGATAGCCCAACGGCGCCCACTGCATAGGCCAAGAGACAGGCCCAGGGAGGCTCGATCCGTTCCGCATATCGAACGGCCAGCACCCCTGCGGCAAAGACCATCGTGGCCCAAATTAGACTGGCCACAGCCCACGTCGCCAGCCACAATCCCGAAGGCCCTGGCCTCGCAGCTCGGCGCCGCCCCAACACGAGGGTATCGGCTGCCAGCGTTATCAGGATGCCAAAAACTACCAGTCCGGCCAGCACCCACCCAGGAAGCGACATCCCTACCATCCCAAATCCTACTTCCCTACCTCAGGGGTTGATCAGCACGCAGTCGGCAGCCCACTGTCCAGAGCTGTCAACCACGGGTACATTCTCGATCTGGGGAAAACGATAGACGCCGAGTCGTAGCTCGTAGGGTGGCAGGGGTGAGTCAGAAGGTAATATTATGTCAAATACGGTCAGCGCCCGATCCCCCTTTCGGCGGTATTGCAAAGGATACCCAGGCGAATCCGACTGGGCAATCACCTCGCCCTCTGGCCCTGCGAGTTGGACAAAAAGATGTGTGTCGTCCGGGCTCGCCCACAGCACCTGCCACATCAGCCATAGTGTGGTCGTCTCCCCCGGCACAGGCGCCTCTGCCCATGCGTAGCCTTGCATCTCAAGACCCGTTTCAAACAGGCGCGGACCTTCGATGGGCAGAAATCCCTCGGGCACAGAGGCGCCATCGAGCGCAACCGTCCGATATCCGTGGGCA
>CAZNQW010000123.1:0-11122 GCA_964575225.1 uncultured Anaerolineaceae bacterium | reverse complement strand
GATTGTCGTCGCGGGGATCATCGAGACGCTGGGGCTGGCGACCACCCATACGGCTCTGTGGGCCTACGAGTGGAATGTCCACAAGCGCAAGACCGACCCAACTGCGCCGGTCGCCTTGGCTGTGGCGTTGGGGGTGGTATACGTGGTAGCCACCCTCAGCCTGGTGGTCTTTCTGGAGGTATGGCCGTTTCTGGCTGTGTACGCGCCTGCCATTTTCCCGGCGCTGACCGTCGTCGGTGCACTCAATCTGGCGTTGGCGTCTCGTCAGGAGCAAAGGGAGGCGGCTGTCAAGGAAGAGAAGTCAGAGCGTAAAGCAGAGAGTCAAGCACGACGTCAATCTCTGCGCAAAGTAGATACCATTCAGACGTCAGATGGAACGTCAAGAATTGCTGAATCAGACACCTTTCTTAACGCTGCCCGTCAAATCCGTATGGTCAAACGTGACGCGCGAAAGAACGCGCTTTTGACATACTATGCGTCAAATCCCGATGCCGGGCCGACGGAAGCCGGTCGGGCCATTGGCGTCTCGCGGCAGACGGTGTACGTCTATCTGTCCGAGCTGGAGGCCGCGGGGCGGGTGTCTCGCAAGGACGGCAACCGCGTTGACGTGCTCGACAGGAAAGAGATGGAGCAGTGATGGACGAGGGTTTACTTTGGGTCAGCCGCGTGGGCAAGAGACGTCCAATGCGTAAATGGTGGCCGAAGATGGGTCTCTATTCGATACGAACGCGCACTTGTAAGCCAAAGGCCAGGAGGGAAGGGGTAATGATGACGAAAGAGCTTCTTTTCAAGGTGGGCAGGCACGATGAACGGGTATCCCTGTCCTTGGAGGTGACGCCATGGCAGTTGTGACACTACCGAATCGGCAGGCTTCTCAAGTGGCAGCCATCTACATACGCACTTCCTCCGAGCATCAGGCGGAAAAGGCCAGCCCCGAGGAGCAGGAGAGTGATTGCCGCAGGTTGGCCGAGCAACATGGCTTGAACGTGGTGGCCGTCTATCGCGACATCGAGCGATATCGCGTAGGTGGGAGGCTGGTGGACCCCTCCGGTACAAGATCGGATCGCCCGGGCCTTGTGGCGATGCTTGACGATGCCGTGGCAGGAAAATTCGACACCATCCTTGCGTGGCGCGAGGACCGGCTTTACCGCGGAATGCGGGCGATGCTGCTGGTCCTGGAGACCATCCAGGATCACAAGATGGACGTCCTACTGGCCCGCGAAACCTTTGACCAGAAGATGGCACCGCTCAAAGCCTGGTTAGCTCAGATGGAGCTGGATGGCATGCGAGAGCGGCTGACCATGGGGGTCAAGGCCCGTCTTCGAGCGGGCAAAGCCAATACGGGCCAGGATCGGTATGGCTATCGGCGTGAGGGAGACGTGATCGTGATCGTGGAGGAGGAAGCTCAGTGGGTGCGGCAGATCTTTGAGTGGTACCTGCAGGGGGTACCGGTCGCAGAGATGCGCCGTCGTCTGATTGCGGCCGACGCTCCTCAAAAGGGATCGGGCCGTCCGCGCAAGGTTCAATGGCACATATCGGCCATCCAGTCCATTCTGAGCCATGCGGAGGAATATGCCTCCGGGATCAAGATCCAGCATCGGGCCGGCGAGGCCTTTGAGATCCCAACACCGCCCATCATCGACATCGCGACAGCCCGTCGAGCCCAGGAGATACGACAGGCGAACAGAAAACACCCAGTCCATTACGTGAAGCGAGAATATTTGATTTCCGGCTTGCTGTTCTGCTCCTGTGGAACCAAGTGGGGATCTCGCACCAATCGCCCACGGGCAAGCCGGCGTGACCGGAATGGAAACCTGCGACCCTGGGCAGACAAGTCGGCGCGCGGGGTGTACTACTGCCGGCAGCGCCATGACGAGCTGGTCAGCCCCGATTGCCCGCGCACCATCGGCAGCGACAAGGCCGACGAGCTGGTGTGGGATCAAGTCCGCTCAGTCATCCAAAACCCCGATGTACTGATGAACGAGGCCCGACGGTACCTCGATGAGCTACAACAGGGGGGAGAGTCGCATGCTCAGAATCAAGAGCGTATCCAAAGAGCCCTGGAAATGATTGCTACGGAGCGCCAATGGGTCATTGCCCAGGCCCGCAAGGGCTCGATCCGCGAGGCGGATATGGATGCCCAACTCAGCGAGCTGACCCATCAGGAGCTTACCTTGAGGCACGACCTGGCAGAGACCCAGGACATCCTCAGCCTGGCCGATGTGGAGGATTGGGAAACGCAGGCCCGCCGCTACCTCGCCGACCTGCGCGCCTCCCTGAAATGGCTCGACGCCGTCCCCGAAAACGACGGGGTACGGCGCCGGCAATTCGAAATAAAGCGTCAGGTGGTCAAAACCCTCGTCGAGAAGGTCCTGATCGAAAAGGATCGCACCCTCCGCGTGGTCTTTTTCCTGGATGTGGCTACGCTACTTACGCAGGTTGGAGTGACGGCTGAAATCGACTCGGTCGGAATTTATAGCCATAGACGATGAGCCCGTCGTCTCCCTCTTCGCGGAGCTTGCGAGTCACCATCTCCACCTGCATCCCAATCTCCAGTTCATCCTGATCGACGTCGGTGAGTTGGGCGGTGACCAAAGGGCCTTCTTCCAGTTCGACCAGGGCCACGGTATAGGGCACAAAGGCCTCATAGCCCGTGGGCGCCTGATAGATGGTCGAGTAGGAATAGACCTGGCCCTTGCCGCTGAACTGAAAGGGTTCATACGCGGGCTTGCTGCACTCGGGGCAAACGTCCCGCGGGGGGAACAGCTTGGCCCCACAGGTGTGGCAGACCTCGCCGACCATCGCGTATCTCTGGTTGTTCAACCGCCAATGCTTTGGAATACTCATCTGAAAACTCCCTCCTGAAAGGTGTAAAAAGTCTAGTCTCTTGCTTCGAGAATATGGGTAATCACCGTCGCCCCGCTGCCCCCAATGTTCTGGGCCATGCCGAGCCGGGCGTTCGGGATCTGGTTGTCTCCGGCCTCGCCGCGCAACTGCTGCACCACTTCGACGATCTGATAGACGCCGGTCGCGCCCACGGGATGGCCTCGGGCTTTGAGTCCGCCCATGGTGCAGATGGGAATCCGACCCTCGCGGGCAATGTCGCCCGATTGGCCCAGCCAGGTGGCCTTGCCCCGTTCGGCAAACCCGCTGGCTTCCAGGCTGAGGGCCGACATAATGGTGAACGCGTCGTGCACCTCGAACAGGTCGATGTCGCGCGGCCCCACCCCGGCCTGCTGGTAGGCTTTAAAGGCCGAAATCTCGGCGGCCGACAGCCACAGGGGATCGGCGCGGTCGTGGACGGCGACGGCGTCGGTGGCCATGGTCGAGGCCTTGATGTGGACCGCATGCCCATTGCCATATTCGGGCGCCATGCGGGTGGGACAGATCACCACCGCTGCGGCGCCGTCGCCAATGCCCGACGAGTCGAGCAGGTTAATGGGATCGGCGACCATCCGCGCCTGACGAAATTGGGCCGGTGTGACTTGACCGCGGAACATGGCGTTGGGATTGGCCACAGCGTTGCGGTGCGCGTTCACCGTAAAAGGCGCAAAGTCCTCGTGTTGGACCTTGTATTCATACATGTAGCGGCGCATCAACAGGGCGTTGATGCTGACAAAGGTCAGCCCGTGCACCGACTCATAGTCGGCGTCGGCGGCCATCACCAGGCCCGTGGTCGTCTCGGCGTTGACCGTGTCGGTCATCTTTTCTACGCCGCAGACCACCACCACATCGTGCAGTCCCCCCGCCACAGCCGCATATCCCAGGCGCAGGGCGGCAGCGCCCGAGCCACAGGCGGCCTCGACTTTGACCGCCTCAATCCCCCGCAGCCCGACGAAATCGGCGATCATGGCTCCCAGGTGCTCTTGCCCGGTGAGCAGGCCCGATAACATGTTGCCCACATACAGGGCATCGGCGGAATCGATGCCGGCGTCCTTCATGGCTGCCAGCACCGCATCTGCCGCCAGGTGGCGCAGCGACCGATCCCAGTGCTCTGCCACCGGGGTCTGGCCGATGCCGATGATGCTCACGTCTCTCATAATACCGATTCGTCTTCCTGTGCGTGGCCCGAGATTCCGGGGGCCATAGGCAGCGCCCGGTCCGTTGCCACGAGTGTGTTAGTGCATGTGTAGCTTTTGTCGATAGCGCACATAGGTGCCATAGTCGATCTCTTTGCGTCGCTTGACATATTCCTGGGTCCGAGGCGCCCGGTCTCGCCTCTCGTCGATCTTTTCCGTGATGCGCAGCGAAAAGGCATCGCTGCCGGCGCCCGAACCAAAGGACACGAGGAGCACCCGGTCGCCCGGCTGGGCCTCATCCAGAATCGCCGACAGCCCCAACAGGGACGATCCCGCGTAGGTGTTGCCCACCATCGGACAAAGCAGTCCGGTTCGCGTCTGGTGGGGTTTGAACCCCAGGAGCTTGGCGGCCCGTTCCGGGAACTTGGGGTTGGGCTGGTGGAACACGGCGGCGGCATAGTCCGCGGCTGTGGTGCCCATGGCCTCCATTAGATGCTGCGTCGAGGCCAGCACGTGCTTGAAATAGGCCGGATCGCCCGTGAAGCGGCTGCCATGTTGTGGATAGTGCTCGTACGGGCGCCGGAAGAAATCGGGCGTGTCGGTGACGTACGAGTAGGACGCTTCGATGATCGCCAGGGCATTTTCGGCCGGACCCACCACATAGGCGGCTCCGCCGGCCCCTGCGGTGTGCTCCAGCGCATCCCCCGGGCGGCCCTGAGCGGTGTCCATGCCAATGGCCAACACAAAGTCGGCCATCCCCGACCCCACGAGTCCCATGGCGGCCTGCAACGCCTCGGTACCCGCCTTGCAGGCGAATTCCAGGTCGGCTGCCAGGGTTTCGGGCACGGCGCCAATGGCCTCGGCTACGATGGTCGAGGTGGGCTTGACGGCGTACGGGTGCGATTCGCTGCCCACCCACACAGCTCGGAGGGTGTTGGACGCAATGCCCGCCCGAAGCAGGGCGTTGCGCGCGGCCTCAATGGACATCGTTGCCGTATCTTCGTCGGGACCCGGCACAGCTTTTTCTTGAATGGGCGAACCGCTCATCCCTTCCGTCCAGATGCGGTCCACTTCGCTGCCGGGAAGGCGATAGCGAGGCAGATAGGCCCCATATCCCACGATCCCGACGTCCCGAATTGGTTTCAATAGCATGCGTTCCGTTTTTGCTCCGGTGATATACAAGAAATCAGGGCTCCGTAGAGCCCCCTTCTCCCTTATAGGGCCCATACACTATACCACAAGGGTTCTGCCAAAAGCTACCATCCTGCCTTTGGCGGCTGCCGAATGCTATCACGGCCGATTTTTCGCTCACAGCAGTGGGGTCGCGAGCCCGAGGGAACCGCATCCAGGTCCAGATCCGGCAAGGGTCCTTGCTCGCTCACAAGCACGACTATGACATTGTCACCTGATATGTCTGGAAAGATATGGATCCCCGCTTGCGCCTACCTGGGAAGGCAGGTGGGGTGACGGTCGTCAATTGACTCATCGTCATGCCCGCGAGAGCGCCTGCATACTCGCAGCCAGCATTCATCCTGCGCCGCACTACGTCTTGGCCGATTGTGTAGTAGCCTTGGGGTGTATTCACTATTGGGTGATTGCATAATATAAGGATAACATGGGGCGCTCAATGTCTGATTGATGCCATCTTGAGGGCGACGAAAAAGCCCACAGTCTGACGTTTGGACTGTTTAGAGTGCGCGCCTGGCGCTTTGCACCAGGGTGCTCGCTTGCGCAGTACCATTGCGGCAGCAAGCGTCCTGCCAGGGCAGGCACGCACTCCAGAGGAATGGCTGCTTTGAGTCAAGGAGCGTAGCGAAATTCCCAACGAATTTTTACTACACCCTCACATGGCGGAAAGCATGCAGGTTTTGGCAGAAGTGCCATTGTCTGTTATAATGGAGCATCGGTCGGCCTTTGACGAATGCCGCCAAAGTGCCGGGCATGCGCTGTAGCGATTCTGAACAATAGAGACCTGACAGGTTTTCCGTCGACAAAAACGAGGTTCTCGGGAGAGCCATCGTTTGCCAAACACCAAACCGGTCAGGTCTTCGCCCAAAACTGGAAAGTGGAGTCACACCAACATATGGAACCAAGCGCCCAAAGGCACTGCCCGCGCTGCGGAACGCCTGTGGCCCAGCGGGCTGAAACCTGCCTGATGTGCGGCGCTCAACTCAAAGAGCACCGCGCCCCAAACCCGCGTATCTCTCCAGGGGCCTTTTTGTGGCCCCTGCTTCTGATGGGCCTACTTGCCATTCTCTGGAGCTGGAAACCATGGCAGATTGCCGAGCCGGCGGCCCTGCTACCCAACACGGCGACCGCTACGCCCACAGCCACCCTATCGCCCACGCCCACCCTGGTGGTAGCACCGACCGCCACGCCGCTCCGTTCGCCCACACCCCCTCCGACGGCCACATTGCCGCCCAACCAGACCCACCACACCGTCGAATCGGGCGAAGTGATCGGCACCATTGCCAAAAAGTATGGCGCTACCGTAGACGCCATCCTCAAGGCCAACAATCTCAAAGCCAACAGCATCATCAGCGTGGGCCAGGTGTTGATCATCCCCTTGCCCGTAGCCGATACGCCCACTCCTACCCTTACACCGACGCCTTCTCCTACGCCCTTTGAGTATACAGTCCGGGCCAACGACACGCTGAGCGCCATCGCCAAACGGTACAACACAACCGTCGAAGCGCTCATGGAAGCCAACAACATTGCCGACGCCACCCGGATCAGCATCGGCACCAAGCTGATCATCGTCCAACCGCCCGACTATTCGGCGACGATGGCCTTCGAAACCTACGAGGTAACGCAGGGCGACACGCTCTCTACCATCGCCCAAAAATTCAACCTCTCCGCCGCTGAACTTCGCGAGATCAACAATCTGTCCAACGACAAGCTCAGCGTGGGTCAAAAGCTGAGAATTCCCATCGGCACAGCTACCCCCGCCCCCACGCCCACCGTGCCGCCCACTCTGACCCCCACGCCGGGCCCATGGCACCCTGCGACTGCTCTGCTCTCTCCACCAGACCAGACCACCTTTGAGGGCGCCGAGGCAGTGATCGTGCTAAACTGGACGTCGGTGGGTATCCTCGCCGAGGACGAGTGGTACGTGCTGCGCATGCGCCGCTCGGGCACCTATATTCAGCAGCTCCCGGCCCTGTGGACCAAGGCCACTTCCTGGCGATTGCCTGCCGACCTGTATATCCCCGATCTGGCCGAGCCCCAGGAATTTTACTGGCAGGTGACGGTTCTGCGCCAGACCGGACTGACCGAGGACGGCACCCGCACCGGCGACCCGATCAGCCCGCCTAGCGGATCTCGAACCTTTTTTTGGAAGTAACGTATAGCAAAAAAGACTCCAGGAGGAAGAATGAGTACGGGCAAGATCATTGGCTATATTGTGGCAGGTATCCTGGTTCTCTTTGGCGTCCTGTGGCTGCTGTCCGCGTTTAGCGGCGAAGCATCCAGCCCCCTGGGGCGGTTGATCGTCGGCGGGCTCTTGGTGCTCATTGGACTGGGCATCATCTTTGCCGTGCGCCTGCGCGAGCCCAAACCCCAGCAGGAAGTGACCATCCGGCAGCAGATTGACATCGGCGGCGACGTGGAGATGGAAGCCCTCAAGTGCCAGAGCTGCGGTGCACAACTGGACAAGAGCGCCATTGGCATGGCCCAAGGGGCGGTAATGGTCTCGTGCCCCTACTGCGGCGCCACCTATCAGATCGTCGAAGAGCCCAAGTGGTGACACCCTCACGTCGGTCGACAAGGGGTCGGATCAAACCAAGATAGGAACATACTATGCTCAACAAACAATCGCGAACAGCCTGGATGCTGATAGGGTTGGTTCTTCTCTGCTGCCTCGTGCTGGCGCCCATCGCTCAGGCCCAGGATTATCGCTTCAACGTGCCCGAAAACCGGGTCCACGTGTATCTGGAACAGGACGGCACGGTATGGCTGGTCTATGACATCACCTTTGCCCCCGATCCAGGCTCGCACCCAATCGACGTGGTAGACATTGGCCTGCCCAATGACACCTATAATATCTTTGCCATCCAGGCCTCGATCAACGGCGTGCCCCTGGACCGCATCGACGACTCACCCTACGTTACACCGGGCATCGCCGTAGAGCTGGGACCCAACACCATTCAACCGGGTCAGGTCGGGACGCTTCACGTAGAAGCGGCCGTCACGGGCTTGATTTTTCAGGACAGCCAAGACGACGAATACGCCAGTTTCGAATTTGCGCCCACCTGGTTTGGCAGCGACTTTGTGCACGGCGCCACCCGCCTGGAGGTGAACTTTCACCTGCCGCCGGGGGTCACCGCCGAAGAGCCTCGCTATCACGACCAGGAGTTCACCTTTGCCGGCTTTGAGGACGATCGGGTTGTCTATACCTGGATCAAAGAGGATGCCCGCGGCGATCAAGAATACGTCTTTGGCGCCTCCTTCCCCCAACGGGTTTTGGCCGAAGGCGTCGTGCAAAAGGCGCCGCTCTTTAACATCGACCTGGAGGCTTGTTGCAGCAGCCCCTGGCTATTGTTTGTTCTGTTCAGTGTTGGGTGGGGCGTCTTTAGCTTTCTGGGCAGCCGCGTCCAAAAGAAACGCAAAATGCAATACTTGCCTCCCTCCCTCTCGGTCGAGGGCGTGGGTATCAAGCGGGGGCTGACCGCCGTCGAAGCGGCCATCCTTCTGGAGGCCCCGCTGAACAAAGTCATGACCATGATCCTCTTTGGCCTGGTGAAAAAGGGCATTGTCACCGTCCTCTCTGAAGAGCCCCTGAAGCTCAGGGCGGCCGATCCCCTGCCGGACGATTCCAAGCTGTGGTATTATGAGCGACGGTTCCTCAGTGCCATCAACGAAAAAGGAAAACTGGCCGAAGGCGCGCTCCGAGAGCTGGCTATCGACCTCATCGGCGACGTGAACAAAAAAGTAACCGGCTTTAGCCGCAAGGAGACCCAAGAGTATTACAAGGACATCGCGGCCCGCGCCTGGAATCAGGTGGAAGCCGCCGATACGCCCGAATTGCTGGGCGAGCGCTGGGGCGAAGGGCTGGAATGGACGATGCTGGAGGACGATTGGGACGACCGCACCCGGCGCACCTTCCGCGATCGGCCGGTGGTGGTGCCCCACTGGGGGACCTACTATCATCCCTGGATCGCCACGTCCCGCGGCGCCCAGGGCAGTGCGCCCATGCCCACACCCGCGGGGGGCGGCACATCGGTGACGCTACCGACCTTGCCGGGTGCCGATTTTGCCAACACCGTGGTCACCAGCATCGAAAACACGGCCAATACGGTCGTCGGTAGCGTAGAGGGCTTTGCCAGCAAAGTGACCAATGCGACCAATCCACCGCCGAAAACAAGCTCCAGCAGCCGGAGCGGCGGGGGATGCGCGTGTGCTTGTGCCTGCGCGGGCTGCGCCTGCGCTTGCGCCGGCGGCGGCCGATAGGCAGCCCGTAGACGGACAAAAAGGCTCAAGGGAGAAGGAACTATGCCCCTATTCGATCGGATCAAGCAATGGTTTGAACCACCCCATCCGTTGGGTCCTGGCATCTATACCTATCAGACGCCGGTCAGCGCGCCCCAGCAGTTCCGGCTTCACCTGCGGGTGGAGAAGGACGGCCACGGTGTCTTGCTGATCAATGCCTCCCGAGTTCTCCACCTGAACCAGACGGCGACCGAGTTCGCCCACATGGTTCTGCAGGAGAAATCGGCCGAAGAAGCCGCCCGCGAGGTGGCCCACCGTTACCAGGTCAAACAGCAGGCGGCCCAGGCCGATTTCGAGCGCGTGCGCGATACCATCTGGGCCATTGCCCAGGCCGGCGAAGAGATTTGCCCGGTGACCTACCTGGACGTGGAGCGCATCGAGCCGCTCAGCGCCCAACTCTCTGCGCCCTATCGCATGGATCTGGTCCTTACCTATCGCTGCCAGAACGATTGTCCCCACTGCTATGTGGGCCGCCCCAGGGATTTCCCCGAGATGTCGACCGAGGAGTGGAAACGCGTCATCGACCGCTGCTGGGAAATCGGTATCCCCCATCTGACCTTCACCGGCGGCGAGGCCACCCTACGCCCCGACCTGGTGGAACTGGTCCAATACGCCGAAGACGTCGGCATGGTCACCGGGCTCCAGACAAACGGGCGGCGGCTGCGAGATAGGGCCTTTGTGGATGCGCTCTTGGCGGCAGGCCTGGATCACATCCAGATCACCCTTGAAAGTCACGACCCGGCCATCCACGACCGGATGTCGGGTTGTCCAGGCGCCTGGGAAGAGACCGTCGCCGGGATCAAGGCGGTGGTGGCGGCCGACATCTATATGATGACCAACACCACCATGACCACCGAAAACGTGGACGGCATCGAGGAGACGATTGCCTTTATCGCCTCGCTGGGCGTGCCCACCTTTGGCTGCAACAGCCTGATCTACTCGGGCGCGGGGGTCGCCGTGGGGACCGGCATCCGCGAAAGTGAACTGGAGCCCATTCTAGAGCGGGTGAAAGAAGCCGCTCAAGAGCAGAACCTGCGCCTCATCTGGTATACGCCCACCCAATACTGCGAGTTCAATCCTATCAGCATGGAATTGGGCATCAAGGGCTGCACCGCCGCCCATTATAATATGGCCGTAGAACCCAATGGCGACGTGATCCCCTGCCAGAGCTACTTTGTGTCGTTGGGCAACATTTTGACCGAGCCGTGGGAGTCCATCTGGGATCATGAGCTGGCCCGCTATCTGCGGAACCGCGATTTCATGATGGAAAAGTGTTACGAGTGCCCCGACAAGATCCTGTGCGGCGGAGGGTGCCCTCTCTATGCCCAGCACCATCAACCCGATGCCGAGGAGAACGGCGGATAACCCGGCACCCAGGACATGGAAAGGGTCTCTCGAGTTGAGAGACCCTTTTTGATTCCCGCGTGAACGCCAGCCCAGGGATCCTATTCGTCGGAAAGGATCGGCTCCTGGCGACGCCCCCAGACGGCATAACCCACCAGGGCCAGAACCGCCCACACCATGGCCCCCCAAAAGACGGCGCCATACTCACGGCCCACGGCCAACACCCCAGATCGGAAGAGCACACGTCTGAACTCCAGTCACCGCTCATTATC
>CAZNQW010000122.1:0-11338 GCA_964575225.1 uncultured Anaerolineaceae bacterium | reverse complement strand
CCGACCGGGGGGAACGGCAGCTTGCCAAGATTCTGGAAACATTGGCCGTCATCCGCGCTGATGGGCAGATCCCGCTGGGGGAGATTATCACTGCCGAAGCGACTCATCTGCGGCGAAACACGACCCTGATCGTCGTCACGGCGACCGATCAGCCCTACTGGATTGCGGCCTGCCGCGATGTGGCCCAACGCGGGGTGCGGGTGGTGGCGGTGTTGGTCGATCCTCAGGGGTTTGGTCACGTGCGGAGCAGCGAGCGCTTGGCCAACGAACTGTCGGTGAGTGGCATCCCGACCTACCTGGTTCGCGAGGGAGACGAACTGGACCAGGCGCTGGCCCAGCCTTTTGCCCGGGCCATCACGCCGGTAGGCCGCACCTTCTGAGGTCAGGCTGGATTGGGTGGGAACCAAAGCCGATTGAGGAGAACGGAGTCCATTTGCGGGTTTGATGGGAAGGGGAAGGAACCATGATTTGTGGAGAACAGGTGGTGCTGCGCGCCATCGAGCGGGCGGACCTGGCAAATTACGTGGCATGGTTGAACGACGAGCGAGTGTTGGAATATTTCGGGCGTTTTCTCCCATGGACGCTGAGCCAGGAGGAAAACTGGTACGAGCGAATGGTGGGCGATACCAGCGTCTGCAACCTGGCTATCGAATTTGAGGGCAGGCACATCGGCGGGGCCGGGTTTAGCAGCATCGACGGTCGGACGCGCAGCGCCGAAGTGGGCCTGTTTATCGGGCTGCCCGAGCTTTGGGATCGGGGACTGGGCTACGACACCTTGCGCGCCCTCCTGAAATTCGGTTTCGAGCAGATGAACCTGAACCGGATCGCCCTGCAGGTGTTCGAGGAGAACGAACGCGCCGTTCACCTGTATGAAAAAGTCGGGTTTCAGCACGAGGGGCGTTGGCGCCAGGCCGATTTTCGTCACGGGCGCTACCACGATACCCTGTGGATGAGTGTGCTGCGCGACGAGTGGCAGGGTTAGCCCCTTGAGTGTGAGGTGGTCCGAACATGCTTAGCCTGGACGATACCATTGTCGCCATTTCCACGCCGGTGGGCGAGGCGGGTATTGGTATCGTGCGCATGACCGGCCCCGACGCAAGGGGGATCTTGAGACGGCTGTTTGTCCCAGCCTCGGGCGACGGACTCTTGCCCCGATTGTTGCACTATGGTCATATCGTGGATCCTGCTGCCGGCGAACGAGTGGACGAAGTGTTGGCCGTCTACATGCCGGCGCCACGCACCTACACCCGCCAAGATGTGGTCGAGGTCCACGGGCACGGGGGGATCGTCGCCCTACGCCGCATCCTGAGCCTTTGTTTGCGCCAAGGGGCGCGCCTGGCAGAGCCGGGGGAGTTTACCGCCCGGGCCTTTCTCAACGGCCGCCTGGATCTGGCCCAGGCGGAAGCCGTTCTGGACATCATCCAGGCCAAGACGGAGACGTCGTTACAGGCGGCGGTGGAGCAGCTCTCGGGCCGCCTTTCGGGGCAGGTGCGCGAGATCCGCGAGGTTCTGCTCGGCGCTCTGGCTCATCTGGAAGCGAGCATCGATTTTGCCGAGGACGAGATCCCGGAACGCGATATTACCCTGGACCTGGAGCAGGCAGCCGCTGGGTTGCAGGGGCTCCTGGCCCAGGCCGAGCGGGGCATCATCTATCGACAGGGGGTGCGGGTGGCCATTGTGGGCCGGCCCAACGTGGGCAAGTCCAGCCTGCTGAACCGGCTCTTGCGCGTCAACCGCGCCATTGTCACCGACATCCCGGGCACCACACGGGACACGCTGGAGGAGACGATCAATTTGCAGGGCATCCCGGTGGTGCTGGTGGATACGGCGGGTATCACGGCCCACACGACCGATCTGGTGGAGCGCCTGGGGGTGGAACGCAGTCGCTCGGCTTTGTCCGAAGCGGATTTGGTACTGCTCATGGTAGATGCCACCCAGCCTCTGACCCAAGAGGACCGGGCGATTGCCTCCCTGGTTGAAGGCCAGACGACCCTTCTGGTGGCCAACAAGATCGACTTGCGGGCAGATGGCAGCCCACTCCCCGAAGGGGCGTCGCTAAACATTGGCACGGTGGGTGCGGTGGGCATTTCGGCCCTGACCGGCGAGGGGTTGCAGGAGCTGGAGAGCGCCATCGTCGAAACGGTGTTCTCGGGGCAGGTGACGGCGTCTGAAGCGCCGGCGGTCACCAACCCGCGTCACAAAGAAGTGCTGGCCCACGCCCTGGTTCACGTACACGACGCGCAGGAAGCTCACCGCTCGGGCGTGTTGCCCGACCTGGTATCCATTGATCTATCGGCCGCAGTCCATCTGTTGGGTGAGATCACAGGCCAGACGGCCAGTGAGGACCTGGTGGACCGGATATTTGGCAGCTTTTGTGTGGGGAAATAATCCGAGATGTGGTTAGCATGAAGAATAAATCGATGAACCTCAAGCCCAAGGCCAGACTATCGAGGTCACCTCTGATCGCCCTTGTTCTGACCCTTGCTGTGATCCTCTCGAGTTGTGGAGCGACGCCGACGCCCCTGGCGATGTCCACCCCAGCAACCACGTTGCCGACGGCATCGCCGAGCGTGACGCCCAGCCCGTCGCCCACCTGGACGGCCCTGCCGACCGTCAAGGCAGTGTCGGGCTCAGGGGGGTGGGCCACCCTGACGGCGGCAGCCAGGCCAGAGTCAACGCCGACCGCCACCTCCTCGCCGACGAGTACCCCCTCAGCCACTCCCTCGCTGACGGTGACCTTCTCACCGATGCCATCCCCCTTGCCGACGCTGATCTCCGGCCAGCCATTGACGCCGACGGGGACGGGCGAGCCGGGCTCGGCGGTGATTTCGGCAACGGCGACCATCACCCCCACTCCCACGCCCACGCTGACGCCCACGCCGATATTCAGTCCCACGCCCATGCCCACGGCGACCTTCTCGGGCAACGTGGTCCATATTTTGGCGCTGGGGTTGGACTCGACGCACAACCTGAACGCGCAGAACACCGATGTGATCATTGTGGCTGCGGTGAACAAGGACACCAAGCAGGTATCACTATTGTCCATTCCCCGCGACCTGTGGGTCTATATCCCCACTCACGGCTGGGATCGGATCAACACCGCCCACAAAACTGGGCACCGATTCAACTATCCAGGCGGCGGCCCGGCCCTGTTGAGCGAGACCATCCGGATCAACCTGGGCATCACCATCGATCACTGGGTGCGGATCGATTTTCGGGGGTTCGCCCGTGTGGTGGATCAACTCGGAGGCGTCGACATGGTGGTGGCCTGCCCGGTGAACCTTCGCTACATGCCTCCCGAGCAAGAGGGGGAGGAGGAGATGTACCTGGAGCCGGGTGTCTATCACATGGATGGCGACATGGCCCTGCGCTATGTGCGCAGTCGCCGCGGGGGCACCGATTTTGACCGATCGCGCCGCCAGCATCAGTTTCTAAAGGCGGTGTGGCAGCAGACCAAGAACCCGGAACTCTTGCTCAAGATCCCCAGCCTGTGGTCGGCGCTCAAAGATTCCTACGAGACGGATCTCAGCTTGGGGGATGTGCTGTCCCTGGCTCCCCTGGCCCTCGATTTGCAGCCGCAGCGCATCCGCAGCCGGTATATCAGCCAATCTCAGACCATTGATTGGGAGACCCATCTGGGGGCGCAGGTCTTGTTGCCGATCCCGGAAAAGATCCAGGCTGTGGTAGCCAGTCTGTATGCGCCGGCGTCCGGCACAAGCGACGCCATCGCCGCCGAGTCGGTGGGCATTCAGGTGCGAAACGGGACCTATCAGCCCCAGTTGGCGCTGATCGCCGCCGACGAGCTGCGCTGGAACGGGTTCCAGGTGGTCGACACCGGTCCGGCTGACGTACCTACCTATGCCGAGACCCAGATTGTGGTCTACAGGGAAAAAGCCCAGGCCTTGGACTTGCTGACCAGGTTGTTGGCGATCAAGCCAGAGAATGTGATCTACCAGTTGGACGACAGCCAGGCGGCCGATCTAATGCTTATCCTGGGCCGGGATTATAACCCCTGCCGTTAGGGACAAAAAGGGGCGATGCTGCATCATCGTCCCTTTTTCATGGTGAAAACCGATAGCGATTGACGGCCTCGGCCGGCGGGGTAAGGTTTGTCAAGAACGCTTGAATGGGATGGACGATCAATAGGCCTTTGGTGTAGGTCGTTCCCGAGTCGTACACCAGCGAGCATTCCTTGCCGTTTGCATAGCGAATTGTGTAGGTTTCGGTTCCGCCGCCGTCGGGTGGATCGTCGGGTTCGATCCTCTCGAGGGAAGAACAATCAACAGTCCGAATCTGCTCAAAGAGCGCTTGCACCTGCTGTTCCTCGACGGAAAATTCCCAAGCTCCCTCATTGATCTCGGTGTGTTCCACCCGACCGTTTCGGGCCAGCGACACCTTGCTCCTGGATATGACCACCCGCTCGTGCCACTGCTGTTCGGGCAACAAGGTCCCCGCATCCGAGGTGTAGATCACCTGAGAGATTTCGTTCCCATAGTCCATCGTTCCACAACCGGTTAGCCACTTGCAGAGAATCGAGGCCAGGATGACCAGTCGCCTACCCTTCACATCGCCTCCTGATGTTCAGTCTCGCTGACACGCTTTCCAGAAATTGGGTCGCGCGCCGCCCCCCGCGTTTTGGGTGCCATTGTTGGGCCCTCAGTACAGCGGCCAGATAAGAGGCAGACTGACCAGCGTGGCGATCAGGATGACCAGGTTCAGGGGACCGCCCACGCGTGTGTAATCGAAAAAGCGGTAGCCGCCGGGTCCCAGGACCAGCACGTTGGCCTGATGGCCCACGGGCGTGAGAAAACTGGTCGATGCGCCGATGACGGTGGCCAGAACAAAGGGCTGGGGGTTGGCGCCCAGGCCCAGCGCGATGTCAATGGCAATGGGAACCATTAGCACGGTGGCGGCCGCGTTGGACATCGGCTCGGTAATCAGGCTGGCCATGATATAGACGCCGGCCAGGACGGCCAGCGGCCCCAAGCTGCCCAAGCCATTCACAATCAGGTCGGCCAGGAAACGGGCGGTGCCTGTGGTTTCCATGGCGATGCCCAAAGGCAACATGCCGGCAATCAAAAAGACGCTGCGCCACTCGATGCTTTCGTAGGCTTCGTCCATGGACAGGCAGCCGGTCAGCACCGTCAGCACCGCGCCGATGACCATAGCTGTGGCGATGGGAAAATCGGCCAGGGTGACTAGCGCCAGGACCAGGCCCATGGCCCCGATGGCAAAGGGCGCTTTGTGCCGTCGGCGTAGCTGCACCATCACCGGTTCCAGAACCAGGAAATCGTTCCCTTCCTGGAGGGCCGGCAGGCGATGGCGCGGGCCACGGAGCAACAAGGCATCGCCAAAGCGGAGGCGCACATCGCGCAGGCGCCGCGTAATGACATCCCCGTGACGCCAGATAGCCAGGGCCGTAAAGCCGTAGCGATCCCGAAAGTGCATGTTGCGCAGGGTGCGGTTTACCATACGGGAACGGGGAGCCAAGGTAGCCTCTACAACGTGGGCTTTTTCCGGATCCAGTTGGTCCAAGTCCAGTTTGCGCTCGGCCTCGATGACCAACCCCAGCGCGTCCCGCGCGCCCATGAGCCCTTCGACCGTGCCTTCCACCAGCAGCAGGTCCCCGGCTTCGAGGCGCGTGTCGGGGTGCAGCTCGCTGCGAATCCCATCCTCGCGGATGATGGCGATGACGGTCAGGTCATAGTCGGCACCCAGCCGCGATTCGAGCAGGCTTTTGTCGGCAAGGGTGCTATCGGGCGACACCCGAACCTCACTGACATACTCGCGCATGTTCGCCACCTGCACCTCCTGGACGGGTTGCCGGGCCGGGAGCAGGTGGCGGCCGATAAACACCATATACAGGATGCCCACGCCAAAGACGATCAATCCCGTGGGGAAAAAGTCAAAGAACCGAAAGCTGGCCAACCCCTGCTCGGTGAGCAGACTGGAGGCCAGCACGTTGGGCGGTGTGCCAATGAGGGTCATGTTGCCGCCCAGGAGTGACGAGAACGACAAAGGGATGAGGAGCTTGGACAGCGGCACTTTGGCCTGGCGTGAGATGCCCACCACCGCCGGCAGGAGGACGGCCGTGGCGCCGATGTTGTTCATAAAGGCCGACATGAGGCCGCAGGCCAACATAATGACGGCGATCAGCCGCGGCTCGCTTTTGCCCGCCAGGCGAATGATGCGCTCGCCAAGGATGTCGGCCACACCGGTCTTGAACAGCGCGCCCGATACGATATAGACGGCCCACACGGTGACCACCGCCGGGCTGGCAAATCCGGCAAAGACCTCGCCAGGACCGACCAGGCCACTGAGGGCCAGAGCCAGGAGGACCATCAGGGCGATCAGATCCACCCGCAGCTTTTCGGTGGCAAAGAGGACCACGGCCACGACAATGATGCCCAGCGTTAGCACGATTTGAGGCGTCACGCTCTCTCACACCCCGTCAGTTGGGATTAGAAGGGCCAAAAGATCGGCAGCACCAACAGCATGACAAACAGCACAACAAGGGTCAAAGGCAACCCCACCCGGATGTAATCTGCAAAGCGATAACCACCCGGCCCCATGATAAACACGTTGGCCGGATGGGCGACCGGGCTGAGGAAACTGGCCGAGGCGGCGATGGCCACGCCCATGACCAGGGGGTAGGGTGACACACCCAGGTCGCCGGCCGCATTCAGGGCCATGGGTGTGAGCAAGACGGCCACGGCTGCCGAAGGCATCACCTGTGTGGCGGCTGTGCCCAGGAGGAATAGGCCGGTCACTACGGCCAGGGGCCCAAGACCGCCCAGGACGGTGACCAATCCTTCGGCCAGAAGCCGCGCTGCGCCCGTCTGCTCCATGGCGATCCCCAGGGACAACATGCCGGCGATCAGGAAAACCGCTTTCCACTCGATGGAGCGATAGGCTTCTTCCATGGTCAGACAGCCGGTCAGGACCATCGCCACGGAACCCGCAACGGCAGCGATAGAAATAGGCAACCAGCCGAGGATGACGGGCAAGAGGACGGCGGCCATGATACCCAATGCCCACGGTGCCCGATCCAACCGCGGCGCTTCCTGGGCCGCTTCAGTTAGCACCAGGAAATCTGGCTCGCTGCCCAGTACTCGTAGCTTTTCGTGGGGACCATAGAGCAACAGGCCATCGCCCAATCGCAGAGCCATATCTCCCAGGTCAAAGCGGTAGGCCCGCCCCTCGCGCCAGATGGCCAGCACGCTGAGCCCGTACTTTTCCCGAAAGTGGAGTTGGCGCAGCGTCTTGCCCACCAGTGTGGTGTGGGGTGAGAGCACTGCCTCGGCCAGACCGACCTGCGCTGATTCCAACGCACCCAGATCGTGGGACGCTTGGCTCTCAACTTCCAGGGCGCCCAGACCGCGCAGCGTGGCCAGGTCTTCGACACGGCCTTCTACCAGGAGGGTGTCGTGGGCCTGTACCTGTTCTTCGGGAATGGGCATCAGGTGGGTCGTATCCCCACGTTGGATACCCAGCACGGTCAGGCCAAAGGCATCGCCCAGATGGCTGTCGGCCAGGGTCCTGCCCACCAGGGTCGAATCGGTCGGGACGTGGAGGGCGACCAGGCGTTCGTGCAGATGATAGAGTTCGGCTACATCGGCGCTGGAGGCAGGTCGGACGAACTCGAAATCAGAGAGGTTGTGCAAGGCATCGAGGGCGTCGCGGGAGCCTTGCACCAGGAGGGTATCACCCTCTTGTAGGGGCAGGTTGCGCAGATCCACCCGCCAGGTCACATCGCCGCGGCGTAAAGCCAACACATTGACGTCAAAACGATCCCGAAACCGGCCCTGCACAACGGTCTGACCCAAAAGGGGCGAGTCGGGCGACAGACGCAACTCGGCGATGCCCATTTGATCAGAGACCAGCCGATCCACTTCTAAGGCGCCTTCTTTGAGCAAAAGATGGTTGCGGCCCAGGTCGGTCAACCGGTCGAGCCGCCCCTGGACCAACAGCCGGTCACCCGCCTGCAACAGAGTGCCTGGGTTGGGCGCCAATTGTGTACGATGGTTGCGCAGGATGGCCACGACGTTGAGACCCAGAGCAGCGCCCACGCGACTTTGGGCCAGAGTCTTGCCGTCCAGGGGAGAGTCGGCCGGCAGGTGTAGCAGGAATAGCCGCTCCTGCAGGTTATACAGGTCGCGCAGGTTTCGGGCGTTCGAGTCGGGTAGTTCCTCCCTGACCGGGTCGCGCTGGGGCAAGAGGTGCCGGCCCACCAGGACCATAAAGGTGATACCGGCCACCGTAATCGGCAGGCCGACGGGAGCAAAGTCAAAGAGCCCGAATGGCTGCAATCCGTAATCGCGCAGGGCGTCGCTGACCAGGATGTTAGGCGGCGTGCCGATCAGGGTGTTCAGCCCCCCCAGAAGCGAGCCAAAGGCCAGGGGCATCAGCAGCCGGGAGGGCGGGCGGCCGGTGCGGCGGGCGATGTCGATGACCACCGGCAGCAGGAGCGCCGCCACGCCGACGTTGTTCATAAAGGCCGATAGGACGCCGGCGGTCAGCATGATCACCACCAACAGGCGAACCTCACCCTGTCCGGCCCAGCGCAATACCTGCCGCCCCAATAAACCAGCCACACCCGTGTAGGAAAGGCCGCCGCTGAGGATAAACACCGCCCAGACGGTGACCACCGCCGGGCTGCTAAAGCCGGAAAGCGCTTCCGTGGGGGTGATCAGGCCGCCGATGGCCAAGCCTACCATCATCAGCAGAGCCACCAACTCCATCGGCAGCCGCTCGGTGACAAAGAGCACGACGCTCAGTACGATCGTGCCCAGGACGATGGCGATTTCGACCGTCATGTAGGTTTTTGCCTCAATAGCGGAATAGGGCAGCCACCAATGCGTCGCCGGGTACGGTTTCCGGCTCTACGGCGTAGACGGTGCCGCCCTTGAGTAGAGTCTGGAGGGCAGCCAGGTCCAGAAGGTCCTCGCTGCCCGGTTCCGGTTCGTCGTGCAGGTGGGCGGTCCCGGCCTTGGCATCGAATTGACCCCACACCTGGGCGCCCAGGGCCACCCACAGCAGGCTCACTCGTCCGTGATGGGCGGCAGTTACCACTTCCTCCACCCGGTTGGAGGTCAGGCCCGTGCCTGCCATTTGGGCATAGTGGGCCCGCGCTTCGCGTTGGGCTTGGGCAAAGTGGGGTTCCATGATGGACCACGCCGATTGGTGCAGATCCTCGGCACTCATTTCCTCCGGGCTGCCAGTGATCCCCTCGGCCATCAGGTGAGGGTAGCTGTTGGCCTCTTTGTACAGGGGCAAGAGATAGTCCACACCGGCCAACACCAGGGGCGACTGTTCATCGCGCAGTACCTGGCGCAGGCCATCATCGACGCGATGGAAAAAGCGCAGGATGCGGTTCTTGTCATCGTCGGCGGGGTCGTGGCCGTGGAAAACGGCTGCTCGCTCGCCCCGCCCACCCGCTGACGGAGTCTGGAACTGAAGCTCCTTCTCCACGTCGAGAGATAGGGCTTCCGCCATGCTCGAAGGCACTCCCTCCATCTCGATCTCGTCCACGCTAAAGCGGGTGGCTTCCAACAGCCGGATTTGGTTTTGGCTGAGGGCCAGGACGAAAAAGTGGCCGTCGCCGGCGAAAAGGGGCAGGAGCGGTTTGATACGAAATCGGTCGGCGACGATCACCATCTCCCTCAGCTCGATGGGCAGGCGAAACGTGCGAAATATGTCCGGTGCGACGAACAGCGCCAGGCCGTCGCTCATGTGCCGCCAGAAGGCAGAATTGTCCAGGAGGGCCTGGGCCGGCTCGAGCAACTTTCGAGCTTCGGGGGAGCGCAGGCCCGAGGCGATCAATTGCTCCTCCGCCTGCCCAAGCAAGTTCTTGAAGCGGATCGGGTCCTGCCGTGTGTCTTCTCCAGCACGGTGGGTGGGCATAAACATAGAGACGGAGGGGGCGGTGTACTGAGTCAAGAGAGCAGCGAGAGCATCGTTTGTCAATAGATCCATTGAGAAACCTCCCATTCAACCTTTCGAACGTATGGCTCAAGAGGGTCGAGCCAGCAGGCCGACCCTACGAAATGGAGCAGCTTACAGCCCGAGTTCGGCGCGGGTGCGGATATAGTGGAGCAATTGCTCGCGTGAGAGCATGCCCACCATCTTGCCCTCGTGGACCACGGGCACCTGGTTGATGTTGGCGTCATCCATTCTCTGCAACGCTTCCAACAGTGCCGTGTCGGGCTGAACCTGCACGGTGTGTTCCCAGGATTTCATCACCTTTGCCAGCGTGGTCTGATCCCAATCCTTTTTGGGGACGCGGGTGACGTCGGCCAGCGTGAGCATGCCGTGAAGGTCCTCCTCATCGGCCACGAAAAAGCAGCGCCGGCCCCCGGTGAGGATCTGTTCGTCGACCAATTGCGTCAAGGACATCTGTGCCGGCACCAGGGGACAGTCGCGGGTCATGACCTGCGACACGGTCACACCGCGCAGCGATTGCTGAAGGCTTGCCTGGGCATAGGTAGAGGCTGCCGCGTTCTGCAGGAACCAACCGATAAAGACCAGCCACAGCCCGTTGAACAGGTTGCCGCTCAGCAGGATGAATAGCCCGATGCCGATGAACCCGATGGCGGTGATTTGGCCGGTGATGGTGGCGACCTTGGTGGCACTCTGAAAGCTGCCGGTGATCCGCCAGATGATGGCCCGCAGCACCCGGCCGCCGTCGAGGGGAAAGCCGGGGATCATGTTAAATGCGGCCAGGATCAGGTTGATGCGCATCAGCCAGACGCTGGGGGCGGCCAGGTAGGGATTGGACTGACCGATCCACCAAATCACACCAAAGCCCAAGCCCAGGAGCAGACTGGTCAGCGGGCCGGCAACGGCGATACGGAACTCGGCGCCCGCATCGCGCGGTTCGCGCTCAATCTGGGCCACGCCGCCAAAGATAAAGAGGGTGATGCCCCGTACCGGGATCTGGTTCCGCACAGCCACGAGAGAATGGCTGATTTCGTGAGCCAAAACCGAGCCAAAGAACAAAAGGCTGGTCACGGCGCCCAGTCCCCAGGCAGCCGCCGTCGAGAGCGAAGGGTATTCGGTCGGAAAATAGCCCACGGCGAGGGACCAGGTAACCAGGCCAAAGATCAGGAACCAACTGATATGCAGGCCCACCGGAATCCCTGCGATACGTCCGAGTTTCACACTGGCTTCCATCGACACCTCTCCACATCAGAATCTGAGTATCGGTACTTGTTTCCGAATCTTGACGGGTGCTAGGAAACCTGGAAAATCAGATCCCGGATTCCCTTGGCTAGAGATCTCCCACATCGTTCGAACAAACGCCTTTTACAGATTGCTTTTCGGAGCTTTCCTCTAAAGG
>CAZNQW010000121.1:364-11773 GCA_964575225.1 uncultured Anaerolineaceae bacterium | reverse complement strand
GTTTGCCAGAGAAAGTCCTTTTTGTCGACCTTACGTTGATGCCTATTGGGCGGGTCTCAGACCCACCCCTACAGTCAACCGGGGGAGAGGGCGATACGCCAGCGCCCATTTGACAAGGGCCGCCTCTGCGACTATACTTGGTGTATCATAAACACCAAGGGGGGAGGTCCCAATGTCGGCTGACGGTTCCTGCATCTGTCCGCGAATCACCGTAGACGTGGTGATTTTTGGCCTGCGCGACGAATCCCTCCAGGTATTGCTGGTCACCGGGCGCCCCGGCGCGTATCAGGGCCGGTGGGCCATCCCCGGCGGGTTTCTGGGCGAGCGCGAATCTCTAAAAGAGGCGGCCGTGCGCAAGTTGGAAGAAGAGACCGGCCTCACCGACCTCTTTCTCGAACAGCTCTACACCTTTGGCGAGCCCCCCGGTGATCCAAGCCAGCGGGTCATCACTGTGGCCTACTATGCTGTGGCCCCGGCCAACGCCATGCTGTGCGTCGACAGCGGCCAAGCCGATCGGGTGCGCTGGTGGCCCTGCGACGCCCTGCCTGAGCTGGCCTTGGATCACGCCGAGATCGTGGGCTATGCCCTCACCCGCCTGCGCTACAAGCTAGAGTACACGGCGGTGGGCTTTGAGCTGCTGCCCGAGACCTTTACCCTCAGCGAGCTTCAGGCGGCCTACGAGATTGTGCTGGGCGAGCCGCTGGACAAGCGGAACTTTCGGCGCAAGATCCTCAGCGCCGACGTCATCGAGCCGACCGCCGAGTATCGCCTGGGCGAGGGCCGCCCGGCCCGACTCTATCGCTACCGTGCCGACGCAGTGGCCCAAGTCAAGGCGCGGCGTCTCTTTCCCTAGGCCCAAATTTGACAGTTTTGGGTTTTGGGGTATACTTGGTGTATGTTGTACACTAACAGCAGCGGCCCTCCAGGCTCTGGAAGGGGGCGACAGGAGGCAAGTATGAACGCAGCAGACCTGGCAAAGAACAGCCAGCCGTTTCTCGAATGGGCGGTCGAGTGGCTCCACAGCCGCTCTACTGAATCGTGGCGCGACCTGGTGGCCCGCGCCGGTGGACCCGAGCGCGTGGCCGTCCTGGCCGTCGATATGACCAGCGGGTTTTGCTCTGCAGGGGCGCTGGCCAGCGACCGGGTGGCGGGCATCGTCCCGGCCGTCGTCGGCGTGTTCCAGGGGGCGTACGAAGAGGGCATCGGCCACTTTGTGTTGCCCCAGGATACCCACAGCCCCGATGCCCTCGAATTCGGCAGTTTCCCGCCCCACTGCGTGGGCGGCACCGAGGAATCGGCCACCATCCCCGAGTTGGCCACCCTGCCCTTTGTCGACCGGTTCCAGGTCCTCCCAAAAGACTCGATCAGCAGCTTTATCGGCACCGACTTGGAGGAATGGCTGGCGGCCCATCCGGAGGTGACCACCTTTGTCGTGGTCGGCGACTGCACCGACCTTTGCGTATATCAACTGGCCATGCACCTGCGCCTGCGGGCCAACGTCCTGGGGCTGGGTGAGGCGCGGGTGGTCGTGCCGGCCGGCGCCGTCCAGACTTACGACCTGCCGGTGGAGGTGGCCCGATCGATCGGCGCCATGCCCCACGACGGCGATCTACTGCATCTGATTTTCCTCTACAGCATGGGCCTCAATGGGGTCGATGTCGTGGCGCAGGTGAGGTAACATGGAACCCAGCCATCAAGACTATCTCGACTTGGCCGATCGGATCTCGGCCTGGCTGCGCGCATACGCCCAGAAGGCGGGTGCGCCGGGCTATGTGGTGGGGTTGAGCGGCGGCATCGATTCGGCCGTGGTGGGCGCCCTCTGTCGCCGCGCCGTGGGCGACCAGACCCTGGGCGTGCTGATGCCCTGCCACAGCATTGCAGAGGATGGGGAGATGGCCCGCCTGGTGGCCGAGGCCTTTCAGATCGAGACCGTGGAGGTGGATCTGGGCCCGGCCTTTGACGCCCTGATGGCGGCCCTGCCGGTGGATCCGTCTCATCTGGCCCGGGCCAACATCAAGCCCCGGTTGCGGATGGCCACCCTGTATGCCCTGGCTCAAACCCGCGGCTATCTGGTGGCCGGCACGGGCAACAAGAGCGAGCTGATGGTGGGCTATTTCACCAAGTACGGCGATGGCGGGGTGGACCTGGAGCCCCTGGGCGCCTTGTACAAGTGGCAGGTGCGGGGGCTGGCCCGCGCCCTGGGTGTGCCCCAACCGATCATCGACCGACCGCCCAGCGCCGGCATCTGGCTGGGGCAGACCGACGAAGGGGAAATGGGCATCACCTATGCCGACCTGGATGCGACCCTGGCTGCCATCGAAAAGGGCCAGACCGACGGCATCGAGCCGGCCACCTGGGCTAAGGTGCAGGGGATGATGGCCCAATCGGAGCACAAGCGCCACACGCCGCCCGTCTTAACCCTGTGAGCGGTCCGGCGCCGTCGCCCACGCCGCCCCGTCACCCCCGCGAACGCGGGGGTCCATGGATGCCCGCTTTCGCGGGCATGACGGAAAGAGGCGGGCAGCGATCCGGCGCCGTCACCCCCGCGGACGCGGGCAGCGGAGGGGCCGGTTTCAAACCGGCCCTTACAGGTCTTGGCTGCACAGGCAGGCAAACGCCGGGGGCCATCGCTGCCTGTCGTAGGGGCGGCGCCTGCCGTCACCCCCGCGGACGCGGGGATATGAATGTGGGCGCCGTGGAGACGGGCATTGTACGGGCGGGTTTCAAACCCGCCCGTACCCCCGCCGCCCCACCATTGCGCTCGTCGCGGCGGGAACGACGTGCAGAGAAACCAAACCGACCGCGGAAATTACCTGTCAGGATAAAGGAAAGCGACCATGACCACACGCCTGGACGAATTTCGCGCCTATCGCGAGCGAATGAACGAGCGCATCCTAGAGATCGACCACCTGGGCATCAAGCGCTTTTTCAACTTGGATACGAAGGCCTACGAGGATGGGGCCTTGCCCGCCACGACCAAGGAACTGCTGGGGCTGGTGGCCTCGGCCGTCCTGCGCTGCAACGACTGCATCGACTATCACCTGATCCAGTGCGTAGAGGCCGGCATCGGCGACCAGGAGCTGTACGAAGCTCTGAACGTCGCCCTGGTGGTGGGCGGCAGCATTGTCATCCCCCATCTGCGCCATGCTTTTGAAACCATCGACTTGTTGCGGGCCGAATCCGCCGAGTCGTGAGCAGAAGACCTATCACCTATTGGGAGGGAGCCCGGTGAACCTGGACGATCAGCGAACCGCAGAAGGAATTCTTTTTACCGACCAGTACCAGTTAACGATGGCCCAACTCTACTATCGGATGGGCTTTCACGATAAGCAGGTCCAATTCGACCATTTCTATCGCAGCAATCCCGACTATGGCGGCCACGAGGCGGGGTTCTGCATCAGCGCCGGCCTGGAATGGCTGGTGGATTGGATGCGGCAGGTGCGCTTTCGCGAGCGAGACCTGGCCTATCTCCGCAGCCAGACCGACCGGGTGGGCCGCCGCATGTTCGGCGACGATTTTCTGGCCTGGCTTCAGGAGAACGGAAATTTCGGCACCATGACCATGAGCGCCATCCCCGAGGGGCGGGTGGTCCATCCCAATGTGCCCCTCACCGTGGTGCAGGGCCCGTTGGCCATGGCCCAGATCCTGGAGACCTCGCTGCTCAACCATCTGAACTATCAGACGCTGATCGCCACCAAGGCGGCGCGCATCCACCAGAGCGGGCGGGGGCGACTGATGATGGAGTTTGGCCTGCGCCGCGGTCACGAGCGGGGCGCCAACGCGGGGGCGCGGGCGGCCCTCATCGGCGGCGCCGACTTTACCTCCAACGTGGGGGTATCGCACCTGTTGGGGTTCCCGCCCAAAGGCACCCACGCCCACAGCATGGTCCAGTTGTTCATGACCTTGGGCATGAGCGAGCTGGACGCCTTTCGCGCCTACGCCGATGTCTATCCCGACGAGTGCCTGCTGCTGGTGGACACCATCGATACCCTCAAGAGCGGCGTGCCCAACGCCATCCGGGTGTTCGAGGAGCTTTTGCGCAAGGGGCACCAGCCCATGGGGATCCGTCTCGATTCGGGCGACCTGGCCTACCTCAGCATCCAGGCGGCCAAGATGCTGAACGACACCGGGTTTGCCGACACGTCGATTGTCCTGTCCAACAACCTGGACGAGATGGTGATCATGCAGATCATCACCCAGATCATCCACGAGGCGCCGCGCTATGGGGTGGATGCCGACCGGCTGATCAACCGCCTGGTCTATGGCGTGGGCACCCGGCTCATCACCTCCTGGGGCGAGCCGGCGCTGGGCGGCGTCTACAAGCTGGTCGCCGTCCGCGACAAGGGGGAGTGGCTGCCGGCTATCAAGGTGTCCGAATCTTCGGACAAGACGCCCAATCCAGGCCACAAGATCGCCTGGCGCCTGTACGATCAACGCGGCTATGCCACCGCCGATCTGCTGAGTCTCGAGGACGAGGATCCCCGCACCGAGGACGAGCTGACCCTGCGGCATCCCGCTTTGCACACCCGCTATCGCACGCTGGCCCGGAACGAGGTGTCGGAGATCGAGCCGCTGTTGCAAGAGATCCTGGTCGACGGCATGGAGGTCTATGCTTTTCCCGACATTCAGGAGATCCGCAAGCAGCGCGAGGCCGACGTGGAACGTCTGGACCCCGGCGTGCGGCGCTTGATCAATCCCCACATCTATCACGTGTCGCTGAGCCAGCGCCTGTGGGATTTGAAACAGGAGCTGATCCGCTCGGCAATGGCCAAGAGCCATTGACCGGGTCGATTCGCCATCGGAGCGCGATCCTGAGGGGTCGCGCTTTTTTTAATCGGTCACAACGCTCCCTGACCCCGTCCCCGGGGTCGTTTCCTATGTGGAGTGCGGCACCTCGGTGCCGCAAAATTGCCGGGCAGGCGACCGCCCGGCGGCATGCCGCGCCCATGAACCCCCGCGTTCGCGGGGGTGACGGCGCAGGCGGGGGTAACGGCCGGGGCAGGAGCCCATCGGGTCCAGCCACGAATGGCACGAATTTCGCGAATGGGCGCACACCCCTGGGGCCAAGCCAACAGAGACCGACCGAGTCGCGTCGCCTCCCGTGCAACCGGATCGCGATCGGGCAACGCCTGAATTGCGGGATCCAGGGGCCCTGCGGCGAAAGAGGCAGGCTTTTCGGGACCTTGGACCTTGCGGGTGGAGTTGTCCGGCGGGCCTCATAGGCCATGGACCCCCGCGTTCGCGGGGGTGACGGCGCAGGCGGGAGTGACGGACAACTCAAGGTCGAGCGCAGGGGCGGGTTTCAAACCCGCCCCTACAATGCCCTCCCATGATAGAATTGGTACGGGCGGGTGTGCCTCATCCGCGACGCGTCCAATCCGCCCCTGCACCCACCCTCCCATGGATTGCGCTTGGGCCTGGCGACCTGGGCCGAAAAAGCCCGCTCCCGCCCCCGGTTGACCTAAAGAACTAGACGGCCCCCGGCAAAGATAGTTCTTTTGGTTAAACAGAATGAGCCGAATGCCCCTGTAACCCCTGGCTCGCCTGTGGTATACTTGTGACGTGCAGAACAAACTGGACGTCAGACGCAGGATGCGGGTACTCATATTGTCGGGCGACTCTCTTTTTGGCCTGGGCCTCAAAGAGATCTTGCAGAGCCAGCTCGATCTGGAGATTGTCGAATGCGAGACATGCGGCGAGGAATCTCTGGCGCGGGCTCGCGAGTTGCTGCCCGATGTCGTCATTGTCAACGAGACCTGCGGGGATTGCGAACCGCAGACGCTGTGTTGGAGCCTGTTGAGCGAGCAGACCCAGACGCGCATCTTGAAACTGAACCTGAGGGATAACAGCGCTTGCCTCTATCGTGGGGAAAAGCGGTGGATCAATGGGGTGGACGACCTGGTGAGCTGCATCCGGGAGGAGCATCCCGAGGCGGTAGCCACCGGGGGTGCGGGCAACCTGTGAGGGCTTGCCGCCCCGAGGTCGACTGTTTTGTACTGGGAAAATGGTTCTAAACCAAGTAGTGGAAACGAGAAAAGGAGAGAAGATGAAAGAGCAAGTAGGCGTATCGAGAAGGAGCTTTTTAAAGGGCGCGGCCGTCGGAACCGTCGCCGTCACGGGCGTGGGAGCGTTGGCCGGGTGCGGAGCCGAGGCGTCGTCCAATCTGCCCGAAAAGTGGGATAAAGAAGCCGACGTCGTGATTTTGGGCGCGGGCGGCACCGGGATCGTGGCGGCCATCGAGGCGGCCAACGCGGGCGCCAGCGTCATCGTGTTGGAGAAGGCAGCGGTCCCGGGCGGCACCACGTCGCTATCGGGCGCCGTCATCCAGGCGGCAGGCACCGATCTGCAAAAGGCGGGCGGCGTGCAAGGCGACACGCCCGACAAACACTATCAGTACTGGATGCTGGCCTCCGAAGGGCAGGCCGATCCCGAACTGGTCCGGGTGTTGGCCGACAACGCGCCGGGCAACATTGCCTGGCTGATGGAGCAGGGCGTCGAGATGCACAGTGTGTACGGCGTCGACCCCATCCCCTACATCGGCCCCGACCTGATGGTCAACCGCATTCACATCCCAGGGCCCGAGGGCTCCGGGCCGGCGCCGGGCGCTGGGGGACCGTTTCACATTCAGCCCCTCTTTAAGGTGGCCCAGGACAAGGGCGCCGAGTTCCTGTTCGAGACCCGGGCCACCGGCCTGGTGCGCGACGTGGAAAAGGGTGTGGTCGGCGTCAAGGCCGAGAGCGGGGGCGCCGAGATGTACGTCAAGGCCCACAAGGGCGTCATCATCGCCACTTCGAGTTTTGACCACAACAAGGAGATGGCCCGCGCCTTTTCCCTCCAGCAACTGTGGGCCATCGAGACGGGCGTGGTAGCCTCGGCTCCGACGTGCACCGGCGACGGCATCCTCATGGCCATGGAGATCGGCGCCGACCTTGCCGGGATGGGCGGCACCATCGGCGTGCCTACGCCGGGCGTCGGCGGGATTGCTGCACCGGGCATTTGGGTCAATCAGTACGGCCAGCGGTTCGTCAACGAGGCCGGGCACTATGCCTTCCTGTCGAGGGCCGTGTTTAATCAGGTGCAGCACAATGCCTGGGGCATCTTTGACAGCCAAGTCCAGGGCAGTGCCCTGGGTTGGAGCGACGATCTGAGCGCCGAGGTTTCGGCGGGCACCCTGACCAAGGCCGACACCCTGGCTGGGCTGGCCGAAGCCCTGGGCATCAACGCAGCCCAGCTCGAAGCGACCGTCGCCAAGTGGAACGAAGACGTCGCCGCCGGCGCCGACAGCCTGTTTGGCAAGCTGGTGAACCTGCAGGCTATCGAGCAGGGCCCCTTCTATGCCGCCAAGATCAGCGAGTGGAACTTGGGCTCTCACGGTGGGGTCAAGATCAACACCTCCGCCCAGGTCATCGATGTAAACGGCGAGGCCATCCCCCGGCTCTATGCCGGCGGCATGGCGGCCGGTGGGTGTGTGGGCGCCTACTATCCCGGCAGCGGCACCGCTGTGGCCACCACCGTGTGCTATGGCCGCATTGCCGGCACGAACGCCGCGGCCGAGACGGCCTGGGAATAACCCCCACACGATCCTTGTGAGGGTAAGGATGTAGTTATCGCCTCGTTCGGCTTGTGGTGGATCGGATCCGCCGCAAGCCGTCGGGGCCTGGTGTGTGAATGAGACCTATCCGTACCCTGGCCGCTCTCGCTGGCGAAAGATCTCGGGCTTGGCCCATGGTAGCCAGCCTCAGTCAGGGACAAGATCGAACATTGAATCCACAACAAAAAAGGAACAAGATTTCGAAATGGTAAAGCAAACAGGTGTATCGCGAAGGAACTTTTTGAAAGGCGCCGCCGTCGGGACCGTCGCCGTCGCCGGCGCCGGGGCGCTGGCCGGGTGCGGCACGAGCCAGGTAGAAGCCAATATGCCCGAAAAGTGGGACGCCGAAGCCGACGTCGTGATCGTGGGCGGCGGTGGTGCGGGGTTGGCGGCAGCACTGGGTGCCGTCGAAGGAAACGCCGGCAAGATTATTGTTCTGGAAAAGATGAGCGAGGTGATCAGCTCCTCCACAGCCATCTGTGGTGGGTTTATCACCTTCTCTGGCACAGATCTTCAAGAAAAGCATGGCATTACCAATGATTCGCCCGATGCCTTTTACAAGGACATCATCGATTGGGGCATGACCGGAAGCCCTGAGGTCATCCGCACCTATGTGGATAACAACATGGCTTACTATGATCTGATCAAGTCGTTGAACGTTCCGTTCGTCGACGCGATCAGCGAAGCGCCGGGCTGCACCATCCCGCGCACCCACACGGTCAATCCAGCCCAGCACGTGATGCTTCTGGAGAAGGCTTGCCTGGACAAGGGCGTGGAAATCCTGTACAAGACCACAGGGAAGCGGCTGATCGCCAACGCAGCCGATGAAGTGGTAGGCATCGAGACCTATAGCGGCGATACGACCAAGTACATCAAGGCCAACAAGGCCGTGATCATGGCCACCGGCGGATTTACCCACAATGCCGAGATGCTGAACGAGTGCATCCCGGGTATGGGCAATGTCATGGCTTTGTCCTGCCCCGGTCACACCGGCGAAGGACATGCGGCGCTTTTCCAGTTGGGCGGCAAGTTCTCCGGTCGGCCCACCGTCTACACCGTTCAGGGGATGCACCCCACGAGCACCACGATGGCCGGATATGCCGAGATGTTCCTGTACGGCGCCATCGAAGTCAACATGGAAGGCACGCGCCACACCAACGAAGACCTTTACTGGGGTAGCGACCGCACCCGCAGCACGCTTGCCCAGCCAGGGCGCGATGGTGTCCCCATTGTCTATCAGATCATTGACCAGAAAGCCTACGACGCCGCGGTCAAGGCCGGCCCTCCCATCGGTTTGGGCGAAAGCACCATTGCCCTCCTGGTAAAGGGCGACACCCTGGCCGACCTCGCCGAAAAGCTCAATATGCCCAACCTGGTGGCCACCGTGGAACGGTATAACAAGGACATTGACCAAGTCGGATACGATACCCATCTGGGTCGCAAGAACATGGTCGGCGTGGGCACTCCGCCCATCACCAAGCTGGATGCCGACGGTCCCTGCTACGCCTTTGAGAACACGGCCTGGTTGGCGTACAACCCGACCTGCTCGTTCCATGTCAATGCTGACTGCCAGCCCCTGGATCAGTTCGGCAATCCGATGAAGCGTGTCTATGCCGTCGGCGAGGTCATGCTTCGGGACGTGGTGGGCGACCACTATATGTACGGGTTGGCCACGGGCGCCGGTGGCGCTTTGGGGCTGTATGTTGGCAAGAAAGCAGCAGCACTGGAAGCCTGGAGCTAACCGGACGAACCAACTCTTCTGGAGGGAGGGCCCGGACGGCGCCGGGCCCTCTTTCAGAAACATTCGAGATGTAATCAAGGAGGTTTTTACCGATTATGAAGGCAACCCATCAAAAGGGAGTCAGTTTGGTGGTCGTAGCCATTGCGGCGGTGGTGGTCCTGGCAGGCGCAGGCGGCGGCTTCTGGTACTATCACGAGCAGCCCGAATTCTGTGGCGACCTGTGCCACCTCATGGTCCCCTACTATGAATCCTGGTCCGAGCCCGGCCTCCAGGCCAACGATCATGCGGAGGCGGACGTCGAGTGCCTTGATTGCCACGAGGCCACCATCGAGGATCAGGTCAAGGAACTCGTCGCCAATGTGACGGGCAATTACGAGGACCCCCTTGCCGAGCGCAAACTGCCCAAGGAAGAGTGCCTGGCCTGCCACGAGCACGACAGCTACCCCGAACTGGCCGAAGCCACGTCGGATTGGGATCACAATCCCCACGACTCGCACTATGGCGAGATGGAGTGTTCCATCTGCCACAATATGCACCGGCCGTCCGAGCTGTATTGCACCCAGTGTCACTCGGTGGAGGTGCCCGAGGGCTGGTACCCGGCCAAGATGCCGTAGCATTGTGACTGTACTGGAGAGTCGTTCTTACCAGAGGACCCGGCTTCTTGATCGTCGGACTTCCCGTCGGATGAGAATCCTAGACCATTCGAGCTTGGCCAGCCAGTTCCGCTGACGAAGTTACAGAAAGTTAGCGCGGCAGGGGCAAGTAGAGGCTCACGAACTGAACGTGCGCGACGCCGAAGGAGGGGAGACCAGAGCAAAGATTTCACGGCGTGGATAGCCAATGACGTGTGTAGACAATTGACTCGGATCCAAAAGGGAGAAAAGCACATGAGCGACGAGAACAGCAGGATTACACGGCGAGATTTTCTGAAGGGCGCGTCGGTGACGGCCGCCGCTTTAGCCGGGAGTGGACTCCTGGCCGGCTGTGGCGGCAGCGCCGACATCGCTGGTTTGCCCGAGAAGTGGAACGAAGAGGCCGACGTGATCATTGTCGGCTTCGGCGGCGCTGGTGCGGCTGCTGCCATCACGGCGCATGACACGGGAGCAGACGTCATCATATTGGAGAAGGCCGACGTTCCCGGCGGAAGCACAGCCCTCAGTGGCCAGATCATCTACGCGGCCGGGACTTCTGTGCAGAAGGCAGCGGGCATCGATGACTCTCCGGAGAACATGCTGGCCTACTACACCGCAGCCTGCGATGGAGACCCCGACATCATCAAGATGCTCTGCTACGAGTCAGCTCCCAGCATCGAGTGGCTCATTAGCCTCGGCATGAACATTCCTGCAGAGGTCGGCAGTCCAGGACTGTCAGTGACAGGTGTGGAACCAGACTTTGCCAGCATTACACCGGTCGTGCCGCGGGGCCACCTGGCTACCCAGGAGACATCACTGTGGCGGACCCTGCAAAGGGCCGTCGAGGAACGACAGATCAAGAGCTACATGCAGACACCAGTCTCCAGCCTCGTATGGAGCGGCACTGAGGTGGTCGGAGTTGAAGCACAGAAGGACGGCGAGCCCTGGTACATTAAGTCCAGAAAAGGTGTGGTCATCGCCTCTGGGGGATTCACCCGGAACAAAGAGATGCTCTTCGATATGATAAGCAATGCTGAGTTCAGCACTTGGACATGCCCTGGGGATCATGGGGATGGAATTCGAATGGCGCAGAGCGTAGGCGCGGGCATCGCCTTCGCCAATGGGATGATCGGCACCGCAGCATGGAAGGGCACCGAGACCTATTCAATGTTCCTGGTGGCCGCCGAATACGTGCCCGGCTCGCCTCCCTTTGTAGTCGTAAACAATGCAGGTCAACGCTTCATGGACGAGCTCATCCACTACGAATACGCCAATCGCAGCGTCATGGCCCAGCCGCAGAGCATTTGTTTCCTTATCACTGAAGGAGAGGCGGGCAAAGCCGCGATTGCAGCCCCCGACGTCAAGACCAGCGACACCATTGAAGGGTTAGCTGGTGAGCTTGGCCTTGACCCAGCCGCCCTCCGCGCCACTGTGAACGCATGGAA
>CAZNQW010000121.1:0-354 GCA_964575225.1 uncultured Anaerolineaceae bacterium | reverse complement strand
ATCAGTACAGCCAGCAAGGCCAGGATCCCGAATTCGGTCGTGCCGCACTTCTCACGCCGCTCACAACCGGTCCCTACTATGCAGCCGCGATCATCCCAGGATTCGGCGCGACCACAGGCGGAATCAAAATCAACGCTGAGGCAGAAGTGCTCAATGCCCTGGCCAAACAGCCCATCCCAAGGCTCTACGCCGCAGGGTGTGGCGCGGGAAGCTATGGCCGATTTTATCCGTCATCTGGGACCCAGATCAACGAGTGCATCTGCACAGGCCGCATTGCTGGCAAAAACGTGGCTGCGCTCGAGCCCTGGGCCTAGTGCCCTGACGGCACCTTTGGCGCTACTGTCTTTCGCTGAG
>CAZNQW010000120.1:6397-11799 GCA_964575225.1 uncultured Anaerolineaceae bacterium | reverse complement strand
AATCCCTGTCGCCGCCTTGAAAGGGCGGTGTCCTAGGCCACTAGACGATGGGGGCAACACATCCCTCATTCTAGCAGAAATACGCCGTCCGGTCAAATCCCCGGCCAACCATGAACGCCCCCAAGCGCCGCGTACTGACCTTCCAGGCGCAGCCCTTGCCGAAAACTACCCGGCTTGCGCCGGAGCGCCGTTCGTGATAGAATGACGACAATCGTAGATAGGAGTTCTAGCCATGAACACGGCCTTTTTCGATCTCGAAACTCAGCATAGCTTTGACCAGGTAGGCGGCCGGCGCAACATCCGAGCTCTCAAGTTATCGGCGGCCGTGATCTATTCAACTGCCGACAACGCATTTCACCACTATCTGGAAGCCGATGTCGATCAGCTCATCGCCGACCTCCGCAGTGCCGATCTCGTCGTCGGCTTTAACGTAGAGCGCTTTGACTACGAGGTGCTACGCGCCTACACCAGCGACCCGCTGAATGACCTGCCCACCGTCGACATGCTTGAGCAGATCTATCGCAAACTGGGGTTCCGCGTCAGCCTGGATAACCTGGCAGGAGCCACGCTGAACGCCTCCAAATCGGCCGACGGCCTTCAGGCCGTGCGCTGGTATCAAGAGGGACGCAGCCAGGAGATCCTGGACTATTGCCAGCAAGACGTGGAGGTGACGCGTCAGTTGTACGAATATGGCAAACGGAACAAACACCTCAAATACCGCGACCGAAATTACCGAATCCAGATGGTACCCGCAACCTGGTAAGGGATCATGGCAAGGGGATTTGAGCCGGCGTACGTGCAGCTTGGGACCGACGAACTCAGGCGCAGGGTCGCTGAGGCCTATGCCCGCCTGGAGGCTTGCGATCTGTGTCCCCGAGAATGCGGCGTCAACCGGCGGGAGGGCGCCCGCGGGGCGGGCTGCCACACCGGCGAACGCGCTCTGGTCTCGAGCGCCGGCCCCCACTTTGGGGAAGAGGCTCCCCTGGTGGGCAGAGGAGGCTCGGGTACGATATTCTTTACCTGGTGCAACCTGGCCTGTCAGTATTGCCAGAACGCCGACATCAGCCAGGTGGGGCATGGGCAGGAGGTCGAGCCTGAGGAGTTGGCGCAGCTCATGCTGAGCGTCCAAGCCCAAGGCTGCCACAACATCAATCTGGTGTCGCCCAGCCACGTGGTGCCGCAGATCCTCGCCGCATTGCTCCTCGCCACTGGGGCCGGGCTGCGCCTGCCCCTGGTCTACAACACCGGTGGATACGATTCCCTGAAAACCCTGGCCCTGCTCGATGGCGTGGTCGACATCTATATGCCTGACATGAAATACGCCCAGCCCGAGCCCGCCCTGCGCTATTCCAAGGTCCAGCGCTACCCGCAGGTCAATCAGGCTGCCGTTCAGGAGATGCACCGCCAGGTGGGCGATCTGGTCCTGAATGATCGTGGCGTAGCCCAGCGGGGGCTGCTGGTGCGGCATCTGGTCTTGCCCGGCGACCTGGCAGGCACTGCCGAGATCGTTCGCTTTTTGCGAGAGAAAATCTCGCCTCACACGTATATCAATGTAATGGACCAGTACCGGCCCTATTACCGCGCTCATGAACTGCCGCCCCTCAACCGGCGGATCATGGCTGAGGAGTATGCCCGCGCTGTACAACTCGCCCAAGAGGCGGGCTTGCGGCTGGACGAGCGCCCGTCTCGGCTGCGCGTATTCTAAAATCTACCCAAGGAGAGGGACCCTTGCTGCGTACCATCTTATCTCGTAAAGAGTCACAGCTTCTAAAAGACGAGCGGACCGAACTGGAACGGCTCCAGGGGGCGCTGGCCCGCTTTGAAGCGACGCCCGAAGACATCAAGGCGTTGCAGAAATCGCTCCACCAGTTGGACGAACTCTTTTTGCTCGTCGTGGTCGGCGAGTTCAACAGCGGCAAGACGGCCTTTATCAATGCTCTGCTGGGAGAACGATACTTGCCCGAAGGCGTGACCCCCACCACCGCCCAGATCCACATCCTTTTGCATGGCCAAGTGGCTGAGCGGGAAGTGGAGGAAGAGGGCCTGCTGCGCATCACCTACCCCGCCGATTTCCTACGCGAGATCAACATTGTCGATACGCCGGGGACCAACGCCATCATTCGCCGTCACGAGCAGTTGACCGCCGAGTTTGTACCCCGCAGCGATCTGGTGCTCTTTGTCACCTCTGCCGACCGGCCCTTTACCGAAAGCGAGCGTGCCTTCTTGGAGCGGATCCGCGAATGGGGCAAAAAGGTGATCGTCCTGCTCAACAAGATCGATCTCCTTGAGGATGAGCAGGTGGACCAGGTCGTCGGCTTTATCGCCCAGAATGCCCAGACGCTCCTCGGCTTTACCCCCGAGATCCTGCCCATCTCGGCACGGCTGGCCCTCAAGGCCAAACAGTCCGACAACCGCCGCGAGCACAAGGCCCTGTGGGAGGCCAGCCGCTTTGAGGACGTCGAAACCTACATCCTCAAGACACTGGATCAAAAGAGTCGCATCCGGCTCAAGTTGCAGAACCCATTGGGCGTGGGGGAGCGACTGGCCGCCCACTACCTGGAGGCCGTCCAGGATCGGTTGGCGTTGTTGACCGAGGACACCCAGGCCATTGAGAACATCGAGGGCCAACTGGAGCTGTACCGCAAGGACATGCAGAACGACTTTCGCTATCGCATGGCCGATGTGGAAAAGGTGCTCCTGGCGATGAACAACCGGGGCATGATCTATTTCGACGAGACGCTGCGCTTGGCCCGAGTGTTCGATCTGGTCAACACCCAGCGCATCGAGAACGAGTTTCAGCGTCAGGTGGTGGGCGACACGCCTCACGAAATCGAGGAAGAAGTCAGCTCGCTCATCGACTGGCTGGTGGCCAAAGACCTGCGCCAGTGGCAGGCCACGCTGGAATATCTGGACCGCCACCGGGCCAAGGTCCGCGAACAGGAAGACAAGATCATCGGCCAGGTGGGCGGCACCTTTGAATACAACCGCCGCCAACTCCTGGACTCGGTCGGCCGGGCCGCCAAAGAAGTCGTCCTCAGCTACGACCGCGAAGCCGAGTCGCGCAAACTGGCCGAAGGCGTGCGTGACGCCGTCGCCGGCGCGGCATTGGTGCAGGTCGGGGCCGTCGGGCTGGGGGCCATCCTCGTAGCGATCCTGCACACCGCGCTAGCCGATGTCACCGGCATCCTGGCTGCCGGCACCCTGGCCATTGTGGGCCTGTTGATCATCCCCACCAAGCGGCGGCGCGCCAAAACTGACCTGAACAACAAACTGGAAGAACTGCGCCGCAGGCTCATGTCGGCAATGGGCGAGGAATTTGAACGGGAATTATCCAACAGCGTGCAGCGGCTGCGCGAAGCCATTGCCCCCTACACCCGCTTTGTCCGCGCCGAAAAACAAAAGCTCACCCAGATCGAGGGTGAGCTTGCCGAAATCACGACGACCTTGGGCAAGGTCCGGGCCCAGATCGACGAACTTTCCTCCAAAGACGAACGCTAAGAACCTGAGGTGCGACGGTCAGTCCAGAGTGCACACGTACAGACGCTCTCCGTCGTACAGTGCCCCGTCGAGATCGACCCGATCGCCCTCGCCATCGAGGACCACCGCCTGGTCATGTTCTACCTGCCAGGCGGCCCGGTAACCGATGGCGTGCCGCACCCTCAGCCCCAGATAGTACCTTCGCGGTTCATCATTCACATAAACGGTGACACGGGTCGTTGTTTGCGGACTCATTTCTGCACAATGCGCCCTTCCACCTGTGGACGAACCGGCGAGTGACTGCGGATGTATTCGGCCACCACCCACACCTCATTATCGCCATAGCCCACGTTCTCTCCCTCCAAAAAGGTCCGAAAGCCGTCGCCGCCGGTTGCCAGATAGTCGATGGTAATCACCCGGTAGGTACGCCGGGGATCCAACTTCTCGCCCCCCACCCAAGCTTCGATCACTCGTTTGCCCACAGGCCGCGACATGCTGAATTGATAGGTGACCCCGGCCGTTTGGAGCCCACCGGCCCGGTCGGCCACCGAGTGCTCCAGGATCTCGAGCACCTGGGCGCCCGTCAGGTCCAGAGCCATCAACTGATTGTCAAAGGGTAGCACCTCGTAGAGCTGCCCGAAGTTGATGCTCCCCTTTCGCAAACCGGCGCGGATGCCGCCGTTGTTGTGCCAGGCGATGTCGGCCGACTGCCCGTCGATCTCTGCAGCCAGCATGGCGTCGACAATGAGGTTGCCGAGGGCAAATTCCCCTTCCCGCTGGGGCTGCAACGTCGTGGCCGATTCGCCGATGGGCAGATTCATCGTCTCCGAAGCCTCGATCAGGGCATCGTCCACCAGCGCCTTGACCTTTGGGTTCACGGGACTCACGTCGCCGGTAACTTCGATAAGGGCCTCATTGCGCTCATAGTCGGCCACCACGCCGTTGTCCAGGTCCACCGTCAGCCGCAGAACACCCAGAGCCTGCCCTTTGGCGCCCGCCTGGGCAATGATCGCGCCGTTGACTCGCGAAGGCCATTCGATGAACTTGTGCGTATGCCCGCCGACGATCACATCCAGGCCGTCCACCGCCTTGGCCAGCGCCACGTCGTTATCATAGCCCGCATGGCTGAGGATCACAATCAGGTCAGCCTGCTCCTCCATCTCGGGCAAGTACTGGCGCACCGTCTCGGGGGCACGGAGAAAGCGCAAGCCTTCCACCGTCTGGGGCTTGACGATTCCGGGTGTGTTGGGATACCCCAGGCCCAAGATGGCCACCCGAACGCGCCCCACATTCACGACGACATAGGGCTTGACCGGCGCCCATACCTGGCCGGTTTTGGCATCCACCACATTGGCCGCCAAGACGGGGAATGTGGCTTGTTCGATGCGCGCCTTCAATACCTGTTGACCCCAATCGAACTCGTGGTTGCCCAACGACCAGGCATCATAGCCCGCCAGATTCATGGCCTCCATGACTACCTGGCCCTCGGTGCTGTTGGACACATAGGTCCCCTGGAAGCTGTCTCCGGCATCGAGCACCAGTGTGCGTTCGGGATCCTCGGCCCGGATCTTGTCGATGAGGCTCACCAGGTTCACCAACCCGCCATACTCCTGCTTGCCATTGCTCGACAGGCGGGGCTCGATCGCTCCATGGAAATCGTTGGTATGCAGGATCACGATCGTCTCTTGCCCACCGACTGCATGGGCGGTAGGCGGCGGTTGCGTCACCGGATCAGAGACAGCAGGCAGGGGCGTATCGGTAGGATTGGCCGGAAAAGTAGGAAAGGACGGCCAGGCACATCCTCCCGAAAGGCTCAGGGTCACGGCCAGCAGCAGGACAACGGGCAAGGTTCTTGTTTTCAAACTCTCAAGTGCTTTCAACAAAGGTACCATCTGCGACTTTTTCGTCTTTCTCCAACAATCAGC
>CAZNQW010000120.1:0-6387 GCA_964575225.1 uncultured Anaerolineaceae bacterium | reverse complement strand
TCCGCCCCCGAGACAGGGGCGGCGAGCCTATCGGAGGGTGTGTACATGGGGTTAAAAGCGAATCTGAACCTCCGCGAAGGCCTTGGCAAGCGCATCGCGGTGCCAACCCCTGGATTCCGTACAAATAGGCCCTCTGAGATCGCCAAAGGGCCTATTTGCATGGTCTCCACACTTCTACAACCAACAGCGGTTGCAGATTTCGGGCTATTCCTTGTCCAGTTTTTCGGGCATCGCCTGGCCAATCCCCGGTAACGATTTCAGGGCCTCGATCAGGTTGATGCCGGTCAGCGCCTCCAGGGTATCCGGAATCTGAGCGACGATATTGGTCACGTCGGCAGTAACCTTGGAGGCACCGGCCCCATCGCCGCCGCTGTTAATGATCACGATTTTCTCGGTCTTGGACAGAGGCTGGGCCACAGCGCTGGCCACTTCAGGCAACGCTTCGACCAGTTGCTGGATGATGGCCGCCTGGTTATACATCTGCCACGACAGGGCCTTTTTCTCCATGCTCTCGGCTTCAGCAAAGCCTTGGGCCTTGATTACTTCGGCAGCTGCAAGACCTTTGGCCCTGGCAGCATCAGCCTCGCCCTCGCCTTGCAGGCGAGTGGCCGCTGCCTGACCGGCCGCTTCGGTCTCGAGCTGGAATTTTTTGGCATTGGCCAGGGTCTCGATGCGATACCGCTCCGCCGAAGCCGGCTTTTCGACCGTAGCCTCCAACTCTTTGACGCGGCGCATCACCTCTTGTTCCTGCACCTCGATCTGCTTTTGCTTGGCCACCACCTCGATCTGAACTTCCTGAGCCGTGATCTCCTGGTTGGTGATCTTTTCCTGCAGGGTGCGGGCCAATTCGGCCTGAACCTCGCTGCGGTTGGCCTCCTCGTCATACTTGGCCTTTTCCACGCGATACATCTTTTGCGCCGACGCGATCTTGGTCTCGGCCTGGAACTTGGCCGTTTCCCCAAGTTGCCGCGCCTCCGCCGACTGGATCGTCGCATCGCGGGCCGCGTTCGCCTGAGCAATGGTCGCATCGCGCTGTGCCTCGGCCTCACCCTTGACCGCATCGCGCTTCACCTCGGCCGTGCGGGTGCGACCCAACGACTCGAGATATTCCTTGTCGTCGCGAATGTCCTTGATGACAAAAGATACGATCTCAAGACCCATGTTGGCCAGATCGCCGCCCGAAACCTCCAACACCTTCTGGGCAAAGGCATCCCGGTCTTTGTAGATCTCTTCGACCGTGAGCATACCCAGAATGGCCCGCAGGTGGCCGGCCAGCGTCTCGTGGGCCACATAGACAATCCCCTCCGGCCCCTTGGACAGGAATTGCTCGGCCGCCGTATAGATCGAGACGTCTTCACCTCGGATCTTGATCTGGGCCACACCGTCCACATGGACGGGCACGCCCTCGACGGTGTAGACGCTGCGCACCTCGACCTCAATGGTCAGGATCTCCATCGACAGGACGTCGACCCGCTCCAGCACGGGGAGAATAAAGGTACCACCGCCCTTGACCACCCGGAAGCCGACCCTTTCCCGTTGGCCGGTGACCGGGTTGATCATTTCGCGCCGTCGACCAGAAACCACCAACACCTGGTTGGGGCCGACCTTTTTGTAGCGGCTGGCATAGAAACCTGCCAGCACAAAAAAGGTAAACAGCACTCCCACTGCAATGAGAATCGCTTCAAACCACATCGTGTTGTCTCACTCCTTTCCCAGTTTCGGCTTTTTGGAATTTATCCACTTTCTGAATCCAGGTCCAACGGCTCAACCAACACCTGGGGACCGACTTCGCGCACAATGCGCACAAACTGACCTCGCGGGATGGCCCGCCCATCGATAGAGCGCGCGGTCGAACTCATTCTCCCGGATTTGGTCTGATACGATACCTGCCCCATTCCATTCTCAGCGATGGGCACACTCACCTCGGCCTGGACTCCGACGAGTTCTCCCCGGCGTAACTCACTTGAGGCCTGCGAACGGATCAGGATCTGACTGTAGAACAGGAACAAGATGCCCGAAGACATTAACGCGCCGGTGGTCGCCACCAACAAACCCCAACCGGGCGCCAGGCCCAGAACCTGATTGGATAGGACGCCCAATCCGCCAAACGTGGTGATAAAGGCGGCAATGGTCACTGGGCTCAGCGGAGAAACCGGAACGTCTGGTGCATCAATCCCGCCTGAGGGCAGGCCGGCACCTCCAATCTGCACGTCGGCTCCGGGGACACTCACATCGCCTGGAAAATCGATCTGGGGCACATCGATGTGCACGTCAGGGAAATCTACATCCGAGAGGCCACCGGTGATCGCGATGAAAAGAGCATACCCCAACCCCAGCAAAAAAAGGGTGAAATAGATGCAGTTCAGGGTGTCCAAGTTGGCATCAAGCATCCGAACCCCTCCCTAAATCGATCCCAAAAGCCATTCGGCTTGGCCCGGGCCTCTGGCAGACGGGCTGCCAGGAATCCTGCCACAGGCCCCACCTGACAGGCGGAACATTCAATTCACCCGATCATTATACCATCTTCAGACTAAAGCAACAACTTGTCCCAAGTATAGAGGTTCGATTGGCATCTCGCTTGACGGCAACCTGACTGACCCCTGACTGGAAACGATAAGAAGCCGAGCTCGGGCATGTTCGCCGAGGAATCAGAACCCAATGGAAACAGTGCCCAGCAGAACCCGTTCCACCGGTACACCCTCGTCGTTCAGGGTGAGGCAGCGCGCCAGATCCTCGGCGCGGTACATACCCACCTCCACTTGATAATCGCCAGGGGCAGCCTCGTCGGGGATCGTGAGGGTGATCGCATCGTCGATGGTCTGTCCGGGAACCCAGAGGAGGGTCGGCGCATCCCCATTTCGGGGTTGCCCGTCCCAGCCGACGAGCACCTGACCCGCGGCATCGAGCACTTTGACATAGACGCTATAGTAGGCGTCGATTTTGCCCAAAGCCCTCCAGGTTAGGGCCACGTCGATCGGCTCCCCAGGCGCCGCCCGTTCGGGCAGGGTCCAGGAAACCAGGCGCGCCGGGATCGGCAAGTCCGCGTCGGCCTCTTTTCCCACACGCACCACCCCTTCCACCTGCCAGTGGCCCAACGCCCCGCCTTGCTCCCCGATGGAGAGGCGCCAGTCGCCTGGTTCCGAAGGCGCACCCAGGGTGAGGGGGATGACGGCGGCTCCGCCGTCGGGGGAAATCACCAGTGGGATATCGCCCGTGGCCGAGCTTTCCATCCGAGTCCCATTCTGCTCCCAAACCGCAGCGCTCGAAACCAAGTCTGTGGGCGCAAAAGCGTGGCTTCTCGAACCCCCATTGGCAACGATGACAAAGCACGTAAAGGGTCCACCTGTTCGGGCGCGGGGCGGGATATAGCCCGTCACTTCCAAAGATCGGGCGTCGAAGGAGCGAGGCTGCACCCGATAGACCCAAGCCCCATCAAAGGCCTTCACCGGCGTCAGTTCCTCGAACTGCGCCAGCGCTGCCTGCATCTCTTGCCAGCGCTCTTGGGGGTAGCGCTCGGTATAGATCACCACCGTGCCCACGTCCAGGACCTGAAGGAGCCCAACCGCCCGTTCGGAGGGAAAGGTCTCCATTTCGTACACAATCTGGCCGTGCTTGGGGGGGATAAAGCCGCTGTACCCATCGGGCGTCGTCTGCCAATGATAGGTCGACAGGTACTGGGTTTCCAGCTTGGGACCGCCCGGCGTAAAGGCCATGGGCAGCTCCAGAATCACGCCCGGCGGCTCGCTCGCCAGCCAACGAACCACAGCCGGCACATCCTCGCCCACCGGCACCGGTTCGGCCTGGGCAGCGGGAAATACCCACGACTCGACCACAACTCCGGCCAAGACTCCCGCCACAAGCACCCTTCGAACGTTTTGCCCCATCCGGGCACGGTCCCGCAACGAGGCCAGCCCATAGCCAGCCAGAACTGCGAGGGAAAGGGTGACCAGTACGTCGAAACGGGCCGGCGCCCGCAGGGCCTTGAAACCAGGGATAACCGCATACAGCCAGGCGTAAGGCAAGGACCCGTTCAGATCGGCAGGCTGCCCGGGCGCCCAATAGAGACGCGGCCCCAAGGATAGCACAAAAGCCAGAGGCAAAAGCGTCACAAAGAACCAACGCAGCGATCCCCTTCCGCGGACGATCCCCCACACCCCCAGCAACAGCGCCAGAAACCCTGGAAAAAGGGCGTCGACCGGATACCCCCCGGCGATGGGAGTCGAATCGCTGGGCAGCCAGCGCCCGTGCAAGACGCTTCCCGGCGGCACCATCCCGTACTGGCGCAGGCTGGCAGAAAAGGGCTCATTATCGGCCAGCGACCGCTCAAAGCCCAGCTCGCGCTGGACCCAAAAGTAGGGCAGGGCAAAGGGCACCACCAGGCCGGCGCACAGCAAAGCGGCAAGCAGCAAAAACCCGATGGGACGGCGATGACCCTGCCACCATGCCTTTAGATCATCGCGATACCTGTATCCCTGCCCCGCCAGCCAAAAGAGGACATAGAGCGCCACGGTTAACGCCAGCAGGATGGCATAGTAGAACGAGGACAGCGATTGCAGGCAGAAAAACAGGACAAAGGCCGCCGCATGTCGCCAGCGGGGTCTGTGCAGCATCTGGTGCAAAGCCAGTAGAGCGAATGGCATCCATTGGGTGATGAGGAGCTGGGCCTGAGCCAGGTTGGTCAGTCGGTAGGACGAAAAGGCCAGGATCACGCCCCCCACCAACCCTGCCCCATGAGAACGGGTCAGGGTTAGCACCAGCAGATAGGTCCCAAGGCCCGTGAGGACAAAGGACAGGAGGAGGGCCAGGTTGTACCCCAGGATCGGATTTCCCGTCAGCGCCGTAATCGGCAACGACAAGAGCCCATTGCCCAACAAGAGTTCGGAATAGGCCAGGGTGCGACGATAGGGGGAGAAAATATTGGCGTCAAAAAGGTGAAATGGGTCGGTGACCAGTTGGTGACCGTCCCAGGCGGTGATCCAGACATTGAGCAGGGCATCCTGCCTATCCTCCACCGCATCGGCAAGGTGCAGTGAGAGGGGATAGGTGAGAACCACACTCAAAATCCCAAACAGCAGTAGAACCGCCCAAGTCCTTCTCGTCAAAGGTCCCGTTCCTTCCAAACAGTCCGTGCCCACGCCGCAGCCGGCCTGATTGTAGAGTGCGGCAGCAAGCTGCCGCATCGCCGTACTTTCCGCCGGCCTGCGCACAAGCCTTGGGTTGCCTGATCCGGTTGGGGCATTATACTTCAGATGGGAGCAGGGAGCAAGCTCCAGTTGTGGGCCTGTTCTTACCCGGTCGTCACCTTGACGCCAAGGGCGTTTTGCCGTAAGATGGGACCAAGCAACCCGAGGAGTAATGTCTGTGCTGGATAAAGTCAAGCTCATTGAAGACCGATACGAGGAACTGAACCGCCTCATGGCCGATCCCGAGTTAGTGGGGGACCATGTCCGGCTTACCGAGTACGCTCAGGAACAGGCCGAGCTCGCAGAATTGGTGCAGGACTATCGCACGTATCTGAGCCTGGAGCAGGAACTGTCCGATACCCGCGAACTCATGGAAATGGAAGACGAACCGGAGATGCTGGAAATGGCCGAGGCCGATGTGACCCGCATTTCGAGCGCCATGGAGGCTCTGTACGACCGCATTCGTCGCTTGCTGCTGCCCAAAGACCCCAATGACGAGAGGAACGTCATCGTCGAGATTAGGGCCGGAGCCGGCGGCGACGAGGCCGGCATCTTTGCCGCCGACCTGTATCGCATGTACACCCGCTACGCAGAACTCAAACGGTGGAAAACCGAGATCCTCAGCGAGCATAGCACCGGCGTCGGCGGTTTCAAAGAAGTCATTTTCCAGATCGCAGGAAAGGGCGCCTACTCTCGCCTCAAGTTCGAAAGCGGCGTCCACCGGGTACAGCGTGTGCCGGTCACCGAGTCACAGGGCCGCATCCACACCTCGACGGCCACCGTCGCCGTCTTGCCCGCCGTCGATGAGGTAGAAATCGCGATCAACCCCGGCGATCTCGAAATAGACGTCTATACCTCCTCGGGGCCGGGGGGGCAGCACATGCAGAAAAACGCGACGGCGGTGCGCATCACCCACGTGCCCAGTGGCCTGGTCGTGTCGTGTGAGAGCGAGCGCAGCCAGACCCAAAACCGGGAACGGGCCATGACCGTGCTGCGTTCCCGGCTGTACGAGGCCGAACAGGAGCGCCAGGCCGAGGAACGGGGAGAAGCACGCCGATTGCAGGTGGGTTCGGGCGAGCGCAGCGAAAAGATCCGCACCTACAACTATCCACAGAACCGCTTTACCGACCATCGCATCGCACTCACCGTCTATCGCCTGGATAACATCATCAACGGTGATCTGGACGAGATCATCGACGAACTG
>CAZNQW010000119.1:564-11808 GCA_964575225.1 uncultured Anaerolineaceae bacterium | reverse complement strand
CCCCAACCCACCAGCCCGCCCAAACCGCAGCCCACCAACACACCCAAACCTCAACCGGCGGCCAAGTGGACGATCGTCGAGCAGCGCCTGGTTGGACCGGGAGAGGATGCTCAGACCTGTCAAGGTGGGAACCTGCAGATTCGCGCCACGGTCATTGATGCCAATGGAGTCCAGCTTCCCAACGTGTGGATTCACGATCACTATTCGGGCTATAACCGGTTTACCGGGCACAAGGGCGACGATCCCTATTGGGGTCCGGGTGAGGCTCAGTTCGACTATTACGGCCATGGCGGTGGGATGTTGTGCATCACCACCGGCGAAGGCGGGCCTTGTGAAAGCCCCAACACCCGGTCGATGGCCTGCTGGGACGCACCGCCCATCGACGATCTGTATGCCGCCGGCTACTGCGAATGCTGCGAAGCCGGAGCCACCAAGGAACGCTGCCAGCAGCTCATGAACGAAGGCAAGTGCTTGGGGCCCGGACACTATTCGTGGCGGGTGGTCTTTCGGCGCAGCGGGTAACCCAAGGCCATGAAACCGGCAACCTTGGGCGTCCTCGCCCTGGCGATGCTGGCCGCCGGCGTAGCCGGTGGTCTGTACTATGCCTGGATGATCGACCCCGTGGACCGTTACCAAACGTCGCCCGATGCCCTCCATGCCGAGGACAAACTGGGCTACCTCACCCTCATCGGCGACTTGTACGGTTGTCAACAGGATCGGACGCAGACCGAAGCGCGGCTGCAAGTCCTGGGGATTCCGGCCGACGGCGCGACCCTGGCCCGCCTCATCGAGGAGCATTTGGACAGCGGAGGGCGACCCGAAGAGGTGCGCCCCCTGGCCCAACTGGCCCGCGATCTGGGCGCCAGCGGCGGCGTCCTGTTGGTCTTTGGTGCCCTTCCCACCTCCACGCCCCGGAGCGTTGCTTCTCCCGTTGCCGTGGCGCCCACCGCTGCCCGGCCCGCTCCCTCATCGACCCCTTTTGTGCCGCCCACGCCCATGCCACGCTTTGAGATCGTGGAACAGACCGCCCTGTGTGCTGCGCCGGGTCAAAGTGGGCAGATCATCGTCTGGGTTCAGGACGACCAGGGCCATCCGATGCCCGGCGTAGAGATCGTCGTGTTTTGGCCGGCGGGCCAAGACCGGTTCTTTACCGGCTTGCGACCCGAGATCGGCGCCGGTTATGCCGACTTTGAGATGAGTCCTGATACCGAGTACGCCGTCTCGCTGGCCAGTTTGCCCGGCGACACGGCTGAAAAGCTAACGCCGGTGTTGCCGCCCAGTACCTGCCCTACGGACACTCTGGCCCTGGATTGGCGCGTGGTGTTTCAACGCCAACCGTGATGGGCCATCCGATCTCTGGAGGAAGGTGGTGGCGGCGCTCTTCGGGAAAGCCGGGACGATCAACCTTGCAGAACATCCAGAACGAGTTGATAGGTTGGGAATGCTGCGAGAATGGGTTGGAACGATTAGCCACCCAAAAGGTTCTTGTTCGATACGATTTGACAGGACCGCAATGTCTGGTATAATGGAAATTGTGCCCGCGAGGAGGTTATAGGACAAAGTGAAATTGCATTACGTCGGAAACGCCCCGTTTTTCTCTGCGCTTTCGCAGGAAGAACAGGAGCATGTTTCCCAACGGATGCACCTGGAGCACCGCCGCAGCGGCGAGGTGTTGTTCCAAAAAGGGGATGACAGTTCGACCCTCTATCTGGTAAAATCTGGATGGGTTCGACTGCTCGCCAATGGTGGAGTGGCTCTGGCCAGTCAAGGAGCCGGAAGCTTGGTTGGCGAGACCGACCTCTTTTTGGATCGACCGCGTTCCATTGGTGCTGAAATTGCCAGCGATGCAGAACTTTGGGTGCTGGCCAAAGAAGATCTGAGCGAACTGCTGGCGGCTGATCCCGGGATTGGCCTCAAGCTCACCGCAGCCTTTGGCAGTCGCCTGGCCCTCTTTGACCGATACCTGATCGAACATCGACTGGTGCAGGTTCCGTTCCTGGCAGATGCCGGGCCGGATTCTCTTGCCGCAGTGGCCCGCCGCTTGGCGCCCATGGAAAAGAGGCAGGGAGAATCGATCCTCGAGGCCGGGCAGCCCCCCGAGGCGCTGTTTATCGTGGAAACAGGGCAGGTGTATCTGCACGGCTCTGAAGAGGGTGGGGATTTTTCGATCCTCGGACCCGGCGAAACCTTTGGCGAGATGGCCCTGCTGACCGGCAAACCCCATCATCATGCAGCGCAGGCCGCAACCGACACAATGCTCTGGGCGCTGCCCGTGGCAGAATTCGAGTCGTTGACCACGGAACGCCCGCAGATCCGGGCGGCCCTCAGCCAGGCAATCCGCGAGCCCCTCGTGGGCGAGGATATAAACCGGGCTGTGGAACGACTGCTGGATATGCCCCTGTTTTCCGGGTTGTCGGAAGAGGTGCGCTGGGCCGTGGCCGGCCGGATGCTGCTGCGCCATGCGCCAGCGGGTGAGCTGATCTTTGCCAAGGGCTCGCTCGCCGATGCGTTGTATATCATCGACAGCGGCGCCGTCGAGATTGTGCCTAATGCAGAGACCGACCGTACCGTCTTGGCTCGCCTGGGAGCAAACGAGTTCTTTGGCGAGACGGCTCTGCTGACCGGCACTCCCCGGTCCTCGGCTGCCCGTGCGGCTGCCCACACCAACCTGTGGGTTCTCTACCGCGCCGATTTCGACGACCTGGTCAGCCGTTACCCTTCCATCAGTATTGCCCTCAGCAAGGTGCTCAGCCAGCGCCTGGCCGACATGGACCGGCGATTCACCGAGAATCACCTTCGTGGCTTGCATCTGTTGGGCAGCCTGTCGGCCTCCCAGTTGGACGACGTAGGGCGTCGCCTGAAGCCCGTCCGCTACCGGCAAGGAGACCTTATCCTGCGCGAGGGCGATCCCGGCGAGGAGATGTTCTTTATCGAGTCGGGTCGCGTCGAGATTGTCCAGGGAGAAGGCACCCAAGCCCGTCAACTGAACGAGTTGGCTGCGGGCGACCTCTTTGGCGAGATGGCCCTGCTGACCGGCAATCCCCGCTCAGCTTCGGTGGTTGCCCTCACCAATATCGACTTGTGGACCCTGTCTCACGCCGACTTTGATGACCTGGTGACGAGCTATCCCAACCTGGCTTTGGCGCTGGGCCGGTTGCTGAGTGAGCGGTTGCGCAATACCGATGCGCGATTCTTGAAACAAACAGTGGCAACGCCTGCCAAACAGCGGCCCCAGGCCCGGCCTGCGGCGCAACCATCCAGGGCACCAGGCGTTGCATCCAGCAGGCAGACAGTTGCTCAGCCGCGAACCGTGACCCAAGCGCAACCTCGCACCGCGGTCCGATCTCAGCCCGCCGCGGCGCCGCGCCGCAAACCGGTGCGGAAAGAGCGGACCAACCTGCGGGACTCTTTCCAGGAGCTGGCCCTCTGGTTCGGCTCCTTGAGTCGTGGCGCCAAGATCCGCTTGGTGGTGATCAGCATGGGTCTCGCCTGGCTGTTGTGCATTGCGGCCCCGATGCTGGTGATCTCTACGCTGGCGGCCGAAGATGTCACCAACCTCCAGGGCGCCATCGCCTTTGTGCAGACGGCCACGCCCCCGGCGACGGCTACAACCCAGCCGACCCTGGCGCCGGTGATCGTGTACCAGACGGTTTTGGCAGCGACGGATACACCCTTGCCACCGACAGAGACGCCGCTGCCACCCACCGAGACGCCGCTGCCGCCCACCCAAACACCCTGGGTGATCATCGTGACAGCCACGGCGCCCCCGGTCACTGACACGCCGGTCCCGCCTCCACCCACCGACACACCCATCCCGCCGACCGAGGAGCCGGTGGTCATGGCGGCTGCAGCCGCTGCGCCACCCGTGGCGCAACCCAAAGAAGCTCCGGCAGCCCGCGAGCAATTGCCGCGCAGCATGGACCCCAGGCTGGGTTCGCTGAACGTGCATCTGGACCAGGCCAATGTCAACCCCGGCCAATACTACTGGCGGCTGATCGAAGCCCGGTGGGAAAACGAGGCGGAAGCAGGAGGCGATCACACGGTCTATGTCGAGGTTCTCGACGAAAACGGGGGCCGTGTCGTGGGCCAGCCGGTGGAAATTCGCTGGGATAGCGGCAGCCTGAACGTGTTCACCGAGGACAAGCCGCCCCCTGTGTATGCCACCAACTTTCCGATGTACAACTGCCTGGGCTCCTATGTCGTGAGTGTGCCGGGCCTCCCCAGCGACAAGCTGGTGGGTTTGGGCCTTGGCACGGCCGACCAGCCAAACTTTACCATCCACACCAACTTTTTCCTCACCTTCCGAAAGGTAAAGCAATAGGCGTAGTGGATCTATGAGAAAAGAGGGGCGGAGTCAATCCGCCCCTCTTTTGTGTGCGCAACGTCTCCGATCCCCGCCAGTACTCAGAACCAGGTGTTCTGCAGCACCTCGAGTGTACCGTCCTCCCGCATTTCGAGCAATTGCTTATTGATGGCATCCAACAACCGAAAGCTTTCGGGGCGAACTGGAATGACGTAATTGATGTCCGTTAGCGGTTCACCCACGATCTTGAGATCCTGGCATTGGCCCACGTAGGTCAGCGCTGTAAGACGGTCGACAATCGCAGCCTCCACCTCACCCGCTTCCAGGGCCCGGAGAACATCCTCTGCCGTATCGTACCGGCGAGCACCCAGATCGCGCAAAACGCCCTGCTGGCGGCTGTCGCCTTCGGGCACAAACCCCCATTCTACCCCCACGACGCGTCCCTTCAGATCCTGGAGTTGCTCGATCCCGGTCGCCTCTTGAGCGACCACCATCACCAACCCGGCATTGAAATAGGCCACCGAAAAGACCACATCCTCGGTCCGCATCGGCTCGTAGGGCAGCGCCGAAATCAGGGCATCGCACCGATCGGCCAGCAGCGCGTCGTACAGGCTGTCAAAGCCCACCGGAACGATTTGGGCGCGGACGTCCGGCGACATCCGTTGCGCCAGCAGTCGCGCCAGGTCGGCGTCAAATCCCTCGATCTGCCCCGTCTCTGGGTTCAGGAATTCAAAGGGCGGCCAACTGGGATCGGTGCACACCCGAAACACGCCCGCCCGCTGCATCCGCTCCCAGGTAGGATCGACGGCCTTGGGCAGCACACCTTGTAGCAACAGGATGCCCGCGGCAACCCCCAGCACCAGCGCTCCGCCCACCAGCAGCCAGGTCCGCCACCTTGGCCCTCGTATCCGCGCCCATAGCCGTCCGCTCACGGCGATCCCCCCTGGGCATGCTGTTGCACCACAAAGTAGATCGGCTTGGGGGTAAAATCGGTCGTCACAAAGGTGAAATAGTCCTGATAGGTGTTGGCCGGCCGCGGGTAGCGAAAGACCCACAGGATCATCGCCTGGCACCAGGGCCATTCAAGCAGGGCCTTCTCATAGGCGCGCGCCGTGTAGGCGGCTCGCAGAGCAGGCTGCACCGCCTTGGTCCAGCGCGGGTGGTCGTTCCATCCCCCCTCGGTGACATAGATGGGCAGATCGGCGTGGCCGGCCTGGACCAGGAGTTCGTGAAGCAGCTCCGTGCGCGCCAGGTTCACGACCTTTGGATCGGCGGGCGCGTCGGGCGGCATCTTCCAGCCATAGGCGTGCACAGCCAGCCCATCCATCACCGCGCCTGCGCCTGCTTCCAACATCCGCTCCAGGTAGATCAGGTCGTTCATCCCCTCCGGATCGTGGGCCGGGGCCAGGGTCGGGGCCAGCGCCCCCCCCAGCACGACGATGGTCGGATTGGCCTCTTTGGCCCGGGGATATACGGCCCGCAGAAGATCGGTATAGCCTTCTGGATCCACCGTCCGGTACCCCCACTCCATGCTGATATTGGGTTCATTCCAGATGACAATCTGGTGTACCCGCCCCCGAAAGTGGTCGACAAAGGCATAGACGTACTCGCCAAAATCGGCATAGTGGTCTTGATCCAGATAGGTAAAGGTGGTGGGTTGTACCTCGGGGTCGGGCCGGGCCCATTCGGGCACAAAGCCCAGGCGGGCGATAACCTGAATCCCCTGCCGCCGGGCATGGTCCACCACCAGGTCGGCGTGACTCCAATCAAAGCGTCCCGGCGCGGGTTCGTAATAGGCCCACGGAAAGAACTCGACCGTCCACGCCGATCCCATCTCGCGGACCATCTCCAGGGTGCGCTTGATCTTCCAGGGCTCGACTTCGTCCGTCAGACGGGTATGGACGCCCAGTTTGGGGTTGATGCTGTGCACCGTCTGTTGGGGGCCCAACGCCACGAGGGGATACGCCGGGAGGCCGGCGATCAGAACCAACAGGATGAGCGAGATCCTCTGCAGCGACTTGCGCCCTTTCTCCACGGCCTTCATAGCGGCCATTATACCAGGGAACGTGCCCGCTGGCAACGGTTGACACCCCCTGGTGGAAATGCTATAATGTCCGCATTCTTGGGCTGCTCGGCTTGCGGCGCCGGTTCGCGTTGAGGGTCAGGCGGCAATCTGAGGAAATCCTTGCTGGGAGTCGTGATCCTTTGGATATTTCCATGGTCGTGCCGGTGCTGAATGAAGAAGAGAGCTTGCCCATTCTGCACGAACGCTTGACCGAGGTGCTGGCTTTGAGCGAGTACAGTTACGAGATCTTGATCGTCGATGACGGCAGCACCGATCGCAGCTTCGAGATCCTGCAGGACCTTCAATCTCGGGATGAGCATTTGCACGTCATCCGCTTTCGACGCAATTACGGGCAGACGGCGGCCTTTTCTGCCGGGTTCGATCGAGCTCAAGGCGATGTCGTAATCACCATCGACGCCGACCTGCAGAACGATCCTGCCGACATCCCGGCGCTCATGGACAAACTGGCCGAAGGCTACGACATTGTCAGCGGTTGGCGGGTCCATCGCCAGGATCGATTCCTCGACCGGCGACTTCCTTCGATTATTGCCAACGGCCTGATCCGCTGGGCCACGGGCGTCCACATCCACGATTATGGTTGTTCGCTCAAGGCCTACCGCCGCGAAATTCTGCAGGACGTCCGTCTGTATGGCGAAATGCACCGCTTTATCCCGGCCCTAGCTCATGCGGCGGGCGGGCGCGTGTCCGAGATCCCCGTGCAACACCACCCTCGCCGCTTTGGCAAGGCCAAATATGGGCTCTCGCGTACCGTCAAGGTATTTCTCGACATCCTCGCCGTCCGCTTTCTGATGAGCTACTCCACCCGCCCGATCCACATCTTTGGCCTGCTGGGGTTGCTTTCGTTTCTGGCGGGAATGCTCACCTTGGGCTATCTAGCCGTGGTCCGGCTACTGCTGCTGCAACCCATTGGCGACCGGCCGCTGACCCTCTTTGGAATTCTGTTGACCATGCTGGGCGTGCAGTTGGTGACCACCGGCCTGTTGGCCGAAATCGTCATCCGTACCTATTATGAGAGCCAGGGGAAGGCCATTTACACCGTGCGCGAGGAACTGGGAGGCCAAAGGCCAGACGTGGGGAATGACAGCGACCTGTCCTCCCAGTGCGATGGGTGATCCCGTGACCGGCCCGTCTACGCCCTCGACGTCACCAGAGACCCGGCCCGATCCGGCCGTTTCTCGTGTGCTCATGATCGCCCCCACCCCCTACTTTGCCGACCGGGGCTGCCATGTCCGCATCCTCGAACAGGCCCGCGCCCTTCAGGCCAGGGGCTGCGAGGTTCAGATCTGCACCTATCATCTTGGACAGGACCAACCGGGTATCCCGACCCACCGCACCCCGACCCTCCCCTGGTATCGCAAACTATCGGCGGGTCCTTCGTGGCACAAGATCTATATCGATGTCCTGCTCCTATTCAAGGTGTGGCGCGTTGCCCGCCGCTTCCGACCCGACATCCTCCACGGTCATCTGCATGAAGGAGCTGCCATCGGCTGGGTGGTGGGCCGGCTGCTGGGCATTCCCGTCGTGGGGGATTTTCAGGGAAGCCTGTCTGGGGAACTCGAGGCTCATGCCTTTCTCAAGGCCAAGAGCCTTTTCTACCGGTTTGTGGCTCACAACGAAGGCTGGATCGACCGCCTGCCCGATGTGGCCATTGCCTCGTGTGACGACGTGGCGCAGGAATTGCGCGAGCGGTTTCGGGTGCCGCACGTGGCGCTGGCCCTCGATGGCGTCGACACACAGACGTTTCGGCCGGGCCTGGACACCCGCGATCTTGAATCACTGGTGCCTCCTGGGCGTCAAGCCGTCGTCTATTTGGGTCTGCTGACCCATTATCAGGGGGTCGATCACCTGCTGGAAGCGGTTCCCCGGGTTGTGGCCCGGGTGCCCGATGCCTACTTTTTGATCATGGGCTATCAGAACGAGGAGCACTATCGCCAAAAGGCCCTTGATCTGGGTGTGGCCGAACACGTCGCCTTTCCGGGCCGCATCGATTATTCTCAGGCGGCCCGCTACCTGTGCCTGGGAAAAGTGGCTGTGGGTCCCAAAATCTCGACGACCGAGTCCAACGGCAAGCTGTATAACTATATGGGGTGCGCCCTGCCCACGGTCGCCTTTGACACCCCACCCAGCCGCGAGATCCTCGGCGATTTGGGCGTCTATGCGCCTCGGGGCGACGCCGCTGCCCTGGCCGATCGAATCGCCGACCTCTTGGAGCAGCCCGATCTGGCGCGCCGTTTGGGGCAGGCCCTGCGGCAGCGCGTGGAGGAGAACTTTTCCTGGCATCAGACGGCCCGGCAGATCTGTATGGCCTATGCTCTGGCGCTTTCTCGGCGCAAGGCGGTGCGGTAAAATGGCCCAACCGAGTAGCCATCGCAAGTTCCTGGGAAATGCCCTAAAGATCATCATCAGCCTGGCAGGTGTGGCCTTTTTGGTTCACACCCAGGATATGAGCCAGGTCCTACAGCTCCTGAAAAACATGCACTGGCTTCCCTTCCTGGGGGCGCTGGTGCTCATGCTGCTCGGCTCGCTGGTGCGCGCCTATCGCTGGGGCTCGCTGGTCTGGGCCTTGGGGGCCCACGTCCGCTGGACCCGGTTGATCGCCTTGTATTTCGTGGGCGCCTTTTTCAGCTTGTTCCTGCCCACAGGGGTCGGCGGCGATGCAGTCAAGATGTATGAGCTGTCTCGCGACGAAGGCAAGACAGCCGCCGCCATCAGCTCGGTGGTGGTCGACCGGTTCTTGGGGCTCATGGTTCTGTTCGCCATGGCGCTCTTGAGCCTGATCGGCGACTATAAGCTGGTCATCCCCGAGGTGCGGATCCTCATCGCCCTGGTCTTTGTGGCCTGTTTGATCATGGTCCTTCTGTTGTTGCAGCGTACCTGGCTGGAGACATGGGGGCGCAGGCTGAGGGTGGGCTCCCTGCTGGGGCGCTTCACGATCCTCCGCGAGCTGTACCAGTCATTCCACCTCTATGGAACGGCGGCCCTGCTTCGCGGCGTAGGCGCCTCCATCGTCTGGAATTTGCTCTTGATTGTGAGCTACTACCTGCTCGGCCGAGCGGTGGGCATCGATATGTCCCTCTGGTACTATTTCCTCTTTGTGCCGGTCATCTCTGCCGCCCTGATGATCCCCTCTGTGGGGGGATTGGGCATTCGGGAATGGGCCACCGTGCTGCTTTTCAAGCAGGTGGGGGTGGACGAAAGCCAAGCTCTGGCTCTGGCCCTGGCCTACGACATCACGTTGCTCGTCAACGGCCTGATCGGGGCTACCATCTATATCCGCCAGAGTCTGAAGGAGACGCGTCAATGAACGGCAAGGCATTGGTCACGGGGGCTGCCGGCTTTGTCGGCTCGCACCTGGCCGAACAGTTGTTGGACGAGGGCTGGCAGGTGGTCGGCGTGGACTGCTTTACCGATTACTATGCCCGCTCTATCAAAGAATCCAATCTGGCGACCTTTCGCGCCCACCCCCGCTTTTCCTTTGTGGAGGCGGATCTGGTGACCTGCGACCTCGCCCCCCTTTTGGAAGGCGCCGAGGTCGTCTTTCATCAGGCGGGTCAGGCCGGTGTGCGGGCCAGTTGGGGCGCCGAATTTGACCACTATGTCCTGAACAACATCCAGTCCACCCAGCGCCTGTTGGAAGCGATCAAGGGCCGCGCCCTGGATCGTTTTATCTATGCCTCGTCATCGTCGATCTATGGCGATGTGGACGACCTGCCCGTGACCGAAGGGACGTTGCCCCGCCCCATCTCGCCCTACGGCGTGACCAAACTGGCCGCCGAGCACCTGTGTACCCTGTACCACATCAACTATGGCCTACCCACCGTCTGCCTCCGCTATTTTACCGTGTATGGTCCGCGCCAGCGACCCGATATGGCCTTCCACAAACTGATCCGCGCCATGTTGCACGACAACCCGTTCCCGGTGTATGGCGATGGCCTGCAAACCCGCGATTTTACCTACGTGGCCGACATCGTGCAGGCCAACATCCGCGCCATCGATGCACCCTGTGGGCGCGTCTTTAACATTGGGGGGGGATCGCGCGTCACGGTGAACGAGGTGATCGGCACCCTGGAGGAATTGACCGGCAAGGCCGCTCGCCTGGAACGCCAGAACCGCCAAGCGGGAGACGTGCGCCATACCTGGGCCGACACCTCAGCCGCACGCAACGCCTTTGGGTTTGTACCCCGGGTCCCTTTGCGCGAGGGTTTGGGCCGTGAGATAGACTGGCTACAGAGTCCCATGCCCTAACCGGCGTCATCGACTCCCATGGCCCTTCTGACGCGGGCCCTGGTCCCTGCGATTTTTGGGCGATACTCAAGGCGCCCTGGTGCCGAGTATCTTGTATGGAATTCCCGCCCCGCAACATTGACGCTGGGGAAAGTGTTGTAAGGAGAGTGACATGAAAAGAAGCAAGAGATTGGGCATCCTCACGGGGGGAGGTGACGTCCCCGGCCTGAACCCTGCCATCAAAGCCACCGTTCTCAAAGCTCTCAATGAAGGCTGGGAGGTGCTCGGCATCCGTCGTGGATGGGGAGGGCTGCTGTACTATCACATGGATCAGCCCGAAGTGCGGGAAAAGTATTTCCTGCCCCTGACCCGAAATGTGGTGCGCACGATCGACCGCACTGGAGGCACCTTCCTCCATACCTCGCGCACCAATCCCCAGCGGACCAAGGCCCAGGACGTGCCCGATTTCCTGCAGAACACCGTGGCGCCCTTTGAAGGCGAAAACGAAAAGGCGCTCTATGACTTTACGCCCTACGTGCTCAAGGTATTGGCTTCTCTGGAGATCGATGCCCTGATCGCCATCGGTGGCGATGATACCCTGTCGTACGCTGCCCGGCTCCACAACGAGGGC
>CAZNQW010000119.1:0-554 GCA_964575225.1 uncultured Anaerolineaceae bacterium | reverse complement strand
GGCTTTCCCATCGTCGCTATTCCCAAGACGATGGACAACGACGTGTACGGAACCGACTATTGCATCGGCTTTTCGACGGCCGTAACGCGGAGTGTGGGCTTTATCTCGGACCTGCGAACTACCAGCGGTTCCCACGAGCGGATCGCTGTGGTCGAGTTGTTTGGTCGGAACTCGGGCGAGACCTCGTTGGTGGCGGCCTATTTGGCCGATGTGGATCGGGCGGTCATTTCCGAGGTTCCTTTTGAGACGGAAAAACTGGCTTCTTTGCTGCTGCAGGACAAAAAGGCCAATCCCAGCGGCTATTGCATCATGACCATCTCAGAGGGGGCACGGGAAAAGAGTGGCGGCCTGATGCACTACGAGGGGGACGAGGATGCTTACGGTCACAAGAAACTGGGTGGCATTGGGCAATGGCTGGGCGAAAAGCTCAAGGCCTTCACCGGGGAAAACGTCCTATATCAGCAGTTGAGCTATCTGATGCGCTGCGGCGAACCCGACTCCCTGGATCAGATCGGAAGAGCGTCGTGTAGGGAAAGAGTGTAGGATAGGGTGTA
>CAZNQW010000118.1:0-11897 GCA_964575225.1 uncultured Anaerolineaceae bacterium | reverse complement strand
ACCACCAGTCGGTCCGCCAACGGTTTCAAATTGAGTGCCATCGTATGTCCCTCCTTACCTTTGATTGTATCGAATTCTACAAAAGTCCTGCGCTAGCACTCTGATAACCTGAGTGCTAACGCAGCCCCAGTATACCCCACTTTTGCCATTCGTGCAAATCCGCATCAGGGCGTGGTAGAAACCACGGCCTCCCCTCCCAAATGCTCGCTATCCCCGTGTCCACACGGCCCCATCCTAGGGGACAGCCTGCCCAAGGGCCGACCCTCGCGCCCCAGGACGGGGCGCCGAGCCAAGTCGTCACCCCCGTGAAAACGGGGGTCCATGCTCGAGGCCCCCTTGTCCGCAAGGCGCCGTCCTCGGGCGCGGCCCACCCGTAAACCAGAACCATACGGATGGATGCCCGCGTTCGCGGGCATGACGGAGGAAAGTTGAGCCCCCCTTCCTCCGGTGCTTCGCGGTGCACCGGAGCCCTCGCAATCGGCACGCGCGCTCACACACTTTTGGGGCCGCTTGCGCCGGCGCCTCAACCCTGGTATAATGCGCCCATGCACGAGCTTGCGGTCACCCAGAGCATCCTGGACATTGCCTCCCGCCACGCCCACAAGGCTGGCGCCCGGCGCATTCTTGCCATCCACCTGGTGATTGGCGAATTGACCGGCCTCGTCGATGAATCGATCCAGTTCTATTTTGACTTTCTCGCCAAGGATACGCTGGCCCAGGGCGCTCGCCTGTGCTTTACCCACGTCGCCGCCCGGCTCCGCTGTTCGGTGTGCAGTGGCGAGTATCCCCCACCCGCCAGCCGGGTGTGGGCCTGCCCCCACTGCGACGCGTTGGGCGGGGAAATCATTGCCGGCCGCGAGTTCTCTGTGGCCAGTATCGAGATCGAATGAGGAGAAAAACCGATGCCCATCGAGATTCCGGTAGTCGAACAGATTCTCAGCGCCAACGACCGGATCGCCGCTGAAAATCGCAAACTGCTCGACGAGCACCGGGTCATCGCCGTCAACGTGATGGCCTCACCGGGAGCTGGCAAAACCAGCCTCATCCTGCGCACCATCCAGGAATTGGAGGGCCGGCTGTGCGTCGGCGTCATTGAGGGGGACGTGGCGGGCCGAGTGGACGCGGACCGGGTGGCCGAAGCCGGCGCACCCGTGGTCCAGATCAACACCGGGGGCGGCTGCCACCTGGACGCCCCACAGGTGCAGAGCGCCCTGCACCGGCTCCCACTGGATGAGATCGATCTGCTCCTGATCGAGAATGTGGGCAACCTGATCTGTCCCGTGGGCTTTTCTCTGGGCGAACACCGCAACGTGATGATCTCCCACGTGCCCGAAGGACACGACAAACCCATCAAGTACCCGGCCATGTTCGCCGCCGTCGACGCCCTCGTTTTGAACAAGATGGACCTGATGCCCTACCTGGACTTTGACGAACAGGCCTTTGACCGGGCCGTCCGCGCCCTGAATGCCGACGCGCCCATCTTTCGGGTCTCGTGCAAGACAGGCGTCGGCCTCCAGGCCTGGGTGGACTGGCTGGTCGGGCAAAGGTGATGACGGTCAAAAGTGCGAACCGCCCCCGGTTCGGGGGCGGCAAGCATTAAAGGACTCGCGATCAGGCCAACGTCGGGCAGCGGTTACTGGGCCGTCGGCCAATGGCGCAAAAAGTCGATCAACAGCCGCACGCCAAAGCCCGTGCCACCCTTTTGCAGATAGGCGGGCATCTTGGGTGAGGCTCCACGCTCCTCGAACGTCATGCCCGCAATGTCCAGGTGGGCCCAGGGATACCCCTCGGCAAACTGCTTCAGGAACATAGCCGACGTCCCCACCCCGCCGAACCGACCGCCCGAGTTGGCCAGATCGGCAGTAAGGCTCTCCAACGCCCACAGGTAATCGTCGAACAGCGGCATGGGCCACACCCGCTCGCCGGTGGACTGGCCGGCGGCCTGCAAGCGATGGACCAGATCCTCATCGGTCGAAAACAGCCCGGCGGCCCCGCCCCGCCCCAGAGCGACAACACACGCCCCGGTGAGGGTCGCCAGATCGACGACCGCCTTGGGGGTAAAGCGCGACGCATAGGCCAGGGCATCGGCCAGTACCAGCCGTCCCTCGGCATCGGTGCTGATCACTTCGATGGTCTTGCCGTTCATGGCTGTGATGACATCGCCCGGCTTGTAGGCGCGGGCGCTGGGCATATTCTCGGTAGCCGGAATCAAGCCCACCACATGGAGTGGGAGATCCAGCTCGCCCACCGCCATCATCGTCGCCAACACAGCAGCCGCCCCGGCCATATCGCCCCGCATGCGGTCCATGCTCTCCGAGGGCTTGATAGAGATCCCTCCCGAATCGAAGGTGATGCCTTTGCCCACCAGCACCACCGTATCCAGATCCTCACGCCCCGGATTGTGCTCCATGATGATGAACACGGCCGGCTCGTCGCTGCCCTGGGCCACCCCCAGGAAGGATCCCATCTCGAGTTCGGCGGCGTCTTCTTCTTGCAGCACCTGGCAGCGCATGGTGTCAAACTCGCCGGCAATATCGAGGGCCAGCTCGCCCAGATCGGTGGGCGTGGCATAGTTGGCCGGGCGATTGGTCAGATCCCGCGCCAGGCAGGCCGCTTCGGCCACAATTTGCCCCCTCCCGGCCCCTATCTCCACTGCCGGCATTTGAGCCGGATCGAATTGCACCAGCGTCAACTTTTCGGGATCGGGTCGTTCGGGCGGCTTGTTCTTGAGTTCCTGATAGCGATACAGCCCCAGGATGGCGCCTTCGACCACGGCCTGGGCCGCCGACTCGAGATCCAGCCTTCCCGCGCCTGCACCATGCACAATGCTGCTGAAAGACCCCACCCCCAGGTCCCGGGCCTTTTTGGCAGCCACAGCCGAAACCCAACGCACGCCCTCCAGGGAAAAGTCGCTCTGGGGGCCCAAGCCCACCACCAGCACGCGGGCCGCGGGCACGGCTCCCCGCGAGTAAAACAGCGCCGTCTCGCCCCGCTTGCCCTGCAGATCGCCGGCAGCGATGGCCGCCTGAATGGCACCCCCGAGGGCTGCATCGACGGCGCCCGTCGCGCCGCCCGGCGTGGATACCCCTTCGAAAAGGTTGACCACAATCAGTTCGTCTGCCCTATCCTGGATGCCTCCAGATACTACCTCGATTTCCATTTTGACTTCTCCCTCTCAATTTAAGCTGAAATGTTGTGGCGCGGATGCGGTCGCGCCGCCTGCGCCTCAGGCAATGGCGAGCAAAGGGATCAACTCTTCCCGCAGAATCGCCAGCGCCTGTTGGATGCGCGCCTGATTTTCAGGCGCGTTGGGCCACAAACTGGCGCCCGATGGATGGGGCAAGGGCAGAACCCATCGCCCATCCACCTGGAATCGCTCACCGACGGCTTGGCGCAATGGCATCTTGCGCCCCAGCAGCGTTTCGATGGCCAGCCCACCCACCGCCAGTACCACCCGGGGCTGCACCCACGCCAACTCCTGCTCCAAAAAGGGACGGCACAGGTGTTGTTCGGCCCGGCTGGGTTTGCGATCCCCCTTGCCTTTGGGATGCTTGCCGGGATAGCACTTGGTCACGGCCGTCATATAGTATTGGCGGCGGAACGCGATTTCGTCCAGGCCTGCGTCGGCCAACCACTCGAACAGACGCCGCCCCGACGACGCATTGAACGGGCGCTTGACCTCGGCCTCGGTCACCCCCGGCGCCTGGCCCACCAGCATCAGCGGCGCAGGCGCGGGACCCGAAAAGACCGCACCCGGCGCAATGTCATAGCCGGCCTCCAGGCATTTGCGGCAGGCCCTCATGGCCTGCGCCAGTTCTGAATAACGGGCCGCAGCCAAGGGTGCATCCTGAATGCCCACCGCCTACTCTTCTTCGTTGACGATCTGGACGGTCATCACCAGCTCGCTGGTGAGGCTGGCCGACACCGAGCAGTACTTTTCCTCCGCCAGGCGCACGGCATCCTCGACGGCCTTGGTTTTCAGCCCCTTGCCCCGGACCGTCCACTCGACCTCGATCTTTTCGATGATCCAGGGCGGCTCGGGCGCGTTCTGTTTGTTCACTGTGACTTCGATGGCCGAGAACTTTTGGCGCTTTTTCTCCAGGATGCTCACCACGTCCACACCCGCGCAGCCGACCAACGAAACCAACAACAGATCCGGGGGCTTGAACCCCTGTCCCCCTGAATCGGTTACAACGACGTGCCCAGCCTCGTCCGATGCCAGATATTGCCCGCCACCGGTCCACTTGACATTGATTCCTGCCATGTCCCACTCTCCAACGCTTGGATTCTCCCTTCCCCTGCCGGCCCTTATGGGGAAAAATAGACCATGCCCACACCCATGGCGTCCAGGGCCTCCTGGGCATAGTACCGCACCAGATAACTCGGATCTCCCAGGGCCTCGAGCAGTGGGCCGACCGACTGCTGCGACCCGATCCGGCTCAGAGCCCGCACGGCCAACAAGCGAGCCTGAGGGTCAACCTTGTCCTGCAGCATACCCATCAGGGCCTCCACCGCGGGCTCGCCGATCATAGACAAGGCATCGGCAGCAATGCCGGCGACAAAGGCGCTGGGGTCTGTCAGGCTACCCACCAGTGCCGGCGCTCCACCGGCCCGGCCTGCGCGCCCCAAGGCCAGCGCGGCGCAGGCCCGCACATCGGGATCGGGCTCCTGCAGGGCCGCTGCCAGAGGCTGTACCACCCCCACATCGTCGATCTCGGCCAGGGCGCGCGCCGCCCACCAGCGGGCCTGGGCATCTCCTGTGGACAGCAAGGCTGCCAGGGGTTCAACCGCATCGGCCCCCATCGAACCCAGCGCCAACGCCGCCTCTTCGCGGGCGTCCTCCTCACCCACGGTGAGGGTCTCCAAAAGCTCGTCCAAACGACCAGTGGCCATTGTCATCCTCTCTGCACCCAATACGGCAGCAAACCAACCGTCGTCGGGCAACGACGGCACCCACACCAGATGGGAGGGGCACTCACAGTCGGATGCGCCCAAACCAGGCAGGACCACCCGAGCCGCCGGGAGATCCCGCAAGGAGGCGGCCCACGCACACTCGAACCGCTCCGAAGAGGCGCGCACCCAGGCCCCGGCCCATTGCGATCGCTCCCGCACATAGTCGATGTGCCAGTGCAGTCGCTTGCCCGACCACCGTTGGCGGCGGTGACGCGCCAGCCGCGATTGGAGCCCGCCGGGTCCCATAGCACTGCCCGCATACAGGTACCAACCCGCGGCAAAAGAGGCTGCGCCCAACCGCCCCACGGAGAATTCGCAGGGCGTCCACCACCGCAGGGCCAGGATGTAGGTGCCTGGAAGTCTGTGCGTCATGGGCTCCCACAAGCCGAGTCTGTGATGGTACTTGGGCAGTATAGCAGATTTCGACCTCTTTGGCAAAGGCCAGGCCTTCCGACCCGGCAATTCTCAACGTAGCGGTGAGGAAGTTTGGCACGAGCAGATGGCGCGAGCGGATGGCACGCGGCCCATGCGCTCGGCCTGGTTCTGGCGACCCATGCCCTGGACCGCCGCCAGTGGCGCGGTTGGCAACCAAAGGTTGCACGCGATCCCGCGCGAGCAGACAGCGAGCGGATAGCATGAGCCGATGGCGCAGTCGGTGGGAGGGCAGAGATCAAAGGGGGGAGCGGCACGATCGTTTCAACCGGTCGAAGCCCTTACTTCCCTCGAAAGGGTCCAAGGATGGCAATGCCAATGATACCCAAGAAAAGGCCCAGCGTCGACGCCGCGAACGAAAAAAAGTTCAGAAAAAAGCTCGACGGGATCACGTCGAGCATCATCAGAAAGGGCAGGATCCAGCCGATGATCATCAGGACCAAGCCGATGGCCAGCAGGGCTTTGGGATCAAGACGCGTCATCGATACAGCCAGCAAGCCACCTGGTGAACGGGTTCCGGCTCAAATTCGGGCGGGACCTCCACTTCGCACAGGCCCTCGATGGCATGGGGACACCGCGGATGAAAGCGGCAGCCCGTCGGCGGATCGATCAAGCTGGGCGGTTCCCCAGGGGGCACCTCTTTGTACGTCAGGGCGTTCTTGTAATCAGGGTCCGAGGTAGCCTCCAGCAGCGCATGGGTATAGGGGTGCAGGGGATTGCGCAGCAGGTCGTCGACCTTGGCCTTTTCCACCAGTTTGGCGGCATACATCACAAAGATGCGCTCAGAGAAATAGCGCACCGTAGACAGGTCATGGGTGATATAGATCACGGCCAGATCGTGGCTATCTTGCAGGCCGCGCAACAGCTTGAGGATTTCGACGCGAACCGAAGCATCGAGCATCGAGACCGGTTCGTCGGCCACAATCAGCTTGGGCTCCATGATCATCGCCCGGGCAATGACCACACGCTGCTGCTGCCCTCCACTCAGCATGTGAGGGAATTTCTCCATAAAGTCCTCGACGGGGGTCATTTTGACCTCTGTCAGAACCTTGTGGATGCGCTCCAGTCGGTCCGATTTGCTCTTTACACCGTTGATAATCATCGGCTCTTCGAGGATGCGCTGCAGATTCATAAAAGGCGGGAGGGCGCCATAGGGATCTTGCTGCACATACCCCACGAGAGAGCGATAGGCGCGCATCTCGCGGACACTCAGCGCTTTCAGGTTTTCGCCCGCAAAGATGACGTCGCCCTGAGTAGGTCGGTTGAGCCCCAGGATGGTCTTCATCAAGGTCGACTTGCCGCAGCCGCTTTCGCCCACCACGCCGATGGCTTCGCCACTGTGCAGGGTAAAATCGACCCCGTCCACCGCTCGTACGTAACCGGCATGTCCAAGGCCGAACTTGCGCAGCTCGAACCACACGTGGAGATCCTGGATCTGAAGCAGCGCTTCGCGGGTGTCTCCGTTTCCGTTGCCCACCGCAGGGTGTGAGGGTTCCTGAAAGTTCACATCTATGCCAACAGCCATGTTATGCTCCTAACTTGAGGCATACAGCCAACATTTGACCTTGTGCCGAGAGGACCCGAACATGGGCGGCTCCTCATCGCAGCGGTCGAAACGCGACGGACAGCGATCTCGGAAGCGGCACCCCGCCGGTGGATTGAGCAGGCTTGGGGGTTGGCCGGTGATAAAGTCCGGTTCCTGGTCGGCCCGCAGCTTGGGGACGCTGGCCATCAGCTTTTTCGAATAAGGGTGCAAGGGATCGGTGAAAAAGCTGCGCGCGTCACTCAATTCCACCATTTGACCGGCATACATAACGGCCACCCGATCGGCGAGTTCACTGGAGGTGGCGATATCGTGGGTGATCAGGATAAAGCTTACTTCCAGTTCCTTCTTGAGGCGCTTGAGCACGTTAAAAATATTGGCCTGGGTCAACACGTCCAGGGCCGACGTGGGCTCGTCGAGAAAGACCAGGCTAGGAGCGGTGACCAACGACATGGCGATGGCCACCCGCTGGCGCATGCCGCCGCTGAGTTCAAAGGCATAGCGATTGATGAACCCGACCGGCACGCCCACATGCTGGAACATCTTACGGGCCTGGACCATGGCCTCTTCTTTTTTCAGTTCGTGATGGACGATCATCGGCTCAGCCACCTGATCGCCCACGCGCAGGACGGGGTTCAGGGCGTTCATGGCCGCTTGGGGGACCATGGACATTTCAACCCACCGCACTTCGCGGCGAAATTCCTCGTCGCTGAGGCCCATCAACTCCCGGTCTTTTAAAAAGATCTTGCCGCTGTAGGTTTCCACATTACGAGGCAAAAGCCGGAGGACGGCTTTTGCCAGAGAGGTCTTGCCGCAGCCCGATTCGCCCAGGACTACAATGGCTTCATTGTGGGCCAGGTCAAAGCTGACACCATCGACCGCCTGGACAATCCCATTGGTGGTGCGAAAATGGAGTACAAGGTCTTCCACACGGAGAAGCATATTGTTTTGGGACATTGACGTCACAGTCCTCTCAGTCTGGGGTTAAAGATACGGTCCAGCGAAAAGCCCACCAGGGCAAAGGCCAGGCCCGTAATCATGAGCAGGACGGCGGGTTGAAGTACCCAATAATAGAACCCCTGGTATAGCGCGCCGTTGGAATAGGCATCGTTGATCACCTTGCCCCAGGTTGGCAGCGTCGGGTCGCCCAAACCCAAGACAGCCAGAGAAGCTTCGAGGAACACATAGGTGGGCACCAGCACGACCAGTTGGGGGATGAGCAAGGGAATCATGCGCGGGATGAGGTAAGTGAAGATGACTCGTGAGTTGCTGGCGCCGTAAGCCCGCGCTGCCTCAATATAGGGTGATTCTTTGACCTGGAGAAAGACGGCGCGATAGGTCAGGATCGACCCACCAAAGATACTCAAAAGGATGACCATCCCCAGCATGACCCAGAGGCTCTTGGAGTAAAAGGTGCCCACCATGATCAGGATGGGGAGGAAGGGCAACACGAGGTTCACCTGGGTGATGCGCTGGATCAGGCCATCGACCCAGCCGCCGAACCAGGTTCCAATGGCCGCGATAATCATCGTAGTGAGGGTGGTGCCCAAGGCCGCCAGCAATCCAAAGGAGAGGGCTACCGGCGCGCCCCACAGCAAGGGAACCATCAGATCGCGCCGCAGGTGGTCGGTGCCCGCCAGGCCATAGACCTGACCATAGACTACCAATTCAGCATCGACGTTGGCGTCGGGTTCAAAGACAAGGGCTTCGATGACCAATTCATAGTCCCCGGGCAAGGCCCTGGGCGGATCCGAATCGGGCACGGCAAAGAGCCCCTGGCGGGGAGGCACCCGGCCCAGCCGGCGCTCCAGCTTGGTGTCCTGGCTGGCCCGGTAGGTGTAGGTCTTGTTGATGGAAAAATCGGCCACCCGCAGCTCGCGCCCGTCGGGCGTGTGCCAGATCAGGGAAACGTAGGGCACCTTTTCGATAAACGATGACTTGAAATAGACCGACAGATCGTCGGGGAACAGGTTTGACGAATACTCGAAAGGGAAGGACATGATGATGCGGGTCATGCCCTCGCCCGCAGGTTCCGTGGTTTTGGGGGTTTCCTCGTCCGTGCTCTTGATAATGATCGTCTCGGGCAGATCGTCGCTCCGGAAAAGGTTGACCCACGCGGGCATGGCATATTTGGGGGTGTTGTACCACACGTCTTCGCCCCCACGCCACAGCCTGATCGCCTCGGAGTAGGGAATCGTGACCACGGCATAGACGGCGACAAAGATCAGGAGAAAAATAATAACCAGCCCCACGACGGCCGATGGGTAGCGGGTGATCTCGCGAAAGGAATTGAGCAAGCCCTTCATACTCGGTTACTCCCTTCTCCGATACGCACCCGGGGGTCGACCAGGGCATAGAGAAAGTCCAATAGAAAGAGGGTAATCGCCAGCAAATAGGCATAGATGACCGTAGAGCCGACGATGACCGGGGTATCGTACAGGCCGATGGCGCGGTAGATTTGCCGTCCAAGCCCAGGCCAGTTAAAGACCGTTTCCAGGATGATGGCGCCCGTCCACAGAGCGATGAGGCTGAGGGCAAAGGAGGTGATGATGGTGGGCAGCGTGGGGCGCAGGACGTAGCGGCGCTCGATCTCGCGAGCCGAAAGCCCCTTGGCCTGGGCCATCTCCACATAGTCCTCACTGGAGTAAATGAGAAAGAAGGTGCGCCAGTTATAGATGGTCAAAAAGACGGAGCTGATCAGCAAGGCAGAAATGGGCAGGATCATGTGTTTGAGGACACTGAGAGCGTATTTCAGCTTGTCATCGGGGGGCGGCGCCTCGACCATGCCTCCAAAGGGCAAAATGCCCAGGATGCCGGCAAAAATCAGGATCAAAAAGATGCCATAAAACCAGGCCGGGGCCGAAGAGGTAGGGGTCAGAGCGATGATCAGGCGGTCGATGACGCTGCCATATTTACGCGAAAGGGCCAAGGCGGCAAAGATACCCACGAAAAAGAGGATCAGGTTTTCAGTGGCAAAGAGAACCAGCGTCGAGGGCAACCGCTCCAAAAGGATCAACCGGACCTGTCGCGAGCCACTGTCGCTGCTCATCCGTTCGGCGCGGCCCAGGTCCAGGAGCAAGGCGTTGCCCAGGTATCTCACACTGCGAATGGCAAAAGGTTGGTCGAGGCCCAGGCGCTTTTCCTGGAGGGCAATCTGCTCTGCCATGTACTGTGTTCTCGTTTCAGAATCCAGCTTTTGCAGGGCCGGGTCGGATCGGATTTGGAGGTAGACGGCTTCGCGGATCTCACCGCGCCGGATGTCGTCTACGTAACCGCCCATGTTGGCAATGAGAACGGTCAAATAGACGCCGATGACGACGGTAAAGAAAAGCCCGATGAGCCGGACGCCCGTGTACTTGGCCACCCGGGAGAAGGTGCTCGTGGTTGTGCTGGGGATTCTTTCGTCCACGCCTTGGGGGGCAGCCTCTGAAGTGATCGCAGTTTCAGTCATGGTCGCTCACTTCCCATTATACAATTCAGGCCCGGCAGGGGCGAGCGGATCTCATCCCTGCCGGGCCCGTGGGTGCATACGGTTATTGCACGGTCACAAAGTCGACGGAGCCAAAGAACGGAATGCTCACGACGCTGGACGACACGGCGACTTCCAGACGGTTGGAACCGGCTGGCAGCTCGCTGGTGACATCGGCCGGCAGCGTGACCACATACTGGCCATCGGCCACCGCTTCGGCATCGCCGCTGGCGACCATCGCGCCGGTCGCGTCAAAGAGCAGGTACTTGGCCTGGGCGATCTCGGCCTGGGGGTAGGGCTCGCCTTCAAAGTCGACAAAGACGTCAAAGGCGGCTTCCTGGCCAATGGTCACCTGGCCGGGGCCATCCAGCTCGACCGCACCGACCTTGGGCTCGGCGAACATCGCCCAGCGGTCAGCCAGATCCGGATAGTCCTCAAACCGTTCCAGGGTCACGGTGCCTTCCACGGGGAAGACCTTGTCCAGATAGTAGGGACCGGTGCCGATCCAGAAGTGGCCCTGAACAGCGTACCAGTCCTTGAGGTTGGCCCAGCGCTCCGTGGCTTCCTCGGCGGTCACATAGTCGCCCAGGACCGAGGGATAGGGGATATAGTTGTCGGTCACAGACTGATCCAGGTGTTTCTTGAGGATTTCCAGGCTGGGGCCGCTGATGTAGCTCATCCACTCGATCTGGGCGGCATCGGCCTTGTCGGCCGAGAAGGCCAGCTCGCCGGCGGCTTCGGCCAGGGCGCCGAGGGCCATGTTGTGCCAGCCGGCGGTGCCGTAGGCATACGTGCCAAGGTCTGCCGGGAACCAGGAGGTGGGGATCAGCTCGGCATCAATGCCCCACAGGTCGTCGTAGGTCTCGATGACCAGCGGATCGGTGGACACGATGCGCATGCCCTTAAAGTGGCCCATAAAAGCTTCCAGGCTTGAGGCGGCGGATTCGTCATAGAGGGCGCTCTCCGGCTTGCCCGTGTCGTAGATCATGATCATGCCCATGACAAAGTCGGCCACAGAGATGGGGCTGCCGTCGTGCCACTTGACAGTCTCGAAAAAGTCGTCGGGATAGTAGACGGTCGACTTGGTGAGAGCCGTGGCGGGCTCGGTAAAGTACTCGCCCGCGGTGATCCAGGTCTGATTCTCGGCGTCCCAGTCCACCCAGGCATCGTCGGGCACAGCGATCTCGGCCTCGAAGCTGAGGTCGACCCAATCGAGGCTCGAAACGACCGGCAGGCCTTCCTGAACGACCACTTCGGCCCGCTCGACGCGGAACGGCCACACCAGGCCGGTGAAGGGATCGTACATAAAGCCCTGGTCTTCCGTGCCGCGCTGGACCATGCCGTCGTAAACCCAGTTGCTGCCGGCGATGGGGTTCCAGGGATCGACCAAAAGGCCGGGCTGAGCGATGCGGGCCGTACCGCCCACCTGGTCGTCAAAGCGGATAAGCCAGGGCCACTGGTAGCCACCGCTCACGCCGCCAGCCAGGTCGCCGGTCACGC
>CAZNQW010000117.1:0-11902 GCA_964575225.1 uncultured Anaerolineaceae bacterium | reverse complement strand
ATGAGTGTGTGTCCGTGTCAGGGTGTCCCTCACGGGGGGCGTCGTCAGGGGGCCAACTCGCCCGGCAGGGTGAGCACACCTCGCTGGCTCGCCTCCCGTACACACTGTTGCACATCGACCACGCGCGGTCCCCGGTCGGTAAGGCGCACGCGGACCGTCTGTTCTTCAAAGACTTCGATCTGGCGCTCCCCATCGACGGCCACAGTGCAAGCTGCCGGTTCGAGGGTCACCTCGTCCTCGAGGGCCAGGATGCGATAGTCCTGGATGTCTACCGGAATGACCAAACCGGGCGCCACAGGCGCCAGAACCCGTTTTTCGCCTGGGCCCAGGCGGATGTACATGCCGGCCCGTTCTTTGGCATCGATCGTCTTGAGTACGCCGCCGATGGACGACATGCCCAGCTTGTCGGGTTCAGCCCGGGCCAGGACGATCTCGCGGATGCGCTTTGGGTCCCACAAGGCGCGGCTGCCGATAAAGAGGTCGGTGCTGGCTACCACGTCGATGAGGGCCAATTCGGTGGGCTCTCCATCGACGCTGACCTCTAACGCTTTGGCCCTGAAGCTCACCTTGTCGATATCGACCAGCTTGCGGGCCACCAATCCGGCGGCCATTCCGACGATGGTGCCCTCCAGCATTTTGGGGAACACGTTGTTGGTGCCGGTCGAGATGGCGATGATCGGGACGTGCCCACTGCCTTTGGCCACCGCACGGTTGGTGCCGTCACCCCCCAGGGTGATGATGCAGCCCACCCCATCCTCGCTCAAGCGCCGGGCAGCTTCGGTCGAGTCGCGCTCGTCGGCCCACATGTTCAGGGGGATCTCCATGGTTTCCAAAGAGAGTTTGAGGTCGCACGCAGCGCGGTCCACCAGGCCATAGTAGTCGGGCATATAATGCACCCGTTCGACGCCGAGGGCGTCGAGCGCCAGGAGAATGCGCTGCACGATATGGGCTTTTTCGTGATTGTCAAATACAGAGGCGTGGGAGATCAGACGGCGGATGTCCTTGCCCGAAGCTGGATTTGCAATGATGCCAACTGTTGACATAATTTACTCCAAGAGTGGATTCGGCCCGGCGCGACGGCAAGCGATCTGGCATGCAGGGGCGCCAGTGACCGCGATTTTGGTGGGTCCGGCAGGTCGAGTATCCAACCTGCCGGACCCCAAAACGTTACATCAGGGATTTCACCGTCTTGACGATCTGGTCCACACTGGGGATGTAGAGATCCTCCAACGCCGGGCTAAAGGGCACCGGCACGTGGGGCGGTGAGATCATCTTGGGCGGTGCGTCCAGATAGTCAAAGGCCTGATCGGCCACCAGGGCGATGACGTCTGTCGCTATATTGCAGCGCGGATAGTCCTCGTCCACGACCACCAGCCGATGGGTCTTGCGGACCGACTCCAGGATCGCCTCGTTATCCATCGGCGAGATAGTGCGCAGGTCCAAGACCTCCACATCGGCACCGTTGCTCGACAGCTTCTCGGCTGCCTCCAGGGCCAGGTGCACCATCCGCCCCAGGGTGACGATGGTCACATCCTTGCCCTCGCGCTTGATGTCGGCTTTGCCGAGAGGGAGGACATACTCGCCTTCGGGAACTTCGCCCTCCATGTCGTAGAGGAGTTTGTGCTCGAAAAAGACCACGAGGTCATCGTCGCGGATCGAGGCAGCCAATAGCCCCTTGGCGTCGGCGGGTGTGGAGGGCACCACGGCCTTGATGCCCGGCATGTGGGCAAAGACCGAGTAGAGGCAACCCGAGTGCTGAGCCGCGGCCCGAAAGCCGGCGCCGATCATGGTGCGAACCACCATTGGACACTTGGCCTTGCCGCCGAACATGTAGCGGAGCTTGGCGCCTTGGTTAAAGATCTGATCAAAGCAAACGCCCAAAAAGTCGACGAACATCAACTCGGCGATGGGGCGCAGACCGGTCGAGGCAGCGCCAACGGCTGCCCCGATAAAAGCCGATTCGCTGATAGGGGTATCCAGAACGCGGTTGCCCCCAAATTCGGGGCGCAGCCCAAAGGTCACGCCCAAGACGCCGCCCCAGGCTTCCTTATTCTCGCCCTCCATGTGATCCATGCTCGCGCCGCCGGCCACGTCCTCGCCCATGAGGATCACTGTGGGATCGCGACGCATTTCCAGGCGCATGGCCTCGTTGACCGCTTCTCGAAAGGTGATTGTGCGTGTCATCGTTGCTTCCTCCTCTTAGGGATAACTGACATAGACGTCAGTTGTGAGTTCTGCCGGATCGGGCATGGGGCTCTCTTCGCCGAACTTGACCGCTTCCTCGATCTCGGCCTGCACCCGAGCATCAACTTGGGCCAATTCCTCTTCGGTCAGCAGCTTGCGATCGAGCACGCGCTTGCGGAATTTGTCGATCGGGTCGTTGGCCTTTTGGCGGGCCCTTTCCTCTTCGGTGTAGTAGAGGGTGGCGTCGCCCTGAAAGTGGCCATAGTAGCGAAAGCCCCGTGCCTCGATGAGGGACGGGCCCTCACCGCGCCGCGCCCGGCCGATGGCCTCGGCAGCGGCCTCATAGACGGCGAAAAAGTCGTTGCCGTCCACAGTGGCTCCGGGCATGTCGTAGGCCACCGCGCGGTCCGAGATGTCCTTAGCGGCGCAGTGATAGCCCCACGGCGTGCTTTCAGCAAACCCGTTGTTCTCGCATAGGAAGACGACCGGCAGTTTCCAGATGGCGGCCAGGTTCATCGACTCGTGCATGGTGCCCTGTTCCGAGGCGCCGTCGCCAAAGAAGCATACGGTCACTTGGTCGGTGCCCAGGGTCTTGGCCATCAGCCCCGGTCCGCAGGCCAGGGGACCGCCGGCGCCCACGATGCCGTTGGCGCCCAGCATGCCCTTGTCCACATCGGCAATGTGCATCGAGCCGCCTTTGCCCTTGCACGACCCCGTGGCCTTGCCATACAGCTCGGCCATCATCGGCTTGACCTCTACGCCTTTGGCGATGCAGTGACCGTGCCCTCGGTGGGTGGATGTGATAAAGTCCCGGTCGGTCAGGTGGGAGCATACGCCCACTCCAATCGCTTCCTCGCCAGCGTACAGGTGGATAAAGCCGGGCAGCTTGCCCTGGGCGAATAGCTCGGCGGCCTTGTCCTCAAAGGCCCGAATTCGCCTCATCCGTTCGTACGCCCAAAGAAGCTTTTCTTTGTTCAGCTCTGCCATGGGATTCCTCCTTATCCTTCTTTGGTTGATACTGATTCGCTATCCTCGTTTTGCTTGCCGCAACCCACACCGGTTGTTCGGTAGGAGGCCATTCGTCCCCTACTCCCGGTGGGGAAGGGTTGGGTTTGGTTTTTTTACCCCACCCACGTTGCGCTCAGATGGTGGCCTTGACCAAGCCACCATCGACGTTGATGGCCTGCCCGGTGATAAAGCTGGCTTTGTCGGAGGCCAGGAATGTCACCGGTTTGCCGATGCCCCGGCTGCCGTCTGTGATCAACGCCACTTTTCCTTTCAGCCCCAGATCCATGGTTGCACCTCCCTCGTGGCTGCTAGTGCAGTTCGGTGCCGCCGTCGATGTTGAACGCCTGGCCCGTCACATTGTCGTTTGTGGCGAAAAAGACGACCATCGCGCCCATATCGGCCGGCGTTTGGCCGCGGCCCTGAGGGATCAGTGCATCCAGGTGGCGTTGCCACGATTGCTCCACCGTTTCGCCCTCTTGTTTCCAGACATCGGCCAAAAGATCCCACATGGCGGTGCGAACGATGCCTGGACAGATGGCGTTGACGGTGATGTTGTCCTTGGCCACTTCTTTGGCCAACCCGTTGGTAAAGCCCACGACAGCGAACTTGCTGGCGCTATAGTGGGCCAGCGTGGCAAAGGCGGTCTTTCCCCCAATGGAGGCAGTGTTGATGATTTTGCCGCCTCCCTGCTTTTTCATCAGAGGGACGACGGCCTTGCAGCAGAGGAACACGCCTTTGACGTTGACGTCCATGACCAGATCGTAGGCTTCTTCCTCCATCTCCTCGACCGGTACGACGCTGATCACGCCCGCATTGTGCACCGAGATGTCGATTTTGCCCAGCTCATCCACTGTCTTCCGGACCGCGGCCTGGACCTGATCCCACTTGGTCACATCAGCCTGGATAGCGATGGCCCGGCGACCCAGGTCCTTGATCTCTTGGACCACGCGCTGCGCCGCCTGATATCCTTGGATTTGTGCGATGCCATATTGGTTGTATTTGTTATCTACGACGTCCGTGTCGACCACGGCAATGTCGGCGCCCTCTGTGGCCAGGGCCAGGGCGATGCCTCGCCCAATGCCCCGGCCTCCCCCCGTCACAAGCGCAACTTTTCCTTCCAATTTCATGGCATTTTACTCCTTAATCAACTCCTTTGCACTTTGATGCAAAGTACGGCCGTTGACGCTCGATTTCTTTCTGTCTAGGCCAAACCTCAAAGCCTGGCGTGCACTCGGTGCGGGCGTGGGATGCAGCTTGGCGGCAAGGCTTGAGTTTGCCCGATAGGCGATCTTGGCCAGGCGAGACCAGGATCAAGATCTTGTTCCTTTCACCTCCTTCCTCATTGCTGCCGGCTCGATCACTCACAGGAGACCATCGCTCCTGCGAATCACTGCCCCGGGTATGGGCTCCATGGAGGTCGAACCCCCTGGAATACTAGGGGAACATGATCGGTTCGACGCCCATCTCCTCGGCCATGTGTACCGGTTCCCAGATGGTGCGCAGCGGCCAGATATCGACATAGTTGTAGGCGCCCCGCTGCTTGGGAGGGCCGAATCGGCCGCTCTGCATGCTGGGGAACCCGATTTCGGCCAGGGTGGCCACGGTCTGGTCCACGTCGTCGACCAGGAAATTCATGTGGTGCAGGCCCTCGCCGTGGGCCTCCAACCAATCGCGGTAGATGGAGGGTCCTTCCACCGGCTGGACCAGCTCAAGCTGGACATCGCCCACTTGGGCCAGGGCGATCCGCTCCCGGGCCCAGGCCCGCTGGCCGTGGTAGGTGCGGTCGTAGACCAGGGGCGCCTCCCAGTTGTAGATGGCCCAGGGGCCAATGCCCAGGATCGTCATATAGTTCTTGGCCACCTCTTCCAGATCGTGGACCACGAGGGCGATCTGGTTGATCCCCAGGGATTTGATGGGGGCAGGACTGGACTCCGAGCCGGCGGGGAACATGGTTGGTTCGACGCCCATCTCCTCGGCCATGTGCACCGGTTCCCAGATGGTGCGCAGTGGCCAGACGTCGACATAGTTGTAGGCGCCCCGCTGCTCGGGAGGGCCGAAACGGCCGCTCTGCATGGTGGGAAATCCGATTTCGGCCAGGGTGGCCACGGTCTGGTCCACGTCGTCGACCAGGAAATTCATGTGGTGCAGGCCCTCGCCGTGGGCCTCCAGCCAATCGCGGTAGATGGAGGGCCCTTCCACCGGCTGGACCAGCTCGAGCTGGACGGCCCCCACTTGGGCCAGGGCGATTCGCTCTCGGGCCCAGGCGCGCTGGCCGTGGTAGGTGCGGTCATAGACCAGGGGCGCCTCCCACTCGTAGATGGCCCAGGGGCCAATGCCCAGGATCGTCCAATAGTTCTTGGCCACCTGCTCCAGATCGTGGACCACGAGGGCCACTTGATTGATCCCCTTGCACTCGATCTTGGGACTCGTCATGGTTCCTTTCTCCTTTTCTGTGCAGGCCAAACGGTCCGTTCTCGCGCCTCGGTCGATTCAGTCAGTCAGGCAATCCCATGAGGGTTGCCAAAAGTGTAGGGAGTCAGGTTTTTTTCAAGATGATCCGTCAATCCAGAGGTGGGCGAACTACAAGCGAAGAAACAACGGATCTCTGGCGCGTTCCTGCTCGACCGAGACACGTTGGCCTTCCGGGGTTACAGTGGGGCTACAATGAGGGAGGCCCTGCTATCTGCTGTTCGTTGGGGCTACGGGTTCAGCCGCTGCGCCCCATGCCGGTTGATTGAATGGAGTGATGCGTTCGCTGTCCTCCTTTCTTGGCGCTCTGGCGGCCAAAGATGCCCTCGGCAGCAAGTGCCTTCTGGTACCTGATGGGCCCACGCCGCCTGTGAGTGAAAACGGCGTGTTGCTTCTATATTATACCCTTACCCACCCGCTTGTCAAGGGAAAATTTCGGGATTTCCAGATTCCGTAGGGCAATCGTTGTGTGGCGTCGGGTTTCCCTGCTGTCGGATGGGGGGCATGCCCCGCGCCGCGTTTGTCCCCCCGAGGGGAGAATGTTATAATCGCCATCGAGATTTCTGGAGGGATGTTTCATGAAGGTGGCGGTCATTTCGGACATTCACGAGAACTATCACAATCTTCTGAAGGCTTTGGAGATCGTGCCCGCGCTGGGGGTAGCCCGGATCTGGTGTCTGGGCGATTTGATGAACACGGGCATTGCCCATGTCCTAGCCGGCTGTGGCCTCCCGACCTTTTGCATTTGGGGCAACAACGACGGCGACAAGGTCTCCATCGTGCGAGCAGCGATGGACTCGGGAGGCAGCCTGCAGATGGGGCACCAGACCTATGCTTTTGTCGAGGCCGCCGGTCGCCAGGTCTTTCTGACCCATTATCCCGATCTGGCCGGTCCTGTGGCGCGTTCCCAGGATTTCGATGCGGTCTTTTATGGACACGATCACCGCCAGCATCAGGAATGGGTGGGCGCCTGTTTGGTGGCCAATCCAGGTGAGGTATCGGCCCACAAGACCGGTGAGGCCACCTTTGCCGTCTATGATGCAGGGTCCAACTCGGTCGAGTTTGTCCCGATCCCAGGCGCGATTTCCCTCCGGACCGACTATGTTCTGGAGCAGGCTGCCTGGCGCCAGGTTCACCCCGAAGGACAGCCGGGCCTCCGCATGCTCCGGGAACCGGGAGAGTAGCCCCGAGGGCGGGAATTGGGAGCGAATGGACGCCGCGGTCACCCAACCGATAAGCAGCGCCAGTTGCAGGATGGCTGGATCTTTGATATAGTGCACTCGCCAACCCAGAAATGGGATGTGGCCCTCAGGAGGATGCGATGGAAAACCTTGCCCTTACCGTGCTAGACCGGGTTATGGAGGGCGGCGCCGCCTACGCCGACGTGCGGGGGGTGGAGCGCCACACCGAGGATCTGGCAGCGAAAAACGGCCAATTGGATCGATTCGCCACCGTCGAGAGCCAGGGGGTGGGCGTTCGCGTGTGGGCCGACGGCGCCTGGGGATTTGCCTCCACCAGCGACCTGAGCGGCGAGGCCCTAGAGTCCGTCGCCCGCCGGGCCCTGGATATCGCCCGGGCCAGCGCCAAGGTCCAGGACCAGGCGCTCGACCTGCCGCCTCGGCCCGGAGTGACGGGCCGCTATGCCACCCCCGTGACCAGGGATCCTCTCTTGGTTTCTCCCGAGGAGCGCCTCGGCCTGTTGATCGGCTGCTCCCAAGCCATCCAGCGCCGGGCCAAGGTCCGCGTCGCCCAGGCCGAGATGCAGATCCTCCACGAGCACAAATGGTTCGTCTCCAGCGAGGGCAGCCGGTTGGAACAGGTCATCGTCGAGAGCGGAGGCGGAGTCGCTGCCACCGCGGTGGGCGAGGATGGAATCTTTCAGCGACGAAGCTATGAGGACTGTGCCCAGGCCGGGTACGAGTTTATCGAGGAACTCGAGTTGTTGGCCCAGGCGGAGCGCTGCGCCGACGAGGCCGAGGCCCTGCTCGCAGCGCCGGTGTGCCCCACGGGGCGGCAGACGGTGATTTTGGGCAGCGCCCAACTGGCCCTCCAGATCCACGAAAGCTGCGGGCATCCCATCGAACTGGACCGAGTGCTGGGCGCCGAGGCTTCCTATGCCGGAACCAGCTTTATGACGGTGGATCAGTTGGGCGTGTTGCAGTACGGCTCGCCGGCTGTGAACATCACTGCCGACGCCACCCTACCCCGGGGGCTGGGCACCTTTGGCTGGGACGATGAGGGCACCCCGGCGGAGCGCATCCCCATCATCGAACGGGGACTGTTTGTGAATTACCTGACGTCGCGCGAGACGGCCTGGTGGCTGGCCCACCATTACCACCACACCACGCCCAAGCCGCCCCTGCCCTTTAGCAACGGGACGATGCGGGCCGACGGTTGGGATCGGACGCCCCTCATCCGCATGACCAACATCAGCTTGGAACCGGGCGACTGGACGCTGGAAAACCTCATCGCCGACACGGGCGAGGGCGTTTACCTGGATACCCCCAAGAGTTGGAGCCTCGACGACAAGCGGCTCAACTTTCACTTTGGCACCGAGGTCGCCTACGAGATCAAGCAGGGCAAATTGGGGCGCCTGCTGCGCGATGCCAGCTACACCGACATGACGCCCCGCTTTTGGAATAGCTGCGATGCCGTGGTCAACACCGAGCACTGGCACCTGTGGGGCCTCCCCAGTTGCGCCAAGGGCGAGCCGATCCAGATCGCCCACGTGGCCCATGGCGCGGCCCCGGCGCGGTTCCGCGGCGTGCAGGTCCGCGGCGAGGGTTAGGCCAGGCGCTGATTGCAGCGCTCGCGGTAGCCGCAGTTCTGGCAACGCCCGGGTTCCTCGTGGCTTCGTTTCACGTTGCGGGCGTCCATGTCGTGCCGCATGGCGTCGAGGGTGCTCAACAGCTCCTGCCGCAGGGCGGTCGTATTGTCCACTTCAAAGGCCCGGTCGTCGTACTTGAGGATGGCATGGGGCGGCGAGCGCCCCTCCTGCTCCTCGACCAGCAGACAGTAGGCCGCCAACTGCAACAGGTGGGCCGGGTAGGGCTGGGCGGGCGCCGTCCCCGATTTCACTTCCACCGGAATGACCCCCTCTCGGCTGCGCACCAAATAGTCGGGCCGCCCGGTGAGGCGGTATCGATTGGAGAACAGGGGGCGTTCGCAACGCTCCCAGGCGCCGGTGTCCACATAGACCACCCGTCCCACCGGGAGCCCACTCTGCCGCTGCAGGGCCGACGAGCGCATCAGCAACCAGATGCCCAACCCCAGGAGGAGACAGGCGGCGAACAAAAGCCCGATCATCGGCTAACGCCCCAGTCCCAACAGCAACCCCAACAGCAACAGCACGCCGCCCAGGGCAATCAGCCCGATGGCGATCCGGTGCCAACGATGGTAGGCCTCCACCGTACGCCCGTGGGCGCGATGTCCCTCCGTGCCCCGCTGCATAGCCGCTACATTGGCCGACGGGTAGCCCTTGACCCGCGCCAGCCACCAGGCCCGCGCGCAGTAGGCATACTGGCCGATTTCGCTGGCGCGGAGGATCGAGGAGGAATCAGCCATAGCCCCTCCGTCCAGGCGCCAGCCCGGTTGTCTTCTTTCGCCGGGCAGGTCTCTCTCTGCCGCTCCGGCTCATGCTATTCGTCCTCCTCGTCCGGGTCCCCCACATCGGCAAACTCGCCGCCGTTCAGGCCCATGCGCGCTTCAAAGTCGCGCAGCGCCTGGCGCATCATCTCCTGACGGATGGAGGTCGTCAGGTCGCCGCGGGTGCGGCTCACCACGCCGCGCAGCATGTCGGTGGTGCGGCGCAGCCCGCCGGTGATGGCGTCGGGAAAGTCGACCGTGATCAACAGGCTGTACACATCGTCCATGACCGCCATAATCTCCTCGGCTCGGTCCAGCTTGTTCTGGCGCATCAGGTCCAGGGCGTGGCGGCGCATCTCGCTGGCAGCTTCGGCCACCCCCTTGAGGTAGGCGGGCGCTTCGACGGCCAGATCGGCCGGGGTGGGCAGGTCGGCCCCATTGATAAAGGCATACACCACCTGGGCCTCCACATACTCTTTGAGGGCATCCTGGGTATAGCCGGCGTGGTACAGGTCGGGGTAGAGTTCCAGGTCGGCCTTCATCTCGCGGGCTGCTTCGGCGGCGATGGCCAGCAGATCCCGTGACTCGTCCCTGTCGCCCCGGTGGGCGGCGCGGATGGCGTTGGCGCAGTGGCGGATGAGGGTGCGGGAGCGCTGCAGGGCCGCGTCGCGGGCCGCACTCTTGATCTCGAACTCGGCGCGGATCTCTTCTACAATGGCATCAAACGTTTCCATACAAACTCCTTATCTTTGGCGTGGGTCACGCCGGGGTTGAGGGCGCCCGAGTGGGCGTTGCCTATGGGTCACGGCCGTCGGGCTCGCTCGCGATGACATCGGCGCGGGAGGGGTCGGGCCGCTTGAACTTGATCCACATCACCGGCAGCAGCAACAGAGTGCTCACCAGAGGGACGTAGAATGGCACTTGGGGTGCAAAGCGCTCCCACAGCAGGGCGCCGATATAGGGTGCGGGCAACGAAATCACCCCAAGGCTGGTACTGAACAGGCCAAAGGCCGTGCCCCGCATGCGCTCGGGCACCACCTTGGAGATCAACGAGCTGTAGGCCGGGCTCACCAACGCCTCGCCTGCGCCAAACAAGCCCCACACCATGGCAAACCCGGCGAACGCCCGGCTGCGCAAAAAGACGGCGATGGCGGCTGCCATCAGCGCAAAGCCGCAGACAATCCCCACCCGCTCTCCCTTATTGTCCGATAACCACCCGGCCGGGGTGAGGAGCAGGAGAGTGACCAGGGAACTGATCGACGAGAGCCAGCCGATCTGGACGTTGGTCAGGCCCATCAGGTTCTGCATATACAGCGGCAGCAGTTGAAAGGCCATGGAAAAACTAATGTCCCGAACACCGTCCGAGATAAAGATCCAGGTCACCACACCACCGGCCAAGATCAGGGCGGCCATGGCGACCAAATCGCCCTTGAGCTGGGTCAGGGAGAGTCTGGCCCTGGGGGTGGTGGCCTGCCTTTGCACGTCGCGGGCCATCCACAGCCGGATCGCGGTGGCCACCGTATAGAGCGCTCCGGCGACCATGAACATCGCCCGAAAGCTCACATACTGGGACAGGTAGCCGCCGATGGGCGGCCCGACGATGCCTACGATCATGAACAGGCTGCCCGAGAGCCCGTACACCTTGCCGCGATTCTCGGCGGTCGATTCTTCGGCCACAAAGGCCATGTAGCTGGGGGCCACAAAGGCCGTAGAAATGGCGCCCGCCACCGTGGCCAGGAGCAGCCATTCCCACGAGGGGGAGGCCACATAGACCACGTAGCCGGCCACCCCCGCCAGGCTGCCCAGGGCAATGGCCTGCAGCCGCCCGATGGCGTCGGACAGCCAGCCGCCAAAGATCTGAAACAAGAGGGGGGCGATAGCGCCCAGGGTAAAGAACAGCCCCACCTGTCCCACGTTGGCCCCCAACTCCTGCAAGAACAGGGGCATCAGTGCCTGGTGCATGTGGCCGGCGGTGTTGGCCAGGATCATGGTACCCATAAAGAGCAGCAGCCGGCGCGACATCAAGGGCGGTTTTGAGATCCTCATACGTCCCGTCTGCTATGCCTCGCGTGTCAACACCACAAAGGGCATCCGGTCGTGATGTCGTTCGAACCGTTGCTCGAACCGAAAGCCGGCTTTTTGCCACACTCGCTGCGCCCGTTTGTTGAATTCGGCGATGGTGACGCGCAGGGATCCGGGTGCATAGTGCTCGATGGCAAAGTCGATGACTGCCTGCACAAAAAGGTTGCCCTGCCCCTGCCCGGTGAGATCGGGGCGCATCCCCAGACCAAGATCCAGGGCGTCGTCCTCATAGTCGCCCCCGGATACCTGGCCCTCCTTGCCAAAGCAGCAGTAGGCGAGGAGGTTCTCATGCTCGTCGGTGATGAGATAGTAGTGGTTTCGATGATCGGTCAAATAGTCGACCGTTTGGTGCCTCGCCTCCATGGGCGTGTTGTAGAGGTCGTAGGGTCGCTCGTAGGTCCAGGCAGACACCACACGGGCGTTCTCTCGATCCATGGGTTTGAAAACGAACGAATCCATCCTGCCTCCTCGATCGTGCAGGCCGTCTAGTCAGGGTCTGGCCCAAGCCATCCGCCCGATCCTAGGAGATCCCTGAAAAAGTCTCCAATGATGTACGGTGGAATTTGCAGGTATA
>CAZNQW010000116.1:0-11914 GCA_964575225.1 uncultured Anaerolineaceae bacterium | reverse complement strand
GTGCTGACCCCTTTGCGCCAGAACTGGTTCTCTTCCGAGGAAGGCGAGGGCCTTGACTCTGCCATCATCACTCCCCTCGTGCAAAAGGTGATGGACCCTCTCGAATCGCACCTCGGAGAACTGGCAGACCTGGCCCAAGCCTGGCAAGAAGAATTCCTGATGCCCACCAATCAGGCCCTCGCCGAGCGAGAGGCCATCCGCCAGCAAATCAGCCAATACAAGAGAGAACACGACTTTGTCTAGTTGATGATGGCAAGCGTGGATCGATCAGCTCCATAATTGTCACTGCACGCAGGAGGGACACTGGAACATGCACGTCGAAATCATTGGATACACCCACTATGGCCGAGCGGAAGGCCTCCCCGAGGCTTTGATCGAACATGCCGGGCGGGCCTGTTATCGCAGCACAGCGACCGGAGATCCCGGCAGATTCCTCCAGGCCCGGGTTCGAGAAGGGCACGAGTCCATCATTGAACATGCCAGCGTCACGTTCGAGATCTCGGGTATCTCGCGCGCCTGCTCCCACCAACTGGTGCGCCATCGTATTGCCAGCTACAGCCAGGAATCTCAGCGTTATGTCGATATGTCCCACCCCGAGTTCGTCGTGCCCCCCTCTGTCGCCGCCAACCCTGAGGCTGTCAAAGTATGGGACCGCTTCATGGAGCAGGTGACCGACACCTATCAACAACTGCGCGCCATGGGCGTTCGCAAAGAGGATGCCCGGTTTGTGCTGCCCAATGCCACATCGACCCGCATCATCGTGACGATGAATTTCCGCTCCCTTCGACACCTGTTCCGCGTGCGTTGTGAGCGAGGCGCCCAGTGGGAGATCCGCTCCCTTGCCCTGGAAATGCTACGCCAGGTGCACTCCCTGGCACCGGCTGTATTTGACGATCTGTACAAAGAATTCTTGGACCATCCCGAAACCAAGTAGCGCCTTTGTTCTCCCCAAAATCGAACGGGGCCAGATCGTCAACGGATAAACCATCTCCAAAAGCCAGAATCCATCCAATTTAACAGGATGGCCTTTGGCGATCTCGGTCATTTGTGGTACAATGTTGCCAGGTGAACCTAACCCCTCCGAACGGCAAGGGTCTTGTTCAGCCTGTGAGCCATTGCCTTGTCCTGGGGAAAATCCACCGTCGGCGCCTGATACTTCTTGCACGTTTTCTCGCCGAATACTGGCAGCGCAGAGCCATCTGTGCTATAATCGGGTCTTGAACCGAGAACCTTTTTGGGGCGGAGAGTGGACATCGTGGCTGGCGACAGAAAAACCTATGAAGCGGCGATGCAAGGGGGTCTTAACCTGGCATGGGAAGGCAAGTGGACCCAGGCCCTCGACTCGTACAAGAGGGCCCTGGCAGAGCTACCTGATGACCCGACAGCCCATAGCCAACTGGGCCTGGCCTACATGGAATTGGGCCAGTTTGATCAAGCCCTCGAAGCCTATCACCGCGCCAGCGAGCTAGCCCCCCACGATCCGGCTCCTCTGCTGCGGCTGGTCGACATCCACGAGAGATTGAAACGCCCCCACGCCGCCGCCAACATGCTGGTTTCCATCGCCGAGATTCGTAACCAACAGAAAGCCTGGGCCGAGGCGATCCAGAGTCTCCAAAAAGCCACCAGACTCAATCCCGATCAGATCCGCGCCCACGAGATGCTGGCCGAAATCTATGCGCAGATCGACCAGAAACAGCGTGCCTCCAAGCAATACGTGCAACTGGCTCGTGTGCTCCAAAGCCAGAATCAGACCGACGAAGCGATGGAACAGTGCGCGCGAGCCATCGCTTTGGACGGACATAACGCAGAGGCAAGGGCCCTGGCAGAAGCGCTCCATTGGGGCGGCGGCCCCCAGAACGTGACGCTCGCTCACCGAACGAAAGAGGGAGGCAGCCCGGCAGATATCGCCCGAGATCAGGCATTGGAGGAATTGGCCGGCATTCCCTTTGAAGATCAGCCGGTTGCGCTGCCACTCAAACCCGGCACGCCCGCACCGGGCCAAGCCCCGCCGCCCGCCGTCCCCACGCCCTTGAGCCGATCACAGATCGACGCCCTCATTGCCCAAGCCATCGAGTATCAAACCCGCGGATTGCTCGATGAGGCCATTTCGTGCTACACCAAAGTGATCGACGCCGGCGTGGACCGACCGGCAGCCCGCTTTAACCTGGGCCTGCTGCTTCAACAGAGGTTGCGCTTTGAGTCGGCCATCGTCGAGCTCTCCAAATCGGTCCAACATCCGACGTACACCCTGGGCAGCCATTTCGCCTTGGGCGAATGTTATCGTGCCTTGGGTCGCATCGACGACGCCCTCGAGCATTTCATTGAGGCACTGAAAATCGTGGATCTGGGCACTGTGGCCCGTGAGCAAGCTGACGACCTGATGCAACTGTACGACGCGCTGGCCGCTAGCTATATCGCCAAGGGAGATCGCGACAAAGCCCTGGAATTCACCAATTCCCTCATCGAGTTTTTGTCGTCCAGAGGATGGGAGGACAAGGCGCGCGAAGCCCGACGGCGCATCGACAGCCTCTCTCTGGATGGAGCCCTTTCCAGCCTTGCCGAACTCCTCACGGTACCCGACGCTGAGGTGCTTCTTTCGGCTGTCTCCCTTAGCCAAGAATATGTCAAGCGAGGAGCACTCGCCGCTGCCACAGAAGTGGCCTTCAAGGGAATCCTGGCGGCGCCCACCTATTTGCCTCTGCACCTGCGGCTTGCCGAAATCCTGGTGCAGACCGGACAGATGGACGACGCGGTGACCAAGTTCCAGGCCGTGGCCAACCTCTACCTCGTTCGTAAGGAAACACGTCAGGCAATCAACGTGTACAAACGACTACTACAATTGATGCCTTTGGATGTGACCGCCCATTCGCGCCTGATTAGCCTGTTGATGAGCAGCGGCGAAATCGACGAGACGCTGCGAGAATATATGCTCTTGGCCGATACCTACTTTCAACTGGCCCAGCCTGACAAAGCTATAGAGAAATACGCGGAGGCTCTGCGGCTGAGCCCAAGGACATCGGATGAAAAGGGCTGGAAAACGCGCGTGCTGCGCCAGATGGCGGATGTGCAGGCACGCCGGGCCAATTGGAGAGAAGCGCGTCAACTCGATTTGCAGCTTCTGGCACTGAATCCAGATGATGACCGCACTCACCTCCATGTGATCGATCTGAGCTTAAAACTGGATGAGACCCAGCAGGCCGACCAGCACCTAGTGGCCATGATCAAGCACTACGAAGCCCAGGGCAAACGACAGGAGGTAATTGCGCTTTTACAAGAGGCGATCCGCCTTCATCCTCAACAGATGGCCCTTCGTGCCCGTCTGGCCCGGGTCTACCTTGCAGCCGATTTGCGCGATCAAGCTATCGAGGAACTGGATGCATTGGGCGAGCTACAACTTGATGCAGGGTTGAAACAGCAGGCCCTCACCACCATCAAGTTCATCATCTCCCTCAACCCCAGGAATGTGGAGGACTATCAGCAGTTGCTGTCGCAGATATAATCACACGTGGATGCGTTGCTGCCATGCCCTCGTGCGGGTGCAAGGCACGCCACCCCGAAACCGGTTCCTGATTCCGCAAACCGAGGCTCCTTTCTTGCGGAATCATCATCTTTTGGCGGAGTAGATCTGTGTCCGATGTATTGTGGGTGTTATCCCAAATCGATTGGGTAGATATCGTTGATATCTTGCTGGTATCAACAGTTTTCTATCTATTGTTCTCGATGGCCCAGGGAACACAAGCCGTTCAACTCTTGCGCGGCATGATGCTGGTGACCCTGGTGGCCTTTGTCCTGAGTCAGATCTTGCCCTTCAAGGGATTTAGTTGGCTCATCAGGAATGCGTTGCCGGCCCTATTGATCGCGATCCCCGTTATTTTTCAGCCCGAACTGCGGCGGGCGCTGGAACGGCTGGGGCGAACCGGCAACCTGCTGATTCGAAAACAGCAAACCGAAGAGGTGGAAAAGACCATCATCGAAGTGGCTCGCGCCGCCCAGCGTATGTCGGCCGTGCGCCACGGTGCACTGATCGCCTTTGAGCGAGAAACGGGCCTTCAGGAGTTTATCGAGACAGGCATCCTCGTCGACGCCGACGTGCAAGCGGAACTACTGCGCACCATTTTTCATCCCAACACCGCTCTGCATGATCAAGCCGTGATCGTCCGCGACAATCGCATTGTGGCTGCCAAGTGCACATTGCCTGCCACACAGAACATCCAATACAGTGGACTGGGTACCCGCCACAGAGCCGCCATCGGAGTCACCGAGGAAAGCGATGCTCTAGTGGTAGTCGTGTCCGAAGAGACCGGGATCATCTCAGTGGCCTACAACGGTCGCATTGTGCGCCGCCTGGATATTAACCAGTTGCAGGGGTTACTGCTGGCCTTTTTTCAGCATCGGCTGGGAGGTTGGGACTGGACCAAGCAGGTCGAGCAAGAGCGAGCTAGCGAGACAGCAAAGGGTTGATGACTTGGGCGAGTTCGGCTTGAGTCACTGCTCCAAGGAAATGGTGGACCAAATTGCCATCCTGGTCCACGACAAAGGTCTCGGGAACGCCTGTCACACCATAGAGTCGAGACGTGCGGTTTCCCGGCTCGATGGCAGTGGGATAGCTGACACCAAACTCGGTCATAAAGGCCTTGGCTGCCGATTCCACATCTTTGTACGCAATGCCAAAAAACTGGACGCGCTGTCCTTCATAGGCGCGCCAAGTCGCCTCCAGGGCAGCCGCTTCTTGACGACAGGGATCGCACCAACTGGCGAAAAAGTTCACCACCACTACGTTCCCCCGCTGAGCGCCAAGGGCCATCGGAGTGCCATCAAGAGCCGAAAGCTGAAAATCGGGAACCGGACTCCCCACCTCAAGCCGCGAGCCGGGTTGTGCCAGGAGGCCATAGATCAAAGCAGCCACCACAAGCGCAATGGCCACGCCAGAGGCCAGCAAGGTCGGCGACACCCGGCGGCTATTTGCCGGTTCTTGGGGCATTGGTGATAGGTCCATTCTCGCACTCCTGAGCAATTTCTTGGACATTGTACCCGAAATTGGACTCACTGTCCAATGGAGCTGGGATACAGGGCCTGGGATGATCAAACAGCGCAAGAGAGTGTACTCGACCATGAGAACAAAAAGCAGCACCCTGTTCCGTGTTTTACCGCTGGTGGCTCTGGCGCTCGGCGGCATGCTCCTTCTCTGGATCGCATTAGCCCCTGCCGAAGCTCGGCTGGGAAACCTGATCAAACTGGTGTACGTTCACGGAGCGCTCGTCATGGTCGGCCTTGTCACTTTTTCAGTGGCCGGCCTTTTGGGTCTCGTGGCCTTGGCAACGCGCCATCCCCTCTGGTACCGCGGCACTGACGCGGCAGGCACAGCAGCCTTGATCATCTGGGTGCTATACGTCATCTCGGCTGTCGTTGTGACCGGCCTGGCTTGGGGCCAGTGGGTCGCATGGAACGAACCCCGGGTACGGGCAACGCTAATGATTCTGGTTGCTGCGCTCACCCTGGCCCTGGTGACACGACTCGTCGCCCATCCAAACTTTTCCGCTCTAGTCAATCTGGTCATGGGTGTCGTCCCTTGGATCGTGACCCGGCAAGCCGAGGTCATCCGCCATCCCGTGGACCCCATTGGCGGGTCTGAATCTGCCGCCATCCAAATCTTTTACCTCCTCATTGTTCTCACGGTGGCCGGCCTGGCGGCCACGCTGATCGCCGGACTCTGGCTCAGGCCAGAGAAAAGCACCTCAATAGAATTCACGTCACCGCCATCCACAGATGGAAAGCCGACCTAGCTATCGAGAGGGAATTGACCCAATGGATGCCATCAAGATTATCACCGTTCAGCAGATGCGTGAACTGGAACAAAAGGCCAATGCGGGTGGATTGAGCTATGCCACCATGATGGAGAATGCCGGTCGGTGTACGGCCCAGGCCGTCTTGCAGCGCCGCTCCACTGAGAACCGCTGCGTCGTTTTGCTCATTGGGCCGGGCAACAACGGCGGCGACGGGCTGGTTGCCGCCCATTACCTGCGCGAGGCAGGCGTGCCCGTCTGCTGCTACATCTGGAAGCGGGAGGCAAAGGAGGATGCCAACCTGCAGCGCGTCGAACAGGACGGCGCTTCGATCATCTGGTGCGAGGATGACACTGACCTGGAAGCGCTGCGAGGGCTGTTGTCGGGCGCGGAGGTGGTTGTCGATGCCCTGCTGGGCATAGGTGTGTCGCGCCCCATCGGAGGCACCCTGGGCGACCTTCTCGACGCGACCCGTCAGGCGCTGGCTGACCGAGTCGCCCTGAGCGAACTGATCGAGATCGTACCCGGCGATACCCGTGGGGCTGCCCCCCTGGTCGTCGCCGTCGACTGCCCCTCCGGCCTGGATTGCGACAGCGGCGCGTTGGACCCAGCCGCCCTGCATGCTGACCTGACGGTCACCTTTGGCCACCCAAAGGTCGGATTGCTCCGTTTTCCAGGCGCGGAAGCCGTCGGTGAGCTGGTCGTGGCCGACATTGGCATCCCCGCCGAACTCGTTGCCGAGTTTCCTCTGGAAATGGCCACGCCGCATCGTATCGCTTCCTGGTTGCCCGACCGGCCTCGTTCGGCCCACAAGGGCACCTGTGGGTCGGCCCTCATTGTGGCCGGGTCGGTGAACTATGTCGGCGCTGCGGCCCTGTCTGGGGCGGGGGCCTATCGCGTGGGGACGGGGCTGGTGACCTTGGCTCTGCCCACCCCCATCCAATCAGCCGTCGCCGCCATCCTCACCGAGGCCACCTACCTTCTCCTACCCCACGATATGGGTGTGATTAACGCCGCAGCCGTTGGAGTGTTGGAGGAAAAACTTGGCGACTATGGCGCCCTTTTGGTAGGACCCGGCCTGACCGACGAAAAGGAAGCGGTGGCTTTTGTCCACGCCTTGCTGGGCCTAGAGCCCGACCGTCGCAAGGGGCACATTGGGTTCCTGGCCAACCAGGGGGGGGGACGGTCAAGACCTGCTCTCCCGCCCCTCGTCATCGACGCCGACGGCCTCAATGCCCTTGCCCGCCACGATCAATGGTGGCAAGCCCTGCCTTCCGAGACGATCTTGACGCCGCACCCCGGCGAGATGGCCCGTCTCATGGGCGGGGAGATCACGACCCGGGAAATTCAGACCGATCGCGAGGGCCTGGCCCGCCGCATGGCCCAGGACTGGAACGCCGTCCTCGTCCTCAAAGGAGCCTTTACCGTCATCGCGGCGCCCGACGGGCGGGTTACCGTGTTGCCCTTTGCCAACCCCGGACTGGCCACAGCAGGGAGTGGCGACGTGCTGGCCGGCGCCATCGTCGGATTGCGCGCTCAGGGCATGGGCGCCTATGAGGCAGCCGTAGCGGGAGGGTACCTTCACGCGGCAGCCGGCGAGATCGCCCGCCGCGAGATGGGTTGCATGGGCACAGTGGCCGGCGACCTATTGCCACGCCTGCCCCAGGCCCTTCAGCGCATTCGGCGTCTGGCCCTCGGAAACCTGGCACCGATTAGGAGATAGACAGATGATTACAAGCCTACAGCAGATCGTCGAATTGGCCCAGCAAAATCCACCGGTACGTGTGGCAGTGGCCGCTGCTGCCCACAAACTTGTGCTCGACTCGGTACAACGGGCCGTCCAACAAGGGCTCATTATCCCCTTGCTGATCGGTCGCGAGGAGGATATCCGCGCCCAGGCATGTGAGATCGGCTGGGAGCTATGTGAAGAGCAGATTGTACCCACCGAGACCAACAAGGCATCGGCCACTGCGGCTGTCGAACTTGTCCGTGAGGGCAAGGCCGACGTCGTGATGAAAGGCTACCTGCACACCGACGAGATGCTCCGGGCTGTGCTCCAGGCCGATCGGGGGCTGCGCACCGATCGATTGCTCACCCACGTGTTTGTCCTGGAGGTGCCCACCTACCACAAACTGTTGCTGATCACCGATGCGGCCATCAACATCCAGCCAACGATTACAGACAAGGCTGCCATCACTCAAAACGCCATCGATCTGGCCCGCAAGCTGGGTGTCGAAAGGCCCAAAGTGGCCGCCCTGTCATCGGTGGAGACCATCAACCCCAACATTCCTTCGACCGTGCACGCCGCTTGCCTGAGCAAGATGGCCGAACGGGGCCAGATCAGGGGAGCCATCGTCGATGGGCCGTTGGCGTTCGACAACGCCATTTCGGCGGAAGCCGCCCGCGACAAGGGGATCGTCAGCCCCGTTTCTGGGGACGTGGACATTGTCATCGTTCCCGATCTGGATTCGGGCAATATCCTGGCGAAAAACCTGGAGTACCTGGCCTCGGCCAAAATGGCGGGCATTGTCATGGGGGCGACGGCGCCCGTGGTGCTCACTTCGCGCTCTGACCCGCCCCGCGCGCGGGTCTATTCCCTCGCCCTGGCAAGCCTGCTTTGCTAACTCATCGACGAACCAAGAGTGCGCGCCACGCTGTTTTCCGCTACCAGTCAGGTGGATGCCATTGGTCAGATCAGTGGCGGACCGGCAGTCGGCACCATCGGCAATCTGTCCATCCGGGCCGCGTGGTCACCTCTTCCCTCATCCTGTCACCGGTGCTGGCCCTCTACGCATCCGCTATCCGACGCATTCGGGGTTCGAGAGAGGACTGAGCCGCTTTCCAGACAGCTATTGGGACGACCGCTTGGGCACAGTGGGCACCTGCGAAAGCTCGACAACCAACCCACCGGTCGCCGAGGCCAGGAGATTGTACACCAGTCCCACCAATCCAACGACCAGGGCCAGCAACGCGCCGCTGAGCAGGGCGAGAGACATCACCCCCAGAAAGAGCAGCGCGCCAGAAACCGTGGTGGCGGTCTGTAGTCCACTCAGAACTCGCTCCAACCCCAGAGACTGGATCAGGTCAATGCGTGCGATCTCTTGGCCCCACAAGGGGAGGGCCAGATCCTGCCAACTACCCAGCCATCGTACCCCCACATGCAACGCTCCGATGGCTGCCAGGCCACACAGCAGACTTGGCAGAAAAGCCGCTGCCACCCCCAGCAGGCAGCCAACTTTGGCCAGAGATGGCAGGCTCACGCGACGTATGGCGACCTTCATGACCGCCTCCTTACCGTTTCAGTCCCCAAAAGCGGAAACAACCCGATAGGGATCGGTGGCAATGATGCTTTGGGCAAAAATCTCCATCGACCCCACATCAGAAGTGGGGCCCTGCAAATCCCCTCTGTCAACGATACGAAAAAGGAAGGGAAAACCCTCCCAATCCTCGTCGACCGGAACCAGCGGCGGCTGATAAAGCCCGAGGTTAAAGCTCTGCACGCCCAACCGATCGACAAAGCACCGGAGCACCCGATACAGCGCTGACGTGAGATTGGAATCCAACCGAGGACCCAGGATAACGGTTTCCTTTTCCTTAAAGGGTGTCAAAGAAGGTAGGATCCAAGCCGCGCCATGGGGCACGGCCAAACCCAGCGACCGGTGCACTGCAACCAGGTCATCGAAATAGCTCGCACCATGGGAAGCCCGGTAGCCTAGGGCAGATTTTCGCCAGGCCTCCACCTTGGCATAGTGCATGCCCCGCGTCAAGGTCATCTGAGCATGTCCGTGTAGGATCGACGCGCCGCTGCGCCACAAGCAGTTCCACAGGAAAAAGGGGTAGCAGGCCTCGGGGTCGAGGCGCTGAGCCGTGCGAGCCCAGGCCTGGGCCGTATCCACATAGTCGGCCACCTGGTCCTGGGAAAACCGCAGAGGGTGATGCTCGTCAAAGACCACTACGGCGTGCCAGCCATCGTACTTGGCGACGTTGGAAGCAGTACGGCAGAACGTGCCCCGCACGCGCCCAAAAACGTCGGAGGGGGTGCCTTCTTCGGCGCGGCAAAAGGGACCGCCCGCGCCGGTGGCGATGATCGCCTCCGGATCCTTGCCGTCCGTGGGCATCTCAATGGGCCGCCTGGCCCGTAGCTCGTTGAACAGAGATCCTTCGGAAGTGACCCGGTTGGTGACCTTGACGATGCGCTGCTCCTCCACTGCCTCCACGGAGCCAAAACGCTCGATGATCCAATCCTGCATAGGCTGAGGCGGCACGACCACCCCCGCGCTCACACTCACGTGGAAAATCCGCTCAAAGCGCTGTCGCTCTTCCAAGGGAAGGGACGCTATCCGCCGGTCGAGGTGGGTGATCGTTTGCTCGTTGGACAAAGGGGTCACGGCGTCTTCCAATGATAGGCACTGAATTCCGTCCGAGGAAGGCGGCTTGCTCGAGCCCGATGGTACAGCTCGATATAACTGCGCGCCGACCGATCCCAAGAAAAGTCGGCCTTCATCCCCCGCAACTGAAGCTGGCGCCAGGCGTCCTGGTGTCGATAGGTTTCGACAGCGCGAACCACGGTAGCAAATAGCGCCCAGCGATCGTACGCTTCGAACACGAACCCAGTGCCCAGTCCGGTCCGTGGGTCGTAATCTTGCACCGTATCGGCCAGCCCGCCGACGGCACGCACAATCGGCACGGAACCATAGTGCATGGCGATCATCTGCCCCGTACCACAGGGTTCCGAGCGGCTCGGCATCAGGAACATATCGCTTCCTGCATAAATGCGCTGCGCCAGTGGAGCATTAAAGGTGAAAAAGACCGCCATCTGCCCAGGATACTGCCCCACCATGCGGCTCAAAAGCTCGTGATAGCGTTGCTCGCCGGTGCCCATCACCACCAACTGAATTCCCAGGTCGAGGAGATGGTCCACAACGTCGGTCAAAATGTCCAGTCCCTTCAAGTCGGTCAGCCTGGAGATAATGCCGATGAGGGGTGTATCTACAGACTCGACCAGCTTGGCCTCGCGTTGCAGTGCCGCCTTGTTTTCCACCCGCCGATCCAGCGAAGACATGTCGAACCTCGTGGCGATGTGGGGATCGGTGGCGGGATTTGCCGTCTCATAGTCTACGCCGTTCAAGACACCAAACAGACGATCCCGCCGGTCTCGAAGCATCGGATCCAGCCGTTCGCCAAATTCGGGGCGTAGGATCTCGCGGGCATAACTTTCGCTCACGGTGTTCAGCAGATCCGCCGAATAGATGCCGCGGGCCATCAGGTCGACCACCTCGTTCAAGTCGGCCATCTCTGGGTGATAGATGAAACCCCACTGATCGAGCCCGGCGACTTCGAGCACTCGATAGCCAAAGATGCCCTGATAGGCCAGATTGTGAATCGTATACACGGTAGCCACTTGGGCGAAAAAGGGATCGTCCCTGTAGATAGTGTTTAGCCAGTTGGGCACAATGGCCGTGTGCCAATCGTGGCAGTGGATCACATCAGGAGTCCACTCCAAGAGCTTGATCCCTTCCAGAATCGCGCGACAGAAGAAAATGAATCGGTCGGCATCGTCCGGGTACATGTAGATGCCCTGGCGATCGAAATAGCGCTCATTGTCCACCATATAGACCGGCACATCCGAGCCTATGGTGGCCTGCAACAACCGGGCTTTTTCCACAGCGTGGTGCACCGGTACGTCAAAAGAGGGCAATGCTTCCGAAAGATGAAACTGCTGGGGATCAATGCGCCCGTAGCGGGGCATGGCCACCCGTATATCGTGGCCCAGGGCGCGGATGGCTTTGGGTAACTCGCCGACCACATCGGCCAGCCCACCCGTCTTGGCAAAAGGCGTCGCCTCAGCGGCGAGCATCAGGATCTTGAGCGATCCGTTTTCGGTCAATGGTCATCCTCCAATCGTACACTCTCAGCCTCGGTGATCTCTCTACTTGGAATCCATCCGAGCGGCCCAAAGTCTAACACACCTTGGAGGTTTTGGCAATCCACCGTTGGGTCTGGCTCACGGTTGCTCAAGTCGGCCGTTCAATCTGACGGTACGCTCGCCGCCCTCGAGACGGGGGTGGCCTACACGCCCAGCGGTCTTTCGCACACCGCCTCTGGGCTCAGGGCCTTAGGATTGGTCGAGG
>CAZNQW010000115.1:0-11932 GCA_964575225.1 uncultured Anaerolineaceae bacterium | reverse complement strand
AAAAAGCGGGAGAAGGTGCTCACCGGGTCCACAATGCCGGTCTCGGTGCCGGCCAGCTTGCTGGTGTAGCCCATCAAGAACCAGAGCATGGCCTGCTCGGGGGTGAGCTTGGCCACCGGCGGCAGCACGCCGTTGGCGTCGGCGGCCAAGAACAGGATCGTCTTGGGATGATCGCCCACCGGCAGCGGCTTGATGTTGCTCAAGAACGACAGAGGATAGGAGGCCCGGGAATTGGGCGTGTACCGCTCATCGTCCACGTCGAACGCGCCCCAGGGATACATCATGCAGTTTTCGACGATGGCGCCATGCTCTTTGGCCGGCGCCTCGTGAAAGACGGCGTTCCAGATCTCGGGCTCTTTGTGGGGCCGGAGATTGATCAGCTTGGCGTAGCAGCCAAACTCAAAGTTGGCGATGCCGTTATCGCTCCAGCCATGCTCGTCGTCGCCCAGCAAGGCGCGACGGGGATCGGCCGAAAGGCTGGTCTTGCCCGTGCCCGACAGGCCCAGGAGCAGGGCGATATCCCCCTTGGGCCCCTCATTGGCCGAACAGTGCAGAGGCAGAATCCCCTCGCCGGGGAGCATATAGTTCATCACCGTGAACATCAGCTTCTTGACACTGCCCCCATAGGCCGAACCAATGACCACCCCCAGATGGCGGTCGAAATCCATGGCCACGGCCATGTTCGAGGTCACGCCGCCAGGCCCTTTGCGCAGACGGCCGGCGTATCTCTCCCGGTCCACTTTGTTATAGGGCAACACCAACAGGGTAAACGGCCGATCGGCAAACACGCTCTGCTCGACACCCTCCGCGGGCATGGGTCGGAACATGTTGTCGGTAAACAGCGCCGTTGAGGCCCAATCGGTGATCGTCTTGACCGGCATGGCATAGCTGGTATCGGCCCCCAGCACCCGATCGGTGACGTACAGCCGCTTTTTCTTGGCCAGCAGTTCGACGGCATCATCCATGAGCATGTCAAAGGTCTCGGGTTCCATAGGAATATTGTTGGGCGAATCCCAATCGATGTTCCCCTCGCTCTCGGGGCGCCGAACGATGTAGGTGTCCTTCGGGCTCCGGCCCGTCGACTCGGTCGGCGTCCAGGTCGCCAATGCTCCGTTGGCGCTGACGATCACCTCGCGGTTCTCTATCGATTCCTGAATCATCACCTCTCGGCTTGGATTGTCGGCGAGATCAGGGTGCGTCTGTACAAGTCTCAAGGTTTTCTCTTTCCAGTTCACTTCCACCTCCATAGATTTCGTCTTTGAACAAGGGGCTCGCCATCGCCCCGGATCTGTTTCAAGCTCAATCGAAAATCTTGCCCGGATTCAAAATGCCGTGGGGATCGAGCGTCTGGCGCAACGAGCGCATGACATCGATGGCCAGGGCGCCCACCGCGCTTTCCAGATAGGGCTTTTTCAGCACGCCCACGCCATGCTCGCCCGAGAGCGTCCCGCCCACCTGCACAGACAGCGCAAAAAGCTCGGATACGGCCCCTTGCACCCGCTCCCACTCGGACGGGTCGTTCTTGTCGAACAGGATGTTGGGATGAAGATTGCCGTCCCCAGCGTGGCCAAAGACGACAATGGGCAAATCGTATTTTTTCGAGATGGCCCGGATGCCCCGCACCGTATCGGGAATGGCGCTCCGCGGCACTGAAATATCCTCTCCCAATTTGTTGGGCCGCTTGCGAGCCAGCGAGCCACTCACCGAACGACGCGCCCGCCACAGCTCGGCCCGCTGGGCCTCGTTGGCCGCCACCTTTACCTGAGTGGCGCCCTGCTGGCGGCAGACGTCGGCAATGGCCTCAATCTCCCGCCGCACCGCTTCCTCATCGCTGCCGTCGGTTTCGATGATCAGGATCGCTTCGGCCTCTCGCGGCAAGCCCATGTGTAAATAGTCTTCGATGGTGTTGATGGTGGTGTTGTCCATCATCTCCATCGTGGCCGGCAGCAGGCCGGCGCGGAGGACCGCGTTCACCGTCTCGCTGGCCAGATCCAGGTCGGCAAACTCGGCGGTGGCCGTCGAGACGTACTTGGGCTTGGCGATCAACTTGACCATGACCTCGGTTATTACCCCCAGCGTTCCCTCTGAGCCGACAAAGAGCTGGCGCAGGTTGTACCCCGTGGCATTCTTGATCGGCTTGCCCCCGGTCCACAGGATGCGGCCATCGGCCAGGACCACCCGCAGCCCCCGCACATAATCGCCTGTGACGCCATATTTCAGGCAGCGCGGCCCGCCGGCATTGCAGGCCACGTTGCCGCCCAGCGTCGAGTGGCGAATGCTGGAAGGATCGGGCGGGTAAAAGAGTCCCAGCTTTTCGACCTCGGCCTGGAACTCGGCGGTGATGACGCCCGCCTCGGCCCGGGCGATCATATTGTCGTGGTCGATCTCTAAAATGCGGTTGAGGCGCACCAGGTTCAGGATCAGTCCACCATTGAAGGGCACGGTGGCGGCAGCCAACCCGCTGGCCATACCGCGCGTGATGACCGGGATGCGCTGCTCGTGGCAGATCTTGAGAATCTCCGACACCTCTTCGGTGGTGTTTGGGCTGACGACGGCATCGGGCAACGAGTCGTAAAACGTGCCATCGTACGAATAGCAGACCAATGCCTCCGGCGAGGTCAACACATGGGCCGGACCGGCGATGTCGCGAATCTGGTTCAGGATCGTTTCTTCCAGCATGCTTTCCCCCTACTCTTCTTCCAGGGCCTGGAGGACCAGCTCCGCCACGTCCATCACCCGCACCCGCGTGCGATTGCGTCGGGCGGCCTCGGTGAGCGTGCGCTCGCACTGCTGGCAGGCCGAGGCCACCACCTGGGCCTCCACTTCCCGAACCTGCTCCAGGCGCAGATCCGACACCGACCGCGCCAGATCGGCGTCAAAGGTCTCCAGGTTTCCGCCTCCGCCACAGCAGTGGGAATTCTCCCGGTTGTCGCGCATTTCCACCAGTTCCACGCCCGGGATGGCCTTCAGCACGCGGCGGGGCGCATCGTAGATCTTTTCCTTGCGTCCCAGGTCACAGGGATCGTGATAGGTCACCCGCTGGGGCGGCATCTCGCGGAATCGGAAGCGGCCCTCGTCCACCAGGTCCTCCAGCAGCTCGGTGGCGTGCAGCAATTCGAAACCCAGCTCGCCCTCCACTGCCTCGCGATAGACGTGATCCCAGATATGCAAGCAGGAGGGGCAGGTGAACACCACCTTTTTGGCCTGCAATTCCCGAACCTTTTCCAGGTTGTGGCGGATCAACTCGCCGGCCTTGTCCAGCTCGCCATTGATCAACAGGGGGTAACCGCAACACCATTCTTCCCCGCCCAGCACCGCATAGTCGATCTCGGATTTGTCCAGCAACTGGACCATGGTCTGGGGCAGGCGATAGCTGCGCGGGAAAAAAGAGCCCACACAGCCGATGAAATAGACTACCTCGGCCGTCTCGCGAGGCTCCAAGCCCGTCGGCGCTTCTGCCAGGTTCTCGGCCCAGATGAGGCGACCGGCATTGTCCTCGCCCGAGATGTTGTGGTGTTCGGCAATGGTCTGGCCCAGCCGCTGCAACGCCTCGGGCTCTAACTTGTGGTGGCTCATGTCGTCTCGGGCCGCCTGGAGGATATTCTCCAAAGGCACGCCGCTGGGGCAGATGTTGGCGCACGAGGCGCACAGCAGGCAGCCATAATATTTGGCCGACAGGTCCTCGCCGGCTTCCAGCTTGCCTTCACCCAGGGCGCGCAAGAGGGCGACCCGGCCCCGGGGCGAGTCGGTTTCGCTCAAGGTGACCCGGTAGGTGGGACACGTCGCCAGACACAACCCACAGCGGATGCAGGAGGCATGATCGCCACCAGTGACGATCTCGGCACTCTGGAATTCCAAGGGATCAGCTACTTTGTCCTGCACGTTGGTTCCTTTCTAGAAAAAACGCCGTTTGTTAGTCCTGAACAATCGGAAGGGTCAGCAGCGCATGGGGCACAATCAACGCATCCAGATCGCTCCCCAGCTCCTGGCCGACCCTGTCAAAAGCCGCTTCCATAGTCGGCGCCGCCAGGAACTTGGCCGAAGTGACCAACTCGGGGTCCTCGGCGCCGACGACGATCACCCGCGCCTGCTCCAGGACCTTGGCCAACACAAAAGCCCGCTGTTGGCCTGGGGGGTATCCGTTTTTCCGAGCGTCGTCCAGGATAAACTGGACATCGGGCGCCTCTTGCATGGCCTTCAGGAATCGCTGCTCGCCGACGCCCTCGCCGGCCCCCTCGCTGCACGGGGCAGGAACAATGAAAAAGCCACCCGGCTTGACCACGGGCGTGGGCGCGAAAAAGAGGTAACTGGCTGCCCGGCTGGCCTGATACAGGTTCGCGTCCTTGGGATAGCCCACACCGGCCACAGCCACGTCGAACTGCTGGGAGACCGGCACCTCGTACAAGGTCCGGGCAAAGGCCACCAGGTCTTGAAAGGCCGCATTGGGCTCGCCGGCCCGCACAAAGACCACGCGCTTTTGGTCGTCCTGGACGACGTTCACGATAAAGCGCAGTCCCGCCCGGCGGGCCGCTTCAGTGATCGCCTCGTGGAAGGGATTGCCCTCGATGCGGCCCAGGCGCGTGCCCGGGTGATCGATCATCTGGGGGCCGTGGGTGTAGGCGATCATGGCCTCGCCGGCCGCGCCCACCGACAAGGTTTTGCGCCCGCCCGAATAGCCGGCGTATTGGTGGGGTTCGACGATCCCGGTGGCGATCAAAAGATCCGCCTCGTAGGCGATCTTGTTGACCGACAGAGGGATGCCGCTCTCGGTCGTGCCCAAGTCTACCAGAGCCGCCGGGTTCTGGGGTTCGTTGTCCACCACCCGGTAGCGGTCTACCACGGCCTGGCCCAACTTGGCCACCTTTTCCTCGTGGGTACTGGGGCGGTGCATGCCAATGCCGCACAGCAAGGTGATGTCGCCGTCGTCCACGCCGGCCGCTTCCAACTCGGCCAGGATGGGCGGGACCAGCAACGCATCGGGGCTGGAACGGGTCACGTCGGTAAAAACGATGCAGACCTTGTCGCCCGGTTTGGCCAACGCCCGCAACGGAGGCGATTGAACCGGGTTTTCCAGCGCCCTGGTCACCTGGGCGGGCACGTCATCGATAGGAGGCACGGTTTTGGATTGTACGAGGGTCCCTCTCCAGCCTGGGGGCAGATCGAAGGCCAACTCGCCTTTGTCGAATGGGACAGTGTACATATCTACTCCAATTGGTCCACTATGTCAACTAGAGAGCGCCCTGTTGAGCCAGGGCGCTGCCAACTCTCAAGCCGCCATTGGCCTGAACAGGTATTCTCACATCGGCGATATTATACCACAGGCTATAAGGCGCGCCAAAACCGCCGCCGCCTGTGGCTGATTTCGCCATGGCGTCTACTCCCAGACTTGGCCGCGCGAGCGCTTGGTCTCGCTGCGTATCTTTTTTCTGCGCAGCCGCTTCTCCTTCGATTGAGCCGTGGGCCGGGTGGGTCGCCGCCGCTTGCGGGGTTTGAGGGCCTTGGCCAAAAGGTCCTGGAAGCGCTGCACCACCTCCTCGCGGTTGCGGACCTGGCTGCGCTCCGATTGGGCGACCAGGTGCAACACACCAGACGAATCGATATAGCCCGACAAGCGGGCGCGTACCTGCGCCCGCTGCGATTCGGTCAGACTGGGCGACCCCTCGACGTCGAACAGCAACTCGACGCGGGTGGAGGTCTTTTGGACGTGTTGCCCGCCGGGACCGCTACTCCGGGAGAAGCGAAAGCTCAGCTCGCTCCACGGAATGCTGACCTCGGCGTCGATGTCCAACAGCTCGGCGTCCATAGCCCTTTCCCGCTCCTCTCAGCAGGCCCGACGGCCGCCCACCCTCCGGCGTTCCTCGGGCCCGCGGGCCACGCTACTCGGCGCCCAGGGCCGTCGCCAGGTCCCGCGGCGTCACACCCGGCGACTCGATCTGGTGGGCCTGATAAAAGGCCGCAATTTCGCGCTCGGCATCGGCCAGGCGGACGCCGGTGAGGTGCTCTTCCAGCTCGGCCACCTTGTCTTCCGGGTAGAGAAAAAAGTCTCCCGAAAACCCCACCGATTCCAGCACGCCGTTTCGCACTTCGGCAGTGGCCCGGATCAGGCCGCCGGGCGCTTTGTAGGCTCGCTGCACGATCTCGACGCCGGTGGCGATTTTCACCTGCCGCTTTTCCTGGAATCGCTTGCCCGGCTTGAGCAGCCATTCCTCAGTGGTGTGGGTAGTGATCAGCTCGGCCACCTTGTCCTTCACTTCGGGGGGTAGCTCCGCCGGCGTCAGCGGGCCCAAGGCCACCTCGAAATTGCGCACCAGCGCGTCCGTCATCTCCTGCCACGATGGCTCCCGCCCCACCTCGCGGCGCAGGGTCGACAGGTTCTCCTGCAGGCTCTTGTGCACCTTATCCCGGAATTTCTCATCGGGGACGCGCAGCACGCGGACCATCGTCTCATAGTCAAAGTTTTGGATCAGGTTTCCCACCATCACGAAAAACTCGCCGATGTCAGCCGCGCCGCTGCCCGAGATTTTGCGCCCTTCGGCGGTGATTATGTCATTCACCGGTCGGTACCTGGCCTGCACCCCCAGGTCGCGATAGGTCTGAGCCACAGGCTCGAGGAAGCGTCGATAACACTCTTCCTTGGTGGCAGGGATCAGGGGGTTGTCTTTGTGGATCACCAACTGGAAGAACAACTGGCGTCCGTCCAAGAACGTGGCACCGCCGCCCACTTCGCGCCGGAACACGGGAATGTCGTGCTCGCGGCAATAGTCCAGATCGACCTCCAACAGGGCATCCTGATGATACCCGATGCACACGTAGGGTTCGGCCGGCGCCAAAAGCACCAAGCCTTCCATGTTCAGGCGGGGCAACGCATGATAGATCAACTGAGAATCGAGCCACGGCACAGATCCCAGATTGTACAAATTCACGGTTTCACCTCTTGGCTATGGCGTCTGCGACAAACAGAAAGCAAGACAGGGTTGGGATCGCCCTCTCTTGCTTCCTGACAGGAATGCGCGATTCTGTGCTACTTGCCGTACTTTTCCTTCTCTGCCGCAATGAGCGCGGCAAATTCAGGATCGCCGGCTTTCATCAACCCCTGAGGTTCGCCGGCCATTTCGATTTTGGCCAGCCAGCCCTCCCCATAGGGTTCGGTGTTGATCAGGGTGCTCTCCCATTCGATCTCGGAGTTGGCTTCTACGATCTTGCCATCCACAATCGCTTTGATACGACCGACCCACTTGCCCGACTCGAGCGACATGAACGCCTCGCCCGCCGTGATCTGGCGTCCCACGCGCGGGACCTCGGCATAGAGAATTTCCCCGGCCAGATCCTGGCCGAAATCGGTCAGGCCAATGGTTGCCTGGTTGCCCTCGATTCGAACCCAGTTGTGCTCTTGATCATACAACAAATCATCCGGAAATTGATAGCCGCCGATCTCCATGAATACTTCTCCTTTCTGCTGCAGAATCGTTGAAACGCTGTTCCTATGGCGTTTGCCGTCAAACCGCACTTGTTTCCGATGTTCTGTTTATTGTACCCCAACTTTGGCAGGTGTCAAGTTCCCAGGACACAGGGTTGTTTATACAAGTCGGTGGGATTCTTTGTGGGGGCCTACCGAGGCCTCCATACCCCCCACTGCGATGTACAAAGGCACACTCTCAAAGGCTCGGGCACTACGGGTGAGGCCCTGTGTAAGTGGTCCTGCCGACAGGGGCCCCGAGGACAGGGGCGGCGAGCATCAAGGGGTGCATGGTGAGCGACGCCCGGGCCAGATTGCCCTTTTCACCCGTTTTTGTTATAATTCAAACCTGAGAACAGATCGGACACGATCCGAACGTTTGCGAGAGCGTCGCGACGGCGACCAGGAGCAGGCCTGTGGCCAAAGCTACACTCGAGTTCAAATTGGAAATTGGTCCGGGGGTCAAGGGCGCCTATCCCGTGGTGGCCCGTTCCCCAGCCGGCCAGGTGCGAGAGATCCTGGACTTTGCCCTCCTGAAAAGTCCGGCCGTCAAGAACCTGCTCCGCGATCTGCAATCGGAGCTGCTCAGACCTCCAAAAGCGCCGCAAGGAACCCCTGCGGATGATGTGCCGCCGGCCCTGGAGCTGGGCGCCTTGCTGTTCGACGCCCTCTTTGTGGAGCAGGTGCTCGATCTCTACGACACCAGTTGGGAGATGGCTACCTCTCAGGAAGCCTTCCTCCGCCTCTCTCTATCCATCGCGTCCCCCGACCTGGCGGCCCTTCCCTGGGAATTCCTGTACGACCCGCGCCGAAACGAGCACCTGTGCCTCTCGATCTCTGCGCCCATGGTCCGCCACCTGACGCCCACTCGCACCCCCACCCTCTCCGCTATCACGCCGCCCCTGCGCATCCTCGCCGTCGCGGCCAGTCCGAAAGATTGGCCCGCCCTGGATGTGGCCCGCGAACGACACATCTTGAACGTCTCCCTCAACCCTCTCCAGGCGCGGGAGTTGGTGGAGGTCAAATGGGTGGAGGGGCAGGCCTGGCGTGAAGTGCAGCGGCTGTTTTGGAGCGGCCCCTGGCACGTCCTCCACTTTGTCGGGCATGGCGGGTTCGATCCCACGGCGCAGGAAGGGACCCTGGTCTTTGCCGACGACAACGACCAGGCCCGCCGCGTGAGCGACCAGCATCTGGCCGAACTGCTGGCAGGTAGCCCGGCCCTGCGCCTGGTCGTGCTGAGCTCCGGCACCGGCATGGCCGGCGACCGGCCCGATTCCTTTGCCATGCTGGCCACCCACCTGGTGGAGCAGGGCATTCCCAACGTCCTGACCCTGCCCTATCGAGTGGAGGAAAAGGCAGCCAGCGAGTTTTTCCACGCCTACTATGGGGCGCTATCGGCCGCCGTGCCGGTCGATACGGCCCTGGTCTATGCCCGCGCTGCCCTCCATTCGGCCGTCCCCGGCTCGGCGGCGTGGGGGGTGCCGGCCCTGTTTGGCCATGCCCCCGAACGGCCCATCTTTGAGCGGCCCAGCGTCATGGCCATGGCCCGCCAGCGCGGCGACGAGGCGTTGCACAACGACGATTTCGAGCGAGCCATCGCCCGATATTCGGTGGCCCTCGACCTGGGCGCCGATGCCGCCCTCAAAGAAAAGCGAACCCTGGCCGAAACCACGCGCGACCAACTGGCCCAGGCCCGCGACCGGCTCAAAACCCTTCCGAGCAACGCCCAAGCCCAGGCCGACACGCTCTCGTCGCTGATCGAGGAGCTGCATGCCCTCCAGAACCGGCTGCCCGCGAGCCTGGCCATCCAGGCCGAACTGTCGCGAGCGCGGGAAAAGCTCCGCGGGCTGCGCGACCGAGCCTGGCAGGAGGGAAAACATCTCCTCGACGTGACCTCGGTTAGCCTGACGCCCGGGCACCGGCTGAAACGGATGCAAGAAGGCATCCGCCAGTTAGAGAGCGCTCAGCACCTGGACGACGAAAACCTGCCCAAACTCGGCCAGGATCTCGAATCGGCCCGGCGCCAGATCCAGGATTATCAGGCCACCCTGGCGGAGGAGAGAGAGGAACGCCGCCGGCTATTGCGCAAGGTCGGGCTTTTTGCAGCCATCGGGGTGGGATTGGCCCTGTTGCTGGTGCTGATCCTGTCGCAGATGGATCTGTTCGGCCCCCCTCGCACGAATGCCACGCCCACCCCTGGGGCCGCCCTTACCTCTCCGACATCGGAGGGAGCGCCCACGTCGACCTCGGCGATCGCCTCTACCGGCACCCAAACGCCTTTGGCGGCCAAGACCTCCATGCCAACTCACACTGCCATACCGGCCACTTCTTTGGCCGCTGTCAGCGCCACGCCCTCGCCCTTGCCTGGCGGCGTGACCTCATCGGCGCGCTCGCCGACGGCGACACCCTCTAACACCCCTTTGCCGAGCCCCAGCCCGGAGCCCACCCAAGCCCCTTCCGCTACGCCGACGGCCGAGCCCTCTCCACCACCACCGACGCTCCGACCCAGGCCCACCATACCGACGGAAACCTCCACCCCGGCACCGACACCTACCCCGACCGCGGGCATCCTCTATGCCGCACCCCGCTTGGTGGCCCCCGAGGATGTTTCGCTCCTCACTCAGGGTTCCATTAGCGTCTACCCGCTGCTGTGGACCTGGGAAGGGACGCTCCAGGCAAACGAATGGTTCGACGTCCGCATCTGGCGGACGGGGCAGCCGCACCATGGCATTGCCTGGACCAAATCGTGGGACTATCACTATGACCTTTGCCTGCTGGGGAGCGGGGATTTCTACTGGAGCATGGCCATCATCCGCGGCGAGGACGGACAATGGCAGGGAGATCTGAGCCTGGAGGCCGAACCCCACCGGTTCACCAGCTTTCAGTACGACGATTGGTGTGAGGAGCACGGGCGATTCGTCATTCGCACCACCCCCCAGCCCTGAGTATCCCCCTGCTGAGGATCGACAACCCGACCCCGTTCTCGGGGTCGGGAGCTGTTGTAGCCACAGCCGCGGGTCCAGCACGGCTTTTGTTTCTTCAATTGACGCACCTAGAAAAAAGGAACCCCGCTTTTGCCTGCCTGCCCGCTGTATAGACGCGGGCGACGTTCGCCCATCGACGCACCGTCATGCCCGCGCAAGCGGGCATCCATCGTTTTCTGCACCCGTGTGGGCCCCCACTTCCGCGAGGGCGACGATGGGGCAACCCTGTTGGGGATTGCCCGGTCTTGGGCACGGCATGCCGTGCCCCTACCCCTCGGGACTGGCCCGGGAGCCCATGTAGACACAGCCGCGGTCGGCCTAGCCCAGGATCTTGCCGTAGGCAAACAGGTCGCCGGCCTGATAGATATCCATCTGCACCTTGGAAAAGGGCTCGGCCTGGAAAACCTCCTTGTCCTGCAGGACCAGCTTGCCGCTCTCAAAATCGATCTCTACGGCATCGCCGTTTTGGAATTGGCGCCAGAGCTGCGTCGCTTCGGGGAGCGCGATGATGGGGAATCCACTGTTGATGGCATTGCGCTTGTAGATGGCGCCGTAACTCTCGGCGACGATGGCCCCCACGCCCAAGGCGCGGAAGCAATCCACGGCCTGCTGCCGGCTGGAACCGGCGCCAAAGTTCTTGCCGGTCAGGAGGAAATCGCCCGGCTGGGCCTTGGAGGCGTAATCCTCCCACCCTTTGAGGTTATCCAGCGCGTATTGCCCCATCTTGTCGACCTCTGTGATGTGCAGGTAGCGATTGTGAAAGATCATGTCGGTGTCAATGTCGTCGTACAACTCGCCTTCGGGGGTGGTCAAAACCCATACACGGCCTCTGATCTTGGTCTCTTTCATCCTCGCCTCCTACCCCTCCGGTACCGTGATGACGCCGGTCAGCGCGGCCCAGGCCGCCACCGCCGGACTGGCCAGATAGTTGTGTCCAGGCCCCTGTTTTCCGGCAAAGTTGCGGTTGCTGGTGGAAATCTGCACCTGGCCCTCGCCCACCATGCCAATGTGCCCCGAAGCGCACCCTCCGCAGCCGGGGTTGCTGATGATGAACCCGGCCTCGAACAGGGTCCGCAGCACGTCGCTTTCCAGCATCTGCTGGTAGACCTCTCGCGTCGCCGGGACGACCGAAGCGACCATCCCCGGGGCCACGTGCTTGCCCCGGACCACGTCGGCGACGGCCTGCATGTCCTCAAATCGCCCGTTGGTGCACGAGCCGATAAAGACCGAATCGATCTTGGTACCGGCCACCTCGCGCACCGGCTTGACGTTGTCGGGCTTGGGCGGGCAGGCGATCAAGGGCTCCAGATCGGTGATGTCGATCTCGACCTCCTGGGTATAGACGGCATCGGGGTCGGCCGCCAGAGCCTGAAGGTCCTGCCGGCCTGTGCGGGCCCGGCAAAAGGCCAGCACCTCGTCCGACGGCGGAATCAGGCCGACGATCCCGCCCATCTCGGTCATCATGCTAGCCAGGGTGATGCGCCCGGCAAGG
>CAZNQW010000114.1:0-11954 GCA_964575225.1 uncultured Anaerolineaceae bacterium | reverse complement strand
TACTGACAAAGCCAATCTCACCGGTCTCTGGATCTTTAACGCCAAAGATGTCTGTTTCGGTCATCCACTCCCACGGCGCGATCTCTTTTACGCGGATGTTCGCTTGATAGAGCCTGTGCCACTCACTCGGTGTAGGACTTGATCCGGTCATGGTTCCCCTCTCATTTGACGCCCGCATATGAACAACGAACCTTGTCTGAACACTGATCATTTTACCCGCATTTGGCGTTCTGAGCAAGCGGTCGATGGGGCTGCTGTGCATGTCGCAAGCGGGCTGCGAGAGGCGCTGCATATTTTCTTGCATGACCTGAACGCTTGGTCTCGGCAGCGAGTTATTTCGACGGATCAAGGAAATCGGCCATCACCGAACCTGACCTTGCTCAACCATGCCTTGCAGCAATCCGGGAGATGGTCTCCACCCCGTCCCGCTTGTGTCTGCTGGGTGGATGACGGTGATTTTCTACCTCATAGCCAAAATGCGGACATTTTTCGAAGACCAGCCTTGGCGAACTTGCTGGCTGCGACGGACAGTGATATAGTGGAGACAGTGAACGTCCGTTGGGAGGTTCAGGTTATGAAAGATTGTCAGTTTACTGTTATCATCGAACGCCAGCCGGAGGGACAGTATCTGGTGTCGGTTCCTGCGCTGCCCGGCTGCTACACTGAAGGGCGCACGCTCGAAGAAGCCCGTGAGATGGCGGCTGATGCGATTCGTGCCTACTGTGCTAGCCTGCTTAAGCACGGCGAGCCGATCCCGTGCGAATCTTCTGAAGAGCAGTATGTAGGACGACTAAGCTTCGCTTTGGAGCCTGCTTGATGCCGCGACTGCCTACGGTCACGCCGCGGCAACTCGTCGGGGTGCTCGAAAAGGTAGGGTTCGACATCGATCACCAAACCGGCACTGCCCCTGGATGGTATCGACTGGTCGGCGCACGTGACGCTCATCGGTCAGGCCAATGCAGCGCTGGCCCGCTACGACGGCATGCTGCAGAGCATCGTCAACCCGGCAGTCCTGCTGTCGCCCCTCACCACCCAGGAGGCCGTGCTGTCTTCAAGGATCGAGGGCACCCAGGCTAGCATGGAGGAGGTGCTGGAGTTTGAGGCCGATTCCCGAGAGCCGATCGACCCATCCCGCCGGGCTGACATTCAAGAGATTCTCAACTATCGCCACGCCATGGCACAGGCAGTGGAGGCGCTGGAGGCTCGGCCCTTTTCCCTGAACCTGCTCAAGCAACTCCATGCCACCCTGCTGGATAGCGTGCGCGGCCGAGACAGGTCACCCGGCCGATTCCGGCGAGCCCAGAACTATATCGCTCTGCCAGGAGAGCCGATCGAGCGGGCGACCTATCTGCCCCCAGCCTGGGAGCAGGTGGCGCCCGCCATGGACAACTGGGAGCGGTATCTCCACGCCGAGGAAAAGGACCCCCTCGTCCAGCTTGCCATCGCCAAAGCCCAGTTCGAGTTGATCCACCCCTTTCTGGATGGCAATGGCCGGCTGGGGCGCATGCTGGTTCCCATCTTTCTCTTTGAAAAGGGCGTTCTTTCCAGTCCGATGTTCTACTTGAGCGCTTATCTGGAACAGCATCGCGAGGTCTACTACCATCGGCTGCGCGCGATCTCCCAGGAGGGGGACTGGAACGGCTGGGTGGCGTTTTTCCTGACCGCCCTGGTGGAGCAGGCGCGGAGCAATCTTGTCAAGACACAGAGGATCATGGCACTCTATGAGCGCATGAAGACAGAGGTGCCCAGGATCACCCGTTCTCAGTATGCAATCCAGGCCATTGATGCCTTGTTCGATCGTCCCGTTTTTCAGACGTCCGATTTTGCGGACAGGGTTGGCGTCTCGAAATCAACGGCTGAGAGAATTCTGAGACAGCTCAAAGAGGCCGATATTGTGCAGGCCCTACGCCCACAGCTTGGACGCAGGGCCGCGGTTGTGGTCTTTGCCGAGCTCGTGCAGATCGCAGCGGAATAGGTTTGTGGTTCATGCATGCAGCACAAACTTGTTTGTGCGTCACAAAATGGGTTTCGAGACGCACAAATGATCTTGTGCATCAACGATGACGCACAAATCCTGGAGGCCAAGTGTGACCACCGATACGAGTGAAAAGGGATTGGAAACCCTGATCGTCCGCGCCATGACCGGAACCAGCGGCCTTTGGAGCGAGGACGGCATCCTGCGCGATGAGCCGGCGCCCTATGGCGGCACCGGCTGGCTCGCGGGCAATCCCCGGGAGTACGACCGCGAATATGCCGTGGATCGGACGCAGTTGGCCGCCTTTCTACAGGCCACCCAGCCAAAAGTCGCCCAGGCGCTGGACCTGGACCAGGATAGCCCCACGCGGCGCAAATTCCTGGCCCGGCTCCAGGGGGAGATCACCAGGCGGGGTGTCATCGACGTGCTGCGCAAGGGCCTCAAGCATGGCCCCCACTCGGTCGATCTCTTTTACGGCACGCCCTCGCCGGGCAACGCCAAGGCCGCCGGGCGCTTTGCCGCCAACCGCTTTAGCATCACCCGCCAACTGCGCTACAGCCGCGACGAGACCCGGCGCGCCCTCGACCTGGGACTGTTCATCAACGGCCTGCCCATCGCCACCTTTGAGCTCAAGAACAATCTGACCAAACAGACGGTGGAGGATGCCGTCGAGCAGTACCGCCGCGACCGCGACCCCCGCGAGCTGCTCTTTCAGTTTGGCCGCTGCGTGGTCCATTTCGCCGTGGACGAGCACGAAGTGCGCATGTGCACCCACCTCAAGGGCAAGGCATCCTGGTTCCTGCCCTTTGACCAGGGCTGGAACGACGGCGCCGGCAACCCACCCAACCCCCACGGCCTCAAGACCGATTACCTCTGGAAGCGCGTCCTCACCCCCCAGGGCCTGACCGACATCCTGGAGAACTATGCCCAGGTCGTCGAAAGGAAGGACGAAAAGACGGGCAAGAAACGCAAGGAGCAGATCTTTCCCCGCTATCACCAGCTCGACGTCGTGCGCAAGCTGCTGGCCGATGCGGCCCGGCACGGGGCGGGGCGACGCTACCTGATCCAGCACTCGGCCGGCAGCGGCAAGTCCAACTCGATCGCCTGGCTGACCCACCAGCTCATCGGCCTGCGCCACAGCGACGAGCCCATCTTTGACTCGATCATCGTCGTCACCGACCGGCTCATCCTCGACAAGCAGATCCGCAACACCATCAAGCAGTACGCCCAGGTATCGGCCACTCTTGGCCACGCCGAGCACTCGGGCGACCTGCGCCGGTTCATCGAGAGCGGCAAAAAGATCATCATTACCACCGTGCAAAAGTTCCCCTTTATCCTCGACGCCATCGGCAGCGAGCACCGCGGGCGGCGCTTTGCCATCGTCATCGACGAGGCCCACTCCAGCCAGGGCGGGCGCACCTCAGCCGCCATGAGCATGGCCCTCTCCGAGGCGGGCGCCGCGGACGAGGACGAGACCTTTGAGGATGTGATCAACCGCCTGATCGAATCGCGGAAAATGCTGCCCAACGCCAGCTACTTTGCCTTTACCGCCACACCCAAGAACAAGACCCTGGAGATCTTTGGCGAGGCCTATCCAGACGGGGAAAAGATCAAACACCGGCCCTTTCACGTGTACTCGATGAAGCAGGCCATCCAGGAGGGCTTTATCCTGGACGTGCTCAAGAGCTATACCCCAGTGGCCAGCTACTACAAGCTGGTCAAGACGGTGGAGGCCGATCCCGAGTTTGACACGCGCAAGGCCCAGAAAAAGCTGCGCCGCTATGTGGAGGGTCACGACCATGCCATCCGCCTCAAGGCCGAGATCATGGTCGATCATTTTCACGAACAGGTGATCGCCCTCGGCAAGATCGGCGGGCAGGCGCGGGCCATGGTCGTCACCAGCGGCATCCAGCGGGCCATCCAATACTACTCGGCCATCCGCGACTATTTGCAGGAGCGCAAGAGCCCCTACCGGGCTATCGTCGCTTTTTCGGGCGAGCACGAATATGGCGGGGTCAAGGTCACCGAGGCTTCCCTGAATGGCTTTCCCAGCAGCCAGATCGCCGACAAGATCCAGGAGGAGCCCTACCGCTTTTTGGTGTGCGCCGAAAAGTTTCAGACCGGCTACGACGAGCCCCTGCTGCACACCATGTACGTGGACAAGATCCTGTCGGGCATCAAGGCCGTGCAGACCCTGTCGCGCCTCAACCGGGCTCACCCGCAAAAGCACGATGTCTTTGTCCTCGACTTTATGAACGACGCCGATACCATCCAGGAGGCCTTTGCCGACTATTACCGGACGACCATCCTCAGCGAGGAGACCGACCCCAACAAGCTGCACGACCTGAAAGGCGAGCTCGACGCCTACCAGGTGTATACCGAGGAGCAAGTTGACGAGATGGTAGGTTTGTACCTCGGTGGGGCCGACCGCGACCGGTTGGACCCGATCCTCGATGCCTGCGTGGCCGATTACTTGGAACTGGACGAAGAGGGCCAGGTGGGGTTCAAGGGCAAAGCCAAGGCCTTTACCCGCACCTACAATTTCCTCGGCTCGATCCTGCCCTACAGCAATGCCGGATGGGAAAAACTCTCCATCTTTTTGACCTTTTTGATCCCCAAGCTGCCCGCGCCGGTCGAGGAGGATCTCGCCCGGGGTATCCTCGAAACCATCGACATGGACAGCTACCGCGTGGAAAAAAAGGCCGCGATGCAGATTGCCCTGCCCGATGAGGATGCCGAGATCGGGCCGGTGCCGACCAGCGCCGGCGGCCTCAAGCCCGAGCCCGAGCTGGACCTATTGAGCAATATCCTCAAGGCCTTTAATGACCAATTCGGCAACACCCAATGGACGGATAGAGACCGTGTCCACCGGCTGATTACCCAGGAGATTCCGGCGCAGGTAGCCGCCGACCCCGCCTACCAGAATGCTCAACGGCATTCGGACCGTCAGAATGCTCGCATCGAGCACGACAAGGCGCTGTCGCGGGTGATGATCGGAGTGCTCAAAGATGACACCGAGCTGTACAAGCAGTTTAGCGACAACGAGTCCTTCCGCCGCTGGCTAACGGATACGGTGTTTGCGCTAACTTATCGAGAAGCGGCGTAGTGCAAAGATAACAGAAATGGACATCCCTTTTTTACCCTCGGCCTAGAAGACTAGGGAAAAGCTGTGATAGTGTTTCGGAAAATCGCCCATACCGTTTTGAAAAGGCCCAAGATCACTAGTGGGATAACCTGTTCGGGCGATGATTGGTCAAGGAAGGGAGACCCCCCAGGGCTTCGGCCATCTGGCGGTCGGGTTCCAATCACCACTCGATCGGTTTCAACCACAGCTGGAATTATGCGATTGACAAAGGGGTGAAAAGATGATAGAATCGTTTCACGATCTCTCTTGGAACCCATTTCGGCAGGGTGGCCTGTGAATCTAGCCAATCGACAAGAAGCGACTGAGGACATCGAGCCGGTATTCGAGCGCTCGGTCACAAGCGAGCGAGTCAAAGAGTACATTATCAAGGCCGTTCTCACCGGTGAATTTCAGCCAGGCGATCGGATTGTCGAGATTTCGCTAGCGCGCCAGTTGGGGATCAGCACGGCCCCGGTACGGGAGGCCGTGCGCGACTTGACCTCAACGGGCTTTCTCGAGTCACGGCCGTTCAAAGGCTCCACGGTCTGTTCCCTCTCACCTCGGGATATGTGGGAGGTGTACACCCTGCGTGCCACCATGGAGACCTTGGCCGTTCGCCTGGTGGCCCCCCAACTCGCCGACGCCGATCTGGCGAATTTGCAGGCCATCCTCGACGACATGATCGCCGCTGCCGCCGAGGACGACCGGGCGCGCACCATAGAACTCGACAATCTTTTCCACGAGACGCTACTACAGCTTTCCGGGCACAAGCTCTTGCACAAAGCATGGCACTCCATCGGCTTTGGCATGTGGACGCTGTTTTCCTACTATGGAACCAACCTCCATCAGCTCAATTTTCTGACCAGACGGCATGCGCACATCCTCGATGCCCTCCGCACCCGTGATCCCGAAGTTGCTGCTTGCATCATCGAACAGCATTTTGTTGATTTGGCTGACCACTTGAGAGACCAATAACCCGGAACGGACCTTGGCTCCAAGCCGAACGTTTTCCAGCGGGCTATCGATCCATCGGGCTGCTGTGAAAGGGGTCCAGATCGGCATGTACTGAAACCGGCCCCTGGGTCGCCGGTATGAAATCGGGAAGTGTACCTGGCTTGCCCGGAAATTCCTTTGGCTACCTTCTGACGGCGCGGCTGGGTCGCCCGACGGCGGTGTACACCAACTCGGTGCCCAAATAGACGTCGTCGCCCCAACCGACGCGCAATTGGGCAGTTTGATCCTGGCGCACCTGCTGAACCTCTACCTGCTCGGCGCCTGCCTCGCGGCCCAAGGCCTCCATCACCAGCTTCATTTTCTGGTCCACGTACTCGACCGCTTCCCATAGGTGGGCAAAGTCCGCAATTTCACCGGGCAAGTGGACCCGGAGTCGATTTTTGGCCAGGGGTGAGATGAGCACTCGCCGGGTTTGCACCACACTGCCCACCACCGCGCCGACGGCGTTGGCCACCGCCGCAAAGGGCGGGATGATCAGCTCGGTGTTCAGGTGATTCGCCGTAGCAGGCAGGTAGGCCTCCACCGGCGCGCCAATGGCCACCACCGGATCTCGCAGCGCCAGAGTACAGCGCAGCGCCCGCTCGTTCGACCCTTGCAGGGCGCGCGACAACAGATCGGCGGCCGTGGGCTCTGCTTGCCACTGGGGCTCGATGCCCTCTTCCATCAGGCCGGTGTCGATCAGGGCCACAGCCGCCCGACGCGATACCTCCTCCACCACCACCCCACAGAAGCTGGCTTCATCACTGCCCGCCTGAGAGGCCAGGATCGTAGCGCCTACCTGCGCCGCTTCGCCATTCCACAGCGCCAACTGACCCAGGGCATGGAGGGCATCGGTGGGCGTGAACCCGGCCCTGAGCACCAGCCGCTCGCGGATCAGGCGATCGATGCTCCGCTGTAAGGCAAAGCTGTTCTCACTTTCGGCCAGCAACCGGGCGATTGCCCTTGGCCTTTGGACCAAAAGATCCAGCAGCGCTTGCTCGTGGGCCGACAGTGAGACACGGGGCGCGCCGTTGGCTACAAGGAACTGACCGGTCAACAGGTTATGCGGTGCGTTCCGAACCTGGTGGCGCAGTTCATCAATGATCTCGGGGTTTGGGCCGGCCAACAAGCTCAGGGGCACGACGCGCTGCGGACCGATTTCCAGATGGCGCTCCGGGTCCAGGCGCACGTGGCTATCTCCACCCAGGCCCAGGGTGTGGACGTCCACCGCCTCTACCATCGTGCGCCACGGCCCCACCTGGGCTCCCTCGGGATTGAGCCAGGGGCGCCCGTTACGGATGGCAGCGATGTCGGTGGTGGTGCCGCCCATGTCCAGAACCCAGACCGCGGGCTTGGGCTGGCTGTCGGGCGCAAGGTTAGTCAGGTGCCAGGCTCCCACCACACTGGCGGCAGGACCCGACAGAATGGTTTCAATGGGTCGCCGCAGTGCCCACTCGGCGCGCATCAGCGACCCATCGCCTTTCATCATCATCAAGGGCGCGTCGATGTGACGTTCTTCCAAGACACCGCGCAGTGTTTGAACCAGATCCAGCAACAGCGGTACCAACCGGGCATTGAGGGTCACCGTGGTGGCCCGGCGCACCGAATTCAATCGGCTGGTCAGCTCGTGGCCACAAGTCACCGGCAAGCCCGTCCATTCTTCGATCAGCGACCGCGCGCGGAGTTCGTGGGCCGAATTACGCACACTGAAATAGGACGAGACGGCAAACACCTGGATGTGCTCCTGGGCCGTGACGTGCAGCACCGCCTCGCGCAGCGCGGCCTCGTCCAAAGGCCGGGCTTCTACGCCGTAAATATCGTGACCGCCGTCGATGTACACGACCTCATCGGCCACCAGCGCATCCTCCAATTGGTAATGCCGGATGACCTCTGGATCGTAGCCGATGAGGATGAGACACACCGGGCTGCCCTGATCTTCGACGATGGCATTGGTGGCCAGCGTTGTTGAAACCCCGACCAGGCGCACCTCAGCCGGATCGGGTGCTGCCGGCTGTTGAAAAGCGGAATCCATGGCGGCACGGATCCCCAGCGACAGATCGTGCCGGGTGGTCAAGGCTTTGGACGAAGTGAGGATTTGACCCGTTTCATAGTTGAGCAGCACCGCATCGGTGTAGGTACCGCCCGTGTCGATGCCCAGGGCAATGGTCATGAGCGATCCTCCCGGCGTCGCCAGCAAGTATCTGAAAGGGCGCACAGATAGCACATGGAGCCCACGTGGCGCGCCTCATAGCCCGGACCAATCCCAATCAGCCAGCTCGCCGATTTAAAGGGTTCCAAAATGCCAAAGCTATTGAGAGTCACCCCAATCTCTTCCAAGGGCAAAAGTCCGCACAGCGCCGACTGTCCTTCGACCGACCAGCCCACGAGCGAACCCGGAGCCAAAGAAGGGCTGACGCCCCATCCCTGACCAACCGCCGTCTCTTCGGCCAGGCAACGCATCGCCTCGCCAATGGCCCCCACAGCCACCACACCGGCACTATCGAGCAACAGGGCATTCAGGGCCTGCCCGGCCTCGGTTAGCTCGTGGACGCGCCGCTCCAAGGCGAATCCCAGAGTACCGACGGCGACCACAACCTGGCGCGCCGGATCGAGCAAGCCGGCACGGGGGCCAATGTCCAGGAGGCCTTCACCCAAGGGTCCGCTGACCCGCACATCGTGCCCTTCGATGGCCACGACATCTAGCCACTCGTAAAGGGCTACCGGCTGCCACAGAGCCTGGGCTAGGGCGATGGCTTCCTCAGCCGCCTGGAGCACGTGGGGCGGGTTGGCTCTCTTCTTGCGTCTCCCGAGGATTTCTGCGGGGGTGATGGGAATTGGTATATTTCGGAGTATTGGCATAAACCCTCAATCTCACCCTGCCCTTACACAATCACATGACCAGAGTGTCCGCACCGTTATGTTAGCCCAGAAGCGAGTCACCCCTGACCTTTTTCTCAAAGCGGCGCTTGACATCCCGGTCGATGACTGCCAGGTCCTCCTGTGAACCGCTGCCGAGCTTGTTGTAGGTGACCCGAGACATCACACGGCGGAGGCGCGAGCTTCCGCACTTTTTACAGACCAGCCCTTTCGGCTCGGCATAGGTTCTGGACAGAACCTCTACCCGCTCCAAGCACTCGGTACAGAGGTATTCATACAACGGCATCTTCTCTTCTCCCCGGTCTGGGCGCAGCGCCCGCAAGACCATTTGCGGGCGCTGCACATCACCGAACGCCTGAATTAGGCAAAGGGATAGGTGGGAGACTCGATTACTTTCATATAAGCCTCCCAGTCGGCATCCGAAATTTGACCTTGGGCGCGATAGGCCTCGCGAGCATCTTGAAGGATCTTTTCGACAGCAGCTTCCTGCTCGGCGGTGAGGGGATCGCCCTTGTGAGTGGCCAGGATCTTTTGGGCCACTTCCTCGGCATGGTCGAGGGCCGTCTTTTTGCCCTTGCCCACCCAGATCTCGTACGAATCCTGGTCGGCCGTCTTGGTCAGGAATTGCTCCTTCTTCCACCATTCGCGAGTATGCGGAAGGTTCAGGAAGTAACCTGGGATCGGGCCCACCTGGTTGATCAGATCCACAGCCAGCGTCTCTTCGTTGACAGTGGCGCCGGCCAGGAACCGGGCGGCCTGCCCGAGGATGTCGTTGTCCATCACTGACTTGTAGGGATGGCCCGTAAGCTCGGCAGTGAGAGAACCAAGGTAGAACATGGCAGATGGGCCAGAGAGTAGGCCAAAGGCGAGAGCCATGGTTTGCTCCCACCCTGCCTGATAGTCGATGACCTTGGAATCGCACCAGGCGCAACTGCTGATCCAGGTTGGGATCTGGTAGCGGCGCCAGACCTGGTTGAACATGGCTTCGCCCAGGACGTTCTCAACGGCGCCAAAGCTGGGCGAACCGGTGCGCATGTTCTGCACCATCATCATGTTGCCGGTCCAGACGCGGTGCCCAGGCTTGACAAGTTGCGCGAGAATGATACCGGCCATGCCTTCAGCGTTGTTGTTGACCAACGCACCGGCCAGGGTGGCCGGCGCCGTGGCGCCCGCCACAGGGCCCGATGCGGTGTGGAACGGCGTATCCAACTCGCAGCAATCCAGGACCATCTGGCTAATGTTTTCATAGTAGGTCAGCGGGGCAGCCGGGTTGATCAACTGCATACAATCAGCGCCTACGGCTTGGGCCATCTTGATGTTCCAAAGATGGTTATCGAGCACGCCACCTTCCTGCTGGGTCTTGCTGGAGACGCGCAGCTTGCTGGCATTGGACTCGAGCAACTGCATGCACTCGGGTGTCCCGGCAAAACCAAACATGGGGAAGGCGCTCATGATGTGGGCATAAGGCAGCGCATCCACAAGGCGCATGTAGTCATAGAACTCTTGGCGCGTGGCGGGCCTGGGCGCCCACGTCTCCAGGTCCAGACTGCTCATGGCGCAGCCGATCATGCTGTAGGTGGTGTCTCCCCCGCCGGACAGGATGATGTCGTTCTTGGGGTTGCGGGCCTTGACCCGGAAGCTGTTGGGGCAGGTGGCCAGACACTGCTCAACCAACCAGTTGGGAAAGCGCACGCGATTGTTGCTGCGGTCTACTTGGCAGCCCGCATCCTCAAAAATGTCGAGCGCTTCGGCATGGTGGAACGTGACTCCGGTTTCCCAGAGAACTTGGAGCGTTGCGCGATGGATGGCTTCGACCTCAGCTTCGGTGAGGACTTCCAGGACGGGAATCTTGCGCTTAATGCCTTGCATAGTCATTGTTCTCTCTCCTGTCTATTCGATCCCCAGAAGGCCTTTGACCAGGCCCACAGCGCCGGGCGCCGCCGGGGAATAGCCATCCGCGCCAATGTTCTCGGCAAAGCCGCCCGTGATGGCGCCGCCACCGACGATGACTTTAACCGAATCACGAATGCCCGCCTCTTCCAGGGCCTGGATGACCCGCTTTTGTTCAGGCGCCGTGAAGGAGAGCAGAGCCGACATAGCCAGCACCTGTGCCTTGTACTCCTTGACAGCATCCATGAACTTTTGAGCGTCTACGTCCACACCCACATCATACACCGAAAAGCCCGCGGCCGTGAGAAAGGTACTGACCATCATCTTGCCAATGGTATGGATGTCTCCCTTGACGGTGCCAATGACCACGACACCCAGGCTCTCGCGGACCGCTCCACGACGCTTGATATCTTCCTCGATGATGGGCATGGCCGCCTGCAATGCGTCGGCAGCTCCGACCAGATCGGGAAGCCACACTTCGCCGCTCTCGAAATCATCGCCAACCTTGCGGATGGCTTCGGTCAAGGCGTCCAGGCTTTTGATCGGATCCACCGCACCGGCTACGGCCTTTTGTGCCCATTCCTTGGCGGCCGCGGGATCCAAGTCGATGACCGACTGCTTTAGATTCTGCAAAATCTCGGTTTCCATGCATTGTCCTCCGTTCTTTGACGCGATTGATTGGGCCCACTTGCCCGTGTCTTGCTGAGACCGAATGAGGATTGGCTGATAGGCACCTTCCTTTCTGCAAACAAGATCCTGCAACCTATGGGGCGTCCCTCTATGGGGCCCTGTTTGTGTGCCATGCGCACTGGTGTGATGGCCCTGCTGGCAGCAGTTTAGGGGCTGGCGATGACCCAAAACCTTCCCGAATCGCTCTTGTTGCTCCAGGCCTTTTGCTCTCTCCTCCGTGGACCTGCTTCAGCCCGTTGCACCCTGGATGGATTGACTGGCGTTCGCTCGATCCCGGAAAGAATGCCTAGCGACTATTAATTATCGATAATCCATTCTAGCACAAGATCTCCCACCTATCAAGTGGGGATTCCGTCCTTGTCAAAAGTCCTCATTTCGGAAACTCGTGAGCCGGACTTGCCCTTT
>CAZNQW010000113.1:0-12005 GCA_964575225.1 uncultured Anaerolineaceae bacterium | reverse complement strand
ACACCCTATCCTACACTCTTTCCCTACACGACGCTCTTCCGATCTCAATTCCCCCTCCACGTCCTGCCACGAAAGGCCCCGCTGGACCAACAGCACGGTGGCATGGTAGATCAGATCGGCCATCTCGCTGACCACTCGCCCGTCGTCCTGGGCCAGGGCAGCCACCACAGTCTCGACCGCCTCCTCCCCCACCTTCTGGGCGATGCGCGGCATCCCCTTGTCGAAAAGGGTGCAGGTGTAGGACCCAGGCTTGGGGTTCGCCTGCCGGTCGCGGACCACGGCATCCAGATGGGGCAGCGCGCCCCCGGCCGAGGGCGGCGGCCCGACCTCGGCGCCATCGGGCAGGCGCCGGTAGAAGCAGCTTTGCCGATTGGTGTGGCAGGCCGGCCCTGCCGGCTCGACGCGCACCAGCAGCGTGTCGGCGTCGCAATCGTAGCGCACCTCGATCACCTTTTGCGTGTGGCCCGAGGTCGCCCCCTTGTGCCACAGCTCGCCGCGGCTCCGGCTCCAAAACCAGGTCTCGCCCCGTTCCAGGGTCCGCGCCAGCGACTCGCGGTTCATATAGGCCACCATCAACACCTGTCCGGTGTGGGCATCCTGCACCACCGCCGGCGCCAACCCCCGCTCGTCCCAGGCGATCCCTTCCATCGTCCGCTCTGCCTCCATGAGCTATTGCCTCACCGGCACGCCGCGGCCGGCCAGATAGGTCTTGACCTGGGCAATGCTCAGTTCTTTGTAATGAAAAAGCGAGGCCGCCAACGCCGCGCTGGCCCCCCCTGCCGTCAGGGCGTCGTAGAAATGCTCCAGCGTGCCCGCCCCACCCGAGGCGATGACCGGAATGTGGACGGCGCCCGACACCGCCTGCAACAGAGGCACGTCGTAGCCGTTCTTGGTGCCGTCGGCGTCCATGCTGGTCAATAGGATCTCGCCCGCGCCCCGGTCCTCGGCCTCCCGCGCCCACTCGACCACGTCGCGCCCGGTGGGGATGCGCCCGCCGTTGATATAGACCTCCCAGCCCATGCGGCGGTCCTGGTCGGCGGGCTGGCGCCGGGCGTCGATGGCCACCACCATGCACTGGCTGCCGAATCGCCGGGCGCCGTCGGTGATCAGTTCCGGCTGGCGGATGGCCGAGCTGTTGATCGAGATCTTGTCGGCGCCCGCCGCCAGGATCTCGCGGATGTCCTCGAGGCTGCGCAGCCCGCCGCCCACAGTAAAGGGGATAAAGACGCTCTCGGCCACGCGGCGCACCACATCGCGCATGATGTCGCGCCCCTCGTGGGATGCGGTGATATCCAGGAACACCAACTCGTCGGCGCGCTCGGCGTCGTAGGCTTGGGCCTGTTCCACCGGGTCGCCGGCGTCGCGCAGATCGACAAAGCGCACCCCCTTGACCACGCGGCCTTGGTGCACATCCAGGCACGGGATAATCCGTTTGGCTAACATACTCCCCCTCCTGATCCGGAATGAAGGGCGCTCCCCCCAGGACCGTGCCGATTGTAGCCCAAAAGGGGCGAAATGTCAACGCATCGTTGGGACGGGTGTGCGCGCCCGCTGCCGTACCCGTCACCCCTGATAATGGCCGTCACCAGCCGAGGGCGGCGGTCCCATGGTACAACCATCCCTTCACGAACCGTACGGGCGGGGTTGAAACCTGCCCGGAAAAAAAGGACACCTGCCCGCGCCAAATCCAGGCGTCAAGGGAGGCCTCCCCATCCCCACAAATGCGCTGCGCAGCAAGTAGGCGCGCCCCTCGGCGACGTGGATATCGCGCGTGGAGGACGACGTCCCCGCCGCCGTCGTTCCCGCGCAAGCGCCTGCGTACTCGCAGGCAGAACCCATGGACCCCTGCTTGCGCCTGCCTGTGCAGGCAGGCGGGGGTGACGGTGCTCTTTGCACCCCCACAAGAGATTTCCCACCGACCTGCACACCCATCCCGGGTGGCTTGCTTCTTGCACCGCGGGGAGTGTATGGTATAATGCAAGCAGCCGGGGTTGCTCGACCGTCCCCGATCGGACGCGCCTTGGCCGACAGAGACCTATCGAACAACCGGCACATTCACCAAGGAAGGGGAACGAACATGGCAGCACAAGAAACGGAACAGACCCGAGCCGAAAAGGCCTACGAGTTGGGCATCGACTTTGAGAAAAAGTACCGGGGCTGCGGCCAATGCACCTTTGCAGCCGTTGTGGACGCGCTGGGGCTGGAGCGCGACGAGCTGTTCCAGGCAGCGACCGGGTTCGCCGGCGGCGTCGGCCTGATGGGCGATGGCTGCTGCGGCGCCTATCTGGGCGGCGTCCTGGCTATGGGCGACCGCGTCGGCCGGTCGCGAGCCCAATTCGACGACGTCGACGGCGTGCGCTTTCAGACCCACAACCTGGTCCGCGCCTATCGCCAGCGGTTCCTGGACGCCTACGGCAGCGTGATATGCCGCGAGATCCAGACCCACCTGATGGGCCGTTCCTACGACCTGACCAACCCCGAAGAGTTCGACGCCTTTGAGGAGGCCGGGGGCCACGCCCGCATCTGCCCCGTGGTGGTGGGCTCGGGCGCCCGCTGGGTCATCGAGCTGCTGGAGGACGAAGGGCTGGCATAATCTCGGATTCGCAGACCCAACGCCCACAGCGGTCTGGTTCTTTGCCAAATCGCGACGATTGTATTTCCGTCCTGGCCTGGGCACGGCATGCCGTGCCATGCGCATCAACATCAGGATGACGAAAGAATTACCTGGCACACGTGGAGGCTGCCCCCGTGGACGGGGCAGCGAGCACATGGGGCCAGGCCAACCGAGATCGACCGAGTTGCTTCGCCTCCCACCTGCCTGCCGCCCACTGTGCAGACGGGCGCAGGCAGGCGCAACCGGATCTCGACCGGGCAACGCACCAATTCCGAGGGGACCGGGGGCGTTAGGCCCCCGGCGCGGGGTGTGGGGGTGCGCGGGCACCCCCACAGATCCCCTGCGCTGGAAATAGGCACGATTCTCGGAGGCTTTGACCCTGCGGGCGGACGCCCTCCACAAGGGCATGGCTGCCCGCTTCCCCAACAGCGGCATGGATTTTTGCCAAATCGCAACGATTGTGCTATAGTGGCGAGCGTTGCGAATAGGGCCGTTAGCCTTTGGCGCCCGTCCCTTTTCTTTCCGCTTGTGGCATTTGGACCACAGGCAATCCCAGGGAAAGGAGGTAAAGCATGAGGGAATACGAGTTGTATTTGGTCATCGACGCGGCCGCGGAAGCAGAACAAGTAGAGGCCATCGTCGAGCGAGTCACCCAGTTGATTGCTACCAGCGATGGCAGCACAGCCGGCGAAGTGACCAAAGTCGAGCCCCGGGGTAAGCGACGGATGGCCTATGCCATCAACAAAAAGCAGGAAAGCCAGGACATCGTCGTGACTTTCCAGTCCCCACCCCACACCCTCGCCGAGTTGGAACGATTCCTCAAGCTAAACGAGCAGGTGCTTCGTTACCTGCTGATACGCACCAGCGAGGACTAGCTGATCCTTTTGGATCAGGCGATTCCTTACGGACCAGACGGGTCCTGGGGAACCGGCATCCGGGCAACGGCCATGGGCAAAAGCCTCTGGCAAAACCCGGCACACGAGTGGATCGGATGATAGGTTCGGATCGGGGTACGGGTTTGGTAGTGGAGTAGAGGAGTCGCGGCAATGGCGCGGGGTCTCAATCGAGCGACGATTATCGGCTTTGTGGAGCGGGAACCGGAAAAACGGTACACCGCGGCCGGTCAGGCCGTAGTGTCGTGTGCAGTGCTGGCCTGCCGCCACTGGACGACCCAGGGAGGCGACGACCGCGAATCGAAAGAGTGGTTCCACGTGGTGGCCTGGGGCGCTCTGGCCGAAGCAGCCAGCGAACGGCTGAAGCAGGGCCAGCGGGTCTACCTTGAAGGCCCCTTGCAGACGCGGAGCTGGCAGGACGAGGCCGGGCAGCGCCACTGCCGCACCGAAGTGGTGGCCACCACCCTGGTGCCGTTGGACGGACACGATGAGGTCGGGGCAAGCCTCCTGGACGAAAAGGATTCGGACCTGCCCCTGTGCCTGAACCGCGTCTTGGTCATCGGCAATCTGGGCCGGGCGCCCGAAATGCGCTACACGCCCAGCGGGCAGGCCGTCGCCTCCTTTAGCCTGGCGACCACCCGAAGTTGGAACGACCCATCGGGCGAGCGGCACGATGCCACCGAGTGGTTCAACGTCGTGGCCTGGGGCAGCCTGGCCGAAATCTGTCACCAGTACCTGACCAAAGGACGCAGGGTGTTTGTGGAAGGCGAGCTACGAACACGGGGTTGGGAACAGCCCAACGGCGCCCGGCATTATCGCACTGAGCTGGTGCTCAGCGAGATGATCATGCTGGGACCGCGCTCGCCGGGAAACGGAGCGGATTCCGCTTTGACAATCGAGACTGAAGAACTTCCCTTCTAATAGCCGGTACCGGCGGGGGAGTGTTCCAGATGGTGAAGGAGAAAACAAAACCATGAGTGACGACGAACGACGACCGCAATCGAGCCAGGGCCGCTATGGCGGTGGCGCATCGCGCAGCGGCGGGGGCGCACCGCGCGGCGGCAGCCGACCCAGTTATGGCGGAGGCCGGCGTAGTGGTGGATACGACAACGAGGGCGATGATGATCGGCGAGGCGGGGGCCGCGGTGGACGCTATCAACAGCGACGGCGGCGGGTATGCGCCTTTTGTCTGGAAAAAACCAACCACATCGACTATAAGGATGTTGGACTCTTGCGCCGCTACGTGTCGGAGCAGGGCAAGATCCGCTCACGACGCAAGGGAGGTACCTGCGCCCGACATCAGCGCATGCTGGCCGTGGCCATCAAGCGGGCGCGGCACGTGGCCCTGCTCCCCTATACGTCGGAGCACATTCGCCAATACTAGGCAGTGAGAAAGTAGGCGGCCGCCCCCCACACCGGGTCGCGGCCGCCTGGGAGCGGACGAATGGCACAACCTGCCAAGTCAAAATCTACCCAAAAGGCCAAGGTCGAAGAGCCGAGGCAAACCAAAAAGCAGATCTCCCTGGGCCGCAAAGAGGCCAAACAGAAGCGGATTGTCTGGCTGGCTGTGGGCGCACTGGCGGTCCTCATCGTGGCCATCCTGGCGGCGGGCATCCTGTCCGAGCTGGTGATCAAACCGGCCCAGCCGGTGGTCAAGGTCAACGGCACCAAGGCCGCCTTCAGCGAGTTCAGCGAGTTGCTCACCTATCGCCGCTACAGCCTGCACTCGGCCATCGACGGCATCCAGGAAGCTCTCGACTCGATTGGCACCTCCGAGGACCAAACCACCGAATTTTTGTTGAGTTACTACCAACAGCAGTTGGGGCAATATCAGGCCGAACTAGAGATGTTGCCCCAGGCCGTGGCCGACGAGCTGGCCGAAGACCTGCTGGTGCAGGAAAAGGCCCAGGAGTTGGGGCTGACCGTCACCGATCAAGAGATCACCGACTATATCAACGAGGACATCCAGGTAGGCATGGCCCAGCAGGCCATGCAGGCCCAAACCAGCATCACCGACACCACCACCCTGCCCACACCCACCCCCCTGGCCCAGGCCGACGTCGACCAGATCCTGGACAATTACTATGCAGCCATGGGACTCAAGGCCGATCAGTTTGCCCGGATCGTGGGACGCGGCCTGCTGCGCGAAAAGGTGCAGGAGCATCTGGCCGGCCTGGTGCCCACCACCGGCCTGGTGATCCACGTCGAGCTGATCAAGGCCGAGACCGAGGACCAGGCCACCGCTGCCCAAGCCCGGATCGAGGGAGGCGAAGAGTTTGCCGTGGTGGCCCGCGAAGTGTCGACCGATACCCTGTCGGCGGAGGACGGCGGCGACCTGGGTTGGCTGGCTGCCACCCAGCTTCAGACGCGCTATGGCCAAGAGGTGGAAGACGCGGCCTTTGGCGCCGCCGTGGGCGAGCTGGTCCAGGTGGAGGGCAACGGCAGTTTCTATCTGCTACGGGTTGTGGAGCGGGACGAAAACGGCCCGCTGCCCGAAGCAGTGCTCAGCCCCAAGCAGTCCAGCGCTCTGTCCGATTGGCTGGCAGCGCGCAAGGCCGACCCCGAGGTCACCATCGAGCGGTTCCTGGATCAGATCGACGTTCCGCCCGATCCCTTTGCCGGCGCGACGACTTTCTGACAGGCCAAAAGATCGAATCACAAAGCGGCTGGGGGTTCCCCCGGCCGCTTTCGCGTGGGGGGTCCTTTCTGCTCGCGAGGGATCTGGCGATTCTGCGCACGCCTGATCGTGCCCCTACGACCCGCCCCCGCCGCGATGCCGTCGCCTGCGTCCTCTGCTCGCCGTCCCCGTCCTCGGGGACGGCCTGTATTCGCGGCAAGCTTCTGCGCCCCGAGGACGGGGCGCAGAGCAATCAGACCGGGCAACGCACCAAATGCGGGGGTCCGGGGTCGCCCGTCTGCGGGCGCGTCAGGACCCCGGGCCGGGGGCGTGGGCAGCGCGGGCAGACCCGCGGCGGCCGAGCCCCCACAAACGCCCCACGCCGTCAAGGGCGCGCCTACCAAATGTTCCGGCCGTGCGGGTAGTCCGGGCGCGCATGCCGCGCCCCTACAATCTGGCTCCGGCGCCATGCCGTCGCCCCCGCGAACGTGGGGGCCCCTACCCACCATTCACAAAGGCATCCAGGAATTCATCCCAATGGGTGATCCGGGAAAATACCAACTTCTGACGATAGTACTCGAAATCGTAGACGTCGGGCGTGCCGTCATAGTCCAGATCCTTTTCGACCACAGGCCCATAGATGCTGATGCCGTGGGCGCCATGGTATTGCTGGGAATGCCATTCGTCCAACACCACGGCATCGACGGCATCCATGACGGTCTGGCTCAGGCGCTGAATCTCGGCGTTATTCACGCGGCGCTGGATCTGGGAGGCCAGATCCCACAGATCCTTGGCCGTGGTATCCTGGACAAAGGACTGGGAGGAGCGAAAAGCGCTATAGATCCCCTGCCGGTGGTCGGGCAGGCCTTCCAACAATGCCAGCGACCAATCATCTACGGCCTCGATCAGGTGGTCCCAGTCGTCATTGAGGGCCACAGCCGAGCCGGTGAGTTCCTTGTTGACGGCAGCACTCTGGTTGATAACGACGGCCAACGCCTCGGGTGACATGAGGGGATCGGCCTGGAGGGTCGGGATGACCAACTCGTACTCGATGCCATCCCAACCGACCCACTCTTGCGAGTGGACGATGGCTTGCGACGAGGCTTGCACGGTGGCCTGGTTCTCAATGGTGCCCATCTGGCAGGCATCGTACATGATCACGTCGATGGGCCCGACGGCAGCCAAAGCAGCCTCGATCTCGTCCTGATTCAGGCTGCCGCCGTTGGTATCATCGCGCATGGTGATGCCCGGCCGCCACGACCAGCCGTGGTTCCAGAATGACAGGGCATAATGCTCCGCGGGGTAATGGGCCTTGGTCCACAAGACAAAATCGATCAGAACCTGGGGATCGCCGGTGTCGATCTCGCCCCAGTCAGCTACAGCCGTCTCAGGAGTGGCCAACATTCCAGGTTCAATATAAAAGAGCAAGGCCTGAGACCAATCAGCGCTGGCTTCCCGATCGGCCAGGGCGACGACGCTCACATCGGCGTTGGAGCCGGTGGCGGCCAACTCGGTCTCGATGTCAGAGATAACGTAGGTATCCAGGTTGTTGTCGCCGGCAATATAGATCATCAGGGTCCATTTTGCCGAGGGAACGGGCTTGTTCTTGGCGGCGGAACCTGCCTGGGCCGAGGCCGTAATGGGCAACAAGAACAAGATGAGGATCAAAACCAAGGGTCCGAGATTTTTCCATCTGCGCATGTTGGGTCTCCTTTCCATCTGACGGCGCCAGCAAGGCAATACGCCCGGTTGGCTCCACATCCCAAACGAGTGGCTGGTTTCGGGTCACCCCCTTTTGCTCTGCCGCCAAGGCGGCCTCAGATGCGCCCACGCACCGGTTGTATTGGAGTTCGCAATCCATTGTACCACAGTTTCAGCGCCGTGCATAGCCCGAAAATTCGGCGATGCAGGGCAACCGCATTTGGATCAACAGAGATTCGTAGGGAGGGCCGCGGCAATGTCCGTTTTTGGAGTGCACGCCTGACTTGACAGGACGCTTGCTTGCGCGGTCGTTGCGGCAGCAAGCTGCCGCACCCCAGAGGGGCGCCCCTACTCCCCGTCGCCCCCGCGAAAGCGGGAGCCCATGGATGCTGCCTGCGTGTACACAGGCGCTTACGCGGGCATCACGGAGGGGACTGCGACCCTACAACCCCATGCCATCGGTTGGTAGGGGCGAAGCAGACGTCGCCCGCACCCGAGAGGGCGGCCTTGCGACGTCCGCCGATTTGCCAAAAACGGACGAAAGGGGCACAATAGTCCCCACACTGTGCACGATCCCTGGGCGGCCCCACGAGTCCCTCTCGCGAACGCCCTGCCGATCACCAACCCGCGCGTTTCGAGGGGAAAAAGGAGAAAGATATGGTTCGTGGAAGTGGCTGGCGGAGTTTTATGCAGGCTGACGAGTCGATGGGCAAACCCCACGTAGACCGCCAGTTGTTGATGAGGGTGTTGGGCTATGCCCGGCCCTATTGGTGGTTGGTCCTGGCGCTGACAGGCACGATTATCGCCATCTCGCTGATCGAGTTGGTGTCGCCGTTGTTGATCCGCGATCTGATCGACAACGCCCTACCCAACCGGGATACGAGCCGGCTGAACCTGCTGGCCCTGGGGCTGATCGGCATCCCCATTGCCACCGGGCTGATCGGAGTCTTGGGCCGGTATGTCAGCGCCCGAGCGGGCGAGGGCATCATCTTTGACCTGCGCCAGCAGATGTTTCAGCACTTGCAGCGCATGGGCCTGCGCTTTTTCACCCACACCAAGTCGGGCGAGATCATCTCGCGGTTTACCAGCGATGTGGTGGGGGCGCAAGGCGCCATCACCGGCACCCTGCCCAATATCGTCACCAACATCGTGACGTTGGTGTCGACGCTGGCGGTCATGATCACCATCGAGTGGCGACTCACCATGCTTTCGGTCGCGGTGTTGCCCCTGTTCTTGCTGCCCGCCCGGCGGGTGGCCCACGTCTTGCGCGACATCCGCCGCCAGGGCATGGACTATCGGGCCGACATGAGCAGCCAGATCGGTGAGACGCTGAGCATCAGCGGCGCCCTCCTGGTAAAGACCTTTGGCCGCTGGCGACAGGAACTCGGTCGATTTCGCGATGTGAACCAAAAGGTGCGCAGCATTGGCGTGCGCCAGGCGATGGTGGGTCGCTGGTTCTCGCTGGGACTGAGCTTTGCCGGCGCTCTGGGTACCGCCCTGATTTACTGGGTGGGCGGCCACCTGGTGCTGGAGGGCGACATCAGCATCGGGACCATCGTGGCCTTTGCCGCCTATCTGAGGCGCCTCTACGGGCCCATCTCGGCGCTATCCAACGTGCAGGTCGAGTTTGCCACGTCGATGGTGAGCTTTGAGCGGGTGTTCCTCTATCTGGATCTCCCCGTGGAGATCCAGGACCGCCCCGGTGCTGTCGAGCTCGAGACGGTGCGGGGTCACCTTCGATTCGAAGAGGTGTCCTTTAGCTACCTGCCCGATACCGAGGCAAAGGCCGCGCCGAACGGGGAAGAGAACGGGACCACAGGGGCCAAGGAAAAGGACGCCCTCGCTCCCGTGCCCAGCCGGCGGCTGGCCTTGAAGGACGTCTCGTTCGAGATCCAGCCCGGGCAATTGGTGGCCTTGGTGGGTCCCAGTGGGGCAGGCAAGACCACCGTGACCTACCTGATCCCCCGCCTGTACGATCCCACAGAAGGTCGCATCTTTTTGGATGGACACGATCTGCGCGATGTGACGCTGGAATCGCTGGCGAGTCATGTGGGCATGGTCACCCAAGAGGCCTATCTGTTCCACGATACGATCCGCGCCAATCTGCTGTACGCCCGGCCCGACGCAACCCAGGACGAGCTGGAGGCTGCGTGCCACGCGGCCCATATCCACGATTTTCTTCAGGGTCTGCCCAACGGGTACGATACCCTCGTCGGCGAGCGCGGCTACCGGCTGAGCGGCGGCGAGAAGCAGCGCCTGGCCATTGCCCGGGTGATCCTCAAAGACCCCGCCTTTTTGATCCTTGACGAGGCCACGTCTCAACTCGATTCCCACAACGAAGCCCTGATCCAGGCCGCTCTAGAACCGCTGTTCCAGGGGCGCACCAGCCTGGTGATCGCCCACCGGCTGTCGACGATCCTGGCGGCCGACAAGATTGTGGTCATGGACCAGGGCGAGATTGTGGAGGACGGGACGCACGCCGAGTTGCTGGCCGAAGGCGGGCTCTATGCCCACTTGTACGAAACCCAGTTCCGCCGGGCCATGGCCGATTCCTCGGAGAACGAGGCCGAGCCTTCGTAGATCTGCGGGTGCGCATCGCTGGGATGCGGCCTGCGCCGCCCACGCTGCCACGCCGTCGCCCCCGCGAAAGCGGGGGCCCATTCATTTGCCACATAGAAGGGATGTGGCATGTGGATACACAGGCGCGTTCGCGGGCATGACAGAGTTGGGCCCATGGCCTGAATCTGACGGCCCGGGCCCGATCCCTATTCGTCCTCGACGATACGCTCGTAAAACAGGACCAGGGTGCTGCCGTATTTGCGCTGCTCCAGCAGATCCAGGTGGACCAGATCCACCGGTTCGTACTCTTTGGGAAAGATCTGGACCATGGCCAACCCCTCCTCGTCCAGCCACTCGGGGTGGGCGTCCAACGCCAGAAGGGTGTCCTTCCAAAGGCCCAGGTATTGGGGCGGGGCGATGTAGATCAGATCAAAGGGGGTGGCTGAGCGTTGCAGGTATTTAAAGACATCGGCCTGAACCACGTGGGCGCGATCCTGGAGGCGGGTGCGCTGCAAATTGGCTCGGATGACGGCAATGGCCCTGGATTGCTTTTCGACAAACACAGCCTCGTGGGCGCCCCGGCTGAGGGCTTCGATGCCCACACCGCCGGTCCCGGCAAAGAGGTCCAGAAAACGGGCGCCGCGCACCAGGTCGTCGAGGATGCTAAAAACGGCCTGCTTGACCCGGTCACTGATGGGCCGCGTCTCGGTGCCGGGGACCGATTGCAAGGGGATGCCTTTGGCCGTGCCGGTTATGACGCGCATGAACCCCCTCCTTTTTCAAGCTCGCTCACGGGTGCAGGCGAGACGTCGAACTGACCCGAGCGCAGCAGGCGCTCCAGGGCCGGTTTTCGGTAGAGCTTGCCGCGGCGCACCACCCAGGCCAGCAGGCCCAGCCCCACGGCCTCGACAGCGAGAATGGCCGGGCGGGTCACGATCTCGGCATAGGCGCTGAGCATGGCCGCCGGCGTGCCCATGAACTGCCAGGAATCCAGCCCGCCGGAAAAGGGAAAGAACAGAGTGCGCCGGTATTTCCACATCTGATCGGCGACCAGGTGGCCGTTGGCGATGAGGGCATAGGGCCACCAATCCGGGCGCACGCGGGCCACGAGGGCAGTGCCCAAGGCATGGGCCAGGGCCGTGTGGGCCAGACCCTGGCTGGTGCCCGACTCGGAGAGCAACGTGAGCGACAGCGGTTTGTCGATCAGGTCGGGCAGCAGGGCAGCGACCGCCGCGCCGCGATAATCGACCCGGCGCGCGAGCCCTCGCGTTTGCAGCCAGGTGAGGGCTGCCCAGGTATAGGCAATGTGTCCGACAGGTAGCATGGGTTCGATCTCCTCCGATGGCCCAGTCGCCAGTATAGCCGGTTTCCCGAGCAGCGTCAAACGGGCCAGCACCGCGCGGGGGCCAGCCACGCGCATCCGGGGTGGGATCTGTAGGGGCGACGCATGCGTCATCTGTTCCAACTAATCACCGTCGGGCCTCCCCGCGCCCGCACTTGTGTGCGGCGTAGCGAGGCGCGCGGACCAGGGCCAGGGTTGGCGGCAAGGGTGCGATTTGGTCAAGAGGTACAGGCGGCACCTCGTATTTGACGCACCGTGAAGGACGGATGAAGTGGGCCT
>CAZNQW010000112.1:0-12126 GCA_964575225.1 uncultured Anaerolineaceae bacterium | reverse complement strand
ATCTCGTGACTGGAGTTTCAGACGTGTGCTCTTCCGATCTCACCTCTTGAGCGCTGATATCGGCCAGATCGTTGCCACTCAAAAAGGGATCGATCAGCAATTCGGTCCCATCGACCGAGATGCTAAAACAAGCGTGGCTATGATATGTGAGTTTCACAACAGACATAGGAACCCTCCCTGGTAAAATACGGACACAAGATTGAACAGAGGAACTGCGCCAGAGCAGATTTGACGTCCTCAGATCTGGCTGATATTCGGGTGTGCAAAGGAATTATACCACAGGCGCGACCAACTTGACAAGGCATTTCGCTTGGGGTAGGATGCGGGACATGAAAAAGCTGGGGCCAGGGGTATCGCAGGGACTGTTGATCGTAGGCGGTTTGATGCTGCTGACGGGCCTGGCGTTGGGCATTTGGCAGCATGTGACGGCCCCACCACCGCCCGAGATCACCGAGGCGGGCGCCGTCGTCCTGGCTGAAACCGCGCCAATCCTGCCCACCGCCACGCCCAGCCCCAGTCCTACGTCCAGCCCCTCCCCCAGCCCGACGCCGACGGATGAGCCCAAACCCGACGCAACGCCTACCCGCCTGCTTCCCAGTGGGACGGACACACCGTCGCCCCCATCGCCCACACCGACCCTTCCGCCGCCGACCATCACGCCCCTGCCTACCCAGACACCCATCCCCCAGGCCACCACCCCGCCCACCCGCGTGGTGGCGCCCGCGATCGATCTGGATGCTGTGGTCGTTCCCATGTCTTGGGAGATGGTGGACCGCAACGGCGCCATGGTTTCAGAATGGGTGGTGCCTGCCGACGCAGCCGGGTGGCACATGAACTCGGCCCTGCCGGGCCATAGCGAGAACGTAGTCATCTCGGGGCACCACAACATCGAGGGGAAGGTCTTTCGTTACGTGGTCGACCTGCACGTGGGGGACGAAATCTTGCTCTATGTGGGCGACACGGTCTATCCTTATACGGTGAACGCCAAGTTCATCCTAAAAGAATCGGGGATGCCCCTCCATGTTCGCAAACTGAATGCGCAGTGGATTTTGCCCACAGGCGACGAGCGGTTGACGCTGGTCACCTGTTGGCCCTACGAGTGGCCTGGAAATTCCCATCGGGTCATCGTGGTCGCCCATCCACCCAGCCCGGCGCTCCCTCCCCAATTCGTGCCCGAATAATCTCAAGGGTCCTCTTCTTTGATCCAACGTTCAAGGAGGGTGAGGAGGAGCCACAGCCCCCCCATAACCGTCGACACCGCCGAAAGGCAGGCCACAGCCGCAAGGGCAGCCTCCAATCCATACAGCAGCCACACCAACCCCCCGCCCACCACGAGCAAGATCAAAAAGCCCCCGATCACCAGCCGGATCTGAGTCTGCCGCCGGTGCCGGTCGGGGTTGAACGGACCGCGTTCCTTTTTCACCAATTCGCCGCCTTTCACCCGCACCTGTGGATAACTGGGGATAAACCTGTGGAAAACCGGTCTCGAATGTGGACAACTGTGGATAATTTCCCCTCTTTCACACCCCGTTTCCCCTCCTTCCGCTGCACGGCGACACATCGTCCCAAGCTATCCTTCCTCTTTACCCCCTTCATCCACACCACCCAACTCCCCCTCCCGTCCAGTACTAGTGGCTGCCATCCGGCCGGATACTAAACCCCGTGGCGGCTTCCCTTCTCGCGAATGGCCATCCACATATCCACCGCCCCTACTATTACTACTAACTAATAAAAACTAAAAAGGGATGAATACTTCTAGATCTTAAAGATCGACGTGAAGACTCGACACGATACCCTTAATGCCAAACTCTCCGGACGTTCTCCCTCATTTTGTTCAGATAGGCGCTCTCTAACTCGATGCCTGTATAATTGGCCAGTTTGAGCAAGTAGGCCATGCAGTCTGCCAATTCGGCTTCCAGGGCATGGTGACGGGTAGCGAGTGCTTGGGTATGGGCGTGCTCGGCATCCTGCCCTTGGGCCTGGAGCTTGTCTTCCAACCTCCATATCGTGGCCAGTTCGCTGCCCAATTCACCGATTTCCTCGCTCAAACACAAATAGTTGAAATAGACGTTGTCGTTGAATCCCTTGCTGGCGTCGAGGGCTTCATGGAATTCCTGGAGGTCGGCCAGGGGACGGCCCTGCGTCAGGTAGGACTCGGCAGGGGATGGGGCCTTGCGTCCTCGTTTGGCTTTGGGTTCCTTCCTCAGAAAAGTCTCAATCTGTTCGCAGATGAGTTGAAAGTCTGCTGGGTGGGTGACAATATTCAGTGGATTGGTGTCGATGGTCAAGACCGGCACGTCTTTGGGGGCGCCAAAATATTGATCGTAGGCCTGCCTCAGAGTATCGATATAGTCCCAATCCATGTCTCGTTCGTAAGGGCGGTCGCGCTGGGCGATGCGTCCCATCAGCACCTCGGTATCGGCTTGTAGATAGACGACCAGATCGGGGCCGACGATTTGTTGGGCCAGGGCGGTGTGGAGCTGTTCATAGACATCCCATTCATCGCCGGCGAGGTTCAACCGGGCAAAGAGCCAGTCCTTGGCGAACATATAATCGGACACGAGTCCTCCGCGGGCCAGGACCTGTGGCACCTGCCTCTGCTGGCGGTAGCGGCTCAACAGAAAGAATATCTGTGTCTGGAACGCATAGCGGGCGCGGGACTCGTAGAATTTCGCCAGGAAAGGGTTTTCCTCAAAGACCTCGAGCATCACGTGGGTGTGAAAATGGTCTCCGAGCATGCGGGAGAGGGTCGTCTTGCCCACCCCAATGGCACCTTCGATCACGATATAGGGCTGTTTCATCTGTTCCCTCTCTGTTGTGTGAGAATCGCGGGTACGCTATAGCATACCTCATTCTAACGAAATGTCAAACTTTCGAATTGGCAACCTTTGGCGGTATAATCCGTATAGAGAACGCATGGAGGATTAAGGATGGAGCAGGAGCGTGAGTGGTTGCAACAGGCTCTTCGGGGAGATACCGAAGCCTTTGGCCAACTGGTTCAGGCCTATGAGCGCCCGGTCTATAACTTGGCCTATCGAATGTTGGGCAATGCCGCCGAAGCGGAGGACGCCGCTCAGGAGACCTTTTTGCGCGCCTATACCAAGCTGGCCACCTACCAGCCGGAGCGCAAATTCGTCAACTGGCTGCTGTCCATTGCATCGCACTATTGTATCGATCGGCTAAGAAAGAACCAGCGGGCGCCCCAGGTTTCGCTCGAAGACCCGCTGCCGCCTCAGTGGCTGACGAGCGACGCCCCACGGCCCGACCAGGATGTGAGCAAGAAGCAATCACGGGATCTGGTGCGCAAGATGCTGGATCGACTGCCCGATGTGTATCGAGCGGCGGTGGTGCTCCGCTATTGGTACGGTCTTTCCTATAGCGAGATCGCCGAGACCATGGGCACGACCGAGAGCGCGATCAAGTCGCGTTTGCATCGAGCCCGGCGCATGCTGGCCCAAGACCTGCAATCTGCTCGAGCCTGAAGAGGAGAAGACTATGGACGATCGGATGGAATGCAATCAACAGGATAGAATGACCGAGTTGATGTCGCTGGCCCTTGACCATCTCCTCGGGGAAAAGGAAGAGCGCCAATTGCAGCATCACCTGGCCGCCTGCCCCCAGTGCCAGGAGGAATGGTCCCTGATGCAGGAGGTATCGACCCTGTTTGAGCAATCTCCGATGGCGGGCCCACCTCTGGGATTTGCCATCCGGGTGGAGCGGCGCCTCGAGGCCCAAACTCAGCAGCGTCGCCGGTTGTTCGGCGGGATTGCCGTGCTCACCGGCTCGCTGTCGCTGGCAGGAGTGACCCTGGCGGCCCTTGCGTTGATGGTTCTGGGAGGAATGCTCTGGAGCAAGGGCGGGGCGTTTGACGAGATCCAGCAGAGTACGCGCGTGATATCGACGGTGGCCTCGGGCATGGGCCTGGTGGGCAAAGGGGCCAGTCTGTTCTTGAAGGACATCCTGTTGAGTTATGGCGGGCCCGTGCTGCTGCTGAGCGGCATCGGTCTCATCACTCTGGTGGGGATGTGGATCTGGGTTTATAGCCGGCAATCGGCCAAGTCTCATCAAAACGGTGGTTTGTGACCGCGCGTGGGAGTAGAGATCCTGGTGGGCCGAGATTGTCAGGAGGTAGAACGATGATAAAGAAAATGGGGTGGTTGGTTCTGTGGGCGTTGGTATTTCTGTTGCCCGCCACGATCGCCTGGGCAGACGAGACGCCTCGCTGGACCTTGGATGAGGGACAGATTTTTGTCGACGAGGATGTGGTGCTCCAGCCGGGCGAGGTTTACGTGGGGGATCTGGGCGTCTTTAACGGTAGCCTGACGGTTCCCGCCGATGGTCAGGTTCATGGCGATGTGTTTGTCACCCACGGCAACGTCGATCTGGCAGGAAATGTGTACGGGGACCTGGTCGTCATAGATGGCCGGCTCGTCCTATCCGAAAGCGGCCTTGTGACGGGATCGGTGTTTGGCGGCGGGCAGGAACTGGATATCGCGGGGCAGGTGGAGGGCGATCTCAGCTCGATCCTGGGCACGGTCCGTCTCCGCAACGGCGCCCTGATAAAGGGCGACCTGGGCGTCTCCGGTCAGTTGGAACGAGATGCGGGGGCGCAGGTGCTGGGGGAACAGGTGTCCCAATGGTCCCTTCCCGAGATGCCCAACCTGCCTGCTCTGCCAGATCGGTGGGATCTGCCTGGGTTCCAGGTCACGCCGCCCTCCGTGCCCGAAATTCAGGTGACTCCCCCCATCTTGCCCGAGATCCAGGTCACGCCGCCTGTTGTACCCGAGGCGCCGGCGCCGATCGTGCCGCCTGTCCAGGTTCGGCCCTTTGAGGAGCCGTTCTCGCAGAAGGTGGGTCGGTTCATCGGACGGATGTTCTCGGCGGCGGTCTTGGGCCTTCTCTTTATCGGGTTAGCGATTCTGGTCGCTTTCCTCTGGACCAAGCCCACCCGGCGGGTGTCCACCTGCATTCAGGCGATGCCGGCGCAGATTTTCGGGTTGGGGCTCCTCACCTTTTTGCTGGCGATGGCCCTGGAGGCCGTGGCGGCCGTGCTGATGATGGTCGTCGTGCTGCTTGCAGCGGCTCTCATTGGCACGGTGATCCTGATCCCCGTCGGGTTGTTGTTGATGCTGTTTTCCGTCCTGCTCCTGCTGCCGGTGCCTCTGTTGCTGGCGGGCGGGATGATCATGGGCTGGGTCGGTCTGGCGGATCTGCTTGGGCAAAAGGTGCTTGGGGCGCTCAAGATCCAGAACGGCAAGCCGGTCGGCAGCGTCTTGTTGGGTATGTTGCTCACGGTGGGGATCGTGGCGAGCTTTTGGCTGATTGCGCCAGTCTGCTGTGGTTGGCCCCTCATGATTCTCCTCACCAGCGTGGGCCTTGGCGCAGTGATCCACACTCGATTTGGCACGCGCGACTGCCGGCTGGCGCCAGCATCGGCGGTTTCGGACGTCCTTCCCCCGGAAGCGATGGGTGAGGAAGAGGGGCAGCCGGATACCACACTCTGATCGGATATGCTTTCCTATCGGGCGCCGGATCCAACATCCGGCGCCTTTTTTGGTCGTCCTTGACCGAAAATGCGACAAGGCCATCGACTTGTGGTATAATAATCGTTGTGGAAATGAACGATCGGCCCGGCCTTGCCGGGCGGCAACCGGAAATTGTTGCCTTGGGTCGATGGGTGGGCCTGCAAGGACGTTGGACACGCCGCTATTGGGGATGGATGGGTACATGGGCGGTCCTTTGCGGTGCCGTGGCATCGGGCCATTTGCGTTGGGATGCCGATCTATTGCTCCCTCTGGCCATCGTTTTGCTTTTGAGCGAACTGGCTTGGGGGAGTCTTTGGGATGTGGTCACCCGCGTCGATTGGTTTCGCTTGTTGTCCACCCGTCCCTCCTGTGGGCAAGCAGCCCGACCCCGAGGGTTGCCCTATACCCTCCCCCAGGCGCCGGGCGGCAGGCTGGCACGGGCCTGGAGCAGGGCGGGGCGCTGGTGGCGCGAGGTTTTTTGGCCATCGGCCGGGACTGCGCTGATGGGCGGGTTGGCCGCCCTGGCGTTGGCCGTGGTCCTGTCGTTGTTGCTGCCCGGCCGCATGCGCCCACTGTATGCGGCCCTGGTCGCCCTGTTGGGCCTGGGTGTGCTTCTGGGCAGGGTTGGGCGCCCGCCCCTCGCCGGTCAGGCCTTGTTGCAGGTAGGACTGAGCTGGTTGGCGGGCTCTTTGGTCCTGGCCTCGGGCACTCAAGAGATGGTGGCCCTCGCCCTGGCCTTTAGTGTGGTCGTCTGGGGGGCGCTGCGAGCCGACAGGGGGCTCAAGTTTGGGCGCTGGCTTTTGAACGGCGGCTGGCTTTTAGTCATCGGGCTGATGATCGCCTGGAAGCAACCTTTGGTGGCCGGTCTGTTGGCGTTGTTGTTCTTTGGTCCCCTGGCTTTGCAGACTCTCTCGGCAGAGGGACCTGAGGGGCGCGCCGGGTTTCTGGAAAGGACGGCCCCCTGGCTGATGGCCGCTATGTTGGTGGCCGCGGTGGGGCTTTTATGATCGGGTGGGGGCTCGGCCTGTTGCTCGTGCTGTGCGGCCTGGCCTACTGGCTGTTTATTATTGCCGAGGGTACCTACCTGGGGGCCAATTTCGTGGCCTGGACCTACGACGTGGTGGCCAGCCGATACGACCAGATCAAGGGATTTGTCTTTCGAGACGAAAGTTGGTTTGTGGCAGGCCCTTTGTTGTATGCCCTCGAAGGGGTAGAGGGACCTTTGCTCCTGGATGTGGCCACCGGCACAGGGCGGGTGCCCATCACTCTGCTCAGGCTTGCTTTCGATGGGCATATCGTTGGGCTGGATCTGTCCAACGGCATGCTGTCTCGAGCGCTCTCCAAGCTGGAACCGTACGGCGATCAGGTCAGCCTGGTGCGGCAGGATGCCAGCCGATTGCCCTTTGCCAGCAATTCCTGCCATGCAGTGACCTGTCTCGAATCGCTCGAGTTCATGCCCAATCCCTTGGGAGCCCTGGCAGAGATGGTCCGGGTGCTGGCCCCTGGGGGCGTGTTGATGCTGACCAACCGAGTGGGCTGGGAATCGCGGCTCTTGCCCGGGCGGGCGCTATCTCGCCCTCGGTTTGAGCAGATGCTGGCTTTGCTGTCTCTGGAAGAGATCGATGTGCGTCGCTGGCAAGTACAATACGATCTGGCCCTCGCCCGTAAAAGGGTCGCTCCGCGGGGCGCAGGTGTTCAAGGTGAGTGGACACAAACAGGCCTGATTCATTCGGAGGAACCGGGCGCGTTATGAGAATCGGAGTGATGGGCGATACCCACATCCCTGAGCACAGCCTCGTGCTGCCTGGCCGTGTGGGGGAGGTTCTTCAGGGGGTGGACGTCATTCTACACGTGGGCGACATTTGCGAGTTGAATGTGCTGGAAGAGCTTCAGGAGACCTATACGTTGACCTTTGCGGTTTGGGGGGAAGACGATACCCAGGAGGTGCGTCGCTATCTGGACGAAAAGCGCGTCGTGCAACTGGGTGATCGGCGTGTGGGCATGCTCCACGGCCATCAATATGCCGAATCGGGAAACAGAGGAAGGTGGAGCTTGCGCCGGCTCTTTTCCAGGTCTCGGTCGAGCGGTTCGCTGTTTGATTTTTTGGTGGGCCAATTCGCAAGCGAGAAGGTGGATGTCATTGTCTTTGGGCACACCCACGAGCCCAAAGTACGGATGTACAAGGGAGTGTTGCTTTTCAACCCCGGCGCGGCGATGCCCGGCCACCGCCCCAGTGTCGGAATTTTGGATTTGGACTCGGATCGCGTTGCCGGCGAGATCGTGTATCTGTAGTGATTTTGGGAGGAGAAAAGACGATGACACAGCAGTTGTTCCAAGTAGGAAAGGATTACCGCAATCGCACGGGCCAATACGTCGTACTGTCCATAGACGGCGATGAAATGACGATCCGCTATACGACAGGCGCTGTTCTCAAGACCAAAATGGCAGTTCAGGCGCGGATCTGGGAGAACATTCAGTTTGAGGAGCAGATGGTGCGGGAGGAAAAGCGTCGGCAGATGGCTCAAGACGCCCGACAGGCTGCCCGCAAGCGTTCCTCCACAAAAGCAAAGAAAGCCAAATCCAGCCCCAAGTTCCCTGGGTTCGAAGCGGAGGACTTTGAGCCCAAATCGCGAGGCATCTCGTGGTCGAGCCGTGAGGAAATGGGCAAGTTGCTGGCGTTTGAACTTTCACAGCGCTCCCAATCCGAGTTCGGTCACTCGGTCGTTCCGCGTCGCTCCGAGGTGCATATGGCGCGCCAGGAATTCTACGATCGAGAGGACCGGACCCGACAGGCAGCCTTTTTTGTCTCGGTGGACGAAAAAGGGGTTTTGTTTGGTTTCCGTGTGGGCCGACCGGGAGGCAAACCGAAAAACGGAGGCCAGTTGATCGCCTTTCTTGAAATGCTGTCGGAAGATGACAAGAGGCGACGCGCACTGCGAGCGGCCATGAAGGATTATGACCTGAGTCTGGACGTCTATGCCATGGACGTGAGTTACGGGCAGATCGGTCAGATCGTGGTCGAGGATCGGGGATTCCTCTGGCAGCACGAGACGGCTGACCAGGAAGTATCGCGCAAGATGAACTGGCAGGATATCCTCGAGTATCTGGAGTCTGTGGCGTCCGACAAGCAATGCGATCTGTTTGTGCGAAAACAGGTATTGGCGGCCAAAGCCCTGACCTCTGGCGACGCAGTGCTCGAAGAAATGCTAGCCGTGTTCGAAGCCTTGCTGCCGGTGTATGATGCCTGCGTCGGCGAGTAAGCCAGACGCTGCGGTTTCCCGGCAACCCAGAGGACCCCTTTTGCGTATGGAAGAGTAGTGGGGACGGTGGGATGAAGCAGTTGCGTGGGACGCCTCTGAAGAGGTTCCTGAGAGATCTGCCCCCTCCGCCTTCGCCGGTGGAGATGGTGGTTGTTTGCCAGAGTGTGGGCTATCCGGTGAATGTCGGCTCGGTGTTTCGCATTGCCGATGCAATGGACGCCAAGGAGGTCGTGCTGACCGGCATTACGCCGACGCCGCCCCATCCCACCATTAGCAAAGTGGGGCGGGACAAGGACCGGCGGGTGCCCTGGCGCTACGTGGCCCGGCCTGAGGATGCCCTGAAAGAGCTGCGAGCCCAATCTTTTTGGGTGGCAGCGCTGGAACTGACCGATGAGTGCCAGCCCTACTATGCGGTGGATTTTCCCCAGCGGGTGGCGCTGGTGTTGGGCAACGAAGATCATGGCGTGACCCGTGCCTGTCTGGATCTGTGTGACGCTGCGGTCTATGTGCCCATGTATGGCAAGGGACATTCACTGAATGTCCACGTGTCGTTGGCTGTGGTGGGCTACCACCTTTTACATCGATAGGGCCGGGGCCGTGGTGATGGTGCTGTTCTTTTGGTTCCACGCGTTCCTATATATCCTGGGGAGGGGCCCAGTCGTCTGATCGTCGCGACAGAAGGAGGACAGAGCCGTGAGCGATCTTTTCGACAAACTGGTTGATAGTGCGGGACAGATGATCTCCGAAGTGGACAAGGGCAAGCAGATCCAAACGGCCATCGGAGGGATTCGTCAGCGGCTAGCCGATGCCGACCGCAAACGCAAGATCGGACAAATCAAGCAGCGAATTCGCGATCTTCACGCCGAAGAGGCCCAGGGCATCAATGCCCTTAGCGCCCAAGTGTGGGCCCTGTACGAGGCGGGCTCTCTCACGCAGCCGGAATTGGTCAGCTTGTGCCGCAACGTGGATGAGATCCGGCGCAAGATCCGAGAGGAAGAGGCAGAACTGGCCCAATTGATCCCAGCGCAGCCCGAGCCATCGACGGCCCGGCGCTGTCCCACCTGTAACGCTCCGGTGGTGGAAGGGGCCACCTTCTGCCAATCTTGTGGAACCCGCCTGACCGAGCCCGAGGCGCCAACTCCGGCGCCTGTCCACTTCTGTGTCCATTGCGGTGCCGAGCTGCGGCCTGGGGCCCGCTTTTGCCCTCAGTGTGGGCAGTCTCTGCCCTAAACGGAGCGCTTCTTTGGGGGATTGCCGGTTTCCGAAAGTCATGGCAGGCGCTCCCTGCTCTGTGTATCTGCACTCAAGAAGGAAACCCGAGGAGGTTCTCTTTGATACTCGTTCCCTTGTCCGTCGGCTTGATACAGACCAATTGCTACGTGGTGGGCTGTGAAGAAACCCGGCAGGCGGCCGTCATTGATCCGGGAGGGAATCCCGAGCAGATTTTGGCCCAGGTCAAAGCCCATGACTTGACCCTCAATGTCGTGCTCAATACCCACGCCCACTTTGACCATACCGACGCCAACGGCGCCCTGGTCCGCGCCACGGGCGCGAGCTTGGCCCTGCACCCGGCTGACCTGCGCTTGCTCCAGGCCTCTGGTGGCGCGGCTCTGTTTGGCGTCCGTGCCGAGACCAGCCCCCCGCCCGACAGGGAACTCCAAGACGGAGATCGGCTCCCGGTGGGGAATCTCGAGTTTCAGGTGCTGCATACCCCGGGCCATACGCCGGGCCATGTCTGCTTTTACGAAGAGAAGCAGGGCGCCCTGTTCGATGGCGATGTGCTCTTTTATCGGGGTGTCGGGCGCACCGACCTGCCCGGCGGCGACTGGCAGCAGTTGATGGACAGCATTCAGCGCGTGCTGTTTGCTTTGCCCGACGATGTGGTCGTGTACCCGGGGCATGGACCCGAGACCACCATCGGCGACGAAAAGAAACTCAACCCCTGGCTGCAATAAAGGCGGTGAATGGCTACGGGCGATGAATTGCCCGGGCAGATAGCTCTTTGGGACAAAGGAGGGACTCTCGATGCTCGAACAACAGGAATCCGTCATTGTCGGCGCCTGCCGCACGGCCATCGGCGCTTTTATGGGCAGACTCGCGACGGTGCCCGCTCCCCAGTTGGGCGCTCGGGTTATCCGCGAGGCGCTCGCCCGGGCTCAGCTCGATCCGGCCCAGGTGACCGAGACCTTGATGGGCTGCGTGGTCCCCAATGGGCAGGGGCAGGCCCCGGCCCGCCAGGCGGCCATCTACGGCGGGATCCCGCCCGAGGTCGGGGCGACGACTGTCAACAAGATCTGCGGCTCGGGCCTCAAGACGGTGATGCTGGCTGCCGGCCTGATCCGTGCCGGCGATGGGGATGTCTATGTGGCGGGGGGCATGGAGAACATGAGCCAGGTCCCTTTTCATCTTCCCCAGGCTCGCTCCGGCTACCGGTTGGGGAACGGGGCCTTGGTGGATGGGGTGGTGCACGACGGCCTGTGGTGCGCTTTTACCGACAAGCACATGGGCCATTCGGCCGAGTTCATTGCGGCTCAATATCACCTGACCCGCCAGGAACTGGACGAGTACGCGTACCACAGCCACCGCAAAGCCATCGAGGCCATCGACACGGGCCGCTTCAAGGCCGAGATTGTGCCTGTGGAACTGCCCCAGCGCAAGGGGCCGCCCCTGATCTTTGATACCGACGAGTGTCCACGCCGCGACACCTCCCTCGAAGCCCTCGCCCGGCTGCGCCCGGCCTTTCAGCCCGACGGGATCGTGACCGCCGGCAATTCACCGGGCATCACCGATGGGGCCGCTGCGGTGGTCGTCACCAGCCGGAGCAAGGCCCGCGAGCTGGGGCTCAAGCCGATGGCCCGCATCACCGGCTATGCCCAGGCCGCCGTGGAGCCCCAATGGCTGTTCATTGCGCCCGTCCACGCTGTGCGCCTGCTCCTGCAAAAGACCGGAACCACGCTGGCCGATTACGATTTAATCGAAGTCAACGAGGCCTTTGCCGCCCAGACTTTGGCCGATGGCCGGGCTCTGGAACCGGAAGGCTGGGATTGGGACCGGGTCAACGTCCATGGGGGAGCCATTGCCTTGGGCCATCCCATCGGCTGCTCGGGCGCGCGCGTCCTGGTGACGCTGCTGTACGCGTTGCAGGAGCGGGGCTTGAAACGAGGCATGGCCTCCCTGTGCCTGGGGGGAGGCGAGGCGGTGGCCCTGGCTGTGGAATTGGAAGGTTAGGCTCGCGCCCTAAAAAACGCTCAGAGAAGAACCGGTCCCGAGCGGCAGGGTTTCAAGCCGCGTTCTTGGGGGTATGGATGCCCATTACAATCGCTCGCCGACTCCGTCTCGGG
>CAZNQW010000111.1:0-12183 GCA_964575225.1 uncultured Anaerolineaceae bacterium | reverse complement strand
TCCGACGAGTGGACGGCATGGTCGGAACACGTGGACGATTTCATCGGTCTACGCACTCTTGGCCTATGTAGGCGGCTACTATTACGAGTTGGGTCGGCAATTGGGACGGCACGGAGATTGGCGCAAGGCCTTTGACTAGGCGCTGTGCGGCCGTCGAATGGCCTGAATGCCACAAGAAAAAAAAGCCACCCGCAACCCGGGTGGCTTTTTCCTACTCTTTGCTCTCAGGCCCTTCTCGATCCACACGATCTGCGATTCATGGGCGTTTTCCGCTGAATCAACAAAGGCACAATATCCCAGAAGGAGATTGGGAGAGGTCGTTCCGACCTATCCGCCGTTCATGGCTGCCACAAGGACAGCTTCGACTTGTTCCAGTGCTTCCTTGAGTTGAATCCCTTTGACCAACGCCAACTCTCCGGCTACCAGTTCCTCAGCTTTTTCTTTTAGCTGCTGGTCCCGTTTGGTGAGACCGCGTTTTTGGCCGTGCCAGGCCAGATCCCGAATGACTCTGGCCGATGTAAAGATGTCGCCTTCGTTCAGGCGCTCTTGCACACCGGTCTGGCGTTCCTTGAAATCGCCCGGCAAAGGCCTGGGATCTTCTTTGAGCATCTGCAACAGGGCCATGGCCTTTGCCCGGCTGATAGCTGAACGCAACCCAATCTCGTTCGCCTTGGTTACGGGGGTCATCAGGGTGCCGCCCCCAGTCATCATATCGATGATATAGTATTGTTTTTCTTCTTCCAGGATCTGGCGGCGTTCGATACACCGGATGACACCAGGCCCATACCCGGGGTGAACGATTTTATCCCCGGCTGAGAACATCGTTGGCCCTTTCTGGGCTCTCTCCACCCATCCGAGCCGAGAGAGCGCCGATATCCCTATCCGGGCGTCGTCGAGGGCTGCTTTTTGTACCGATAGGTGATTCTGCCTCGGGTCAAATCGTATGGTGAAAGCTCAACCAGCACCCGGTCCCCAAGCAATACGCGAATATAGTACCTACGCATTTTGCCCGAAAGATAGGCCAGCACTTCGTGATCATTGTCCAGCCGTACCTTGAACTGAGTACCCGGCAAGCAGTCTACGATCGTCCCTTGCAGTTCGATCTTGTCCTTTTCTTTGGCCAAGGGATCCTCCTTTCGCGAGTCTCGCTAGTGGGATTTCTGCCGCGCGTCTCGCTGCCGCTGCCGGCGTCGAGCCCGGCGAATCGCACGCTGCTTCTGAATCCTGCGCATTTCGCTCGGCGAGATGTACCATCGTTTCCGCCGCGCTTCGCTCAGGATGCGTTCCTTCATGACTTCTTTTCGGAATCGCTTGAGCAACGCTTCCTGCGACTCGCCCTCCCTCAAGCTCACCATTGCCAAAAGACCCACCCCCTTCCTGGTCTTGATTTCTTTGCACTGCGCTCTCTAGAAAAGCAAAATCCGGCATGCCCACCCACAAAAGCTAGGTAACAGCCGGATAAAAGCTCTGGCCCATAACCTGTAGCTCGGGTGTCCTATCTTCACTTTGTCCAGACCCTCATGGCAGAAAAACCTGCTCTACAAACTGAAGGGACACCCAGCGGGCATCTGCATGTCTACATGGCGACCATTCTCCTCGACTGGAACCACGATGATTCCCAATTCGCCTCTGGTTGGTGTCCGCCATTTACCCAAGCGCAGTTGGCACACACATTATAACAGATTCTCCATCTGGCGTCAAAGCCGGAGGCGGCTCTTACATCAATCGCCTTCGAGATAAGCGACGGTCACTCCTGTGCCTCCCTCTCCGTCTTCGCCTGAGCGGAAGGATTTGACCAGGGGGTGGGCGCGCAGTTGTTGGCGCACCGCCTGCCGCAGTGCCCCGGTACCCTTGCCATGGACAATGCGTACAAAGGGCAGGCCTGCTAAAAAGGCGTCGTCCAGGTATTTGTCCAACTGAGGCAGCACCTCTTCTACCCGTTGCCCACGCAGATCCAGCTCTACCCCTGGCGAGAAAGGCAGACCTTTCAGGGATACCGGTGCCTCGGGCGTCAATGCTTCGCCGCGGGCGCGACGCTCCAAATCGCCCTTGCTCACACGGACGCCAAAGCTGCCCACCTGGACCTCGGCGCTGTCGCCATCCAGCCCCGTCACTTCGCCGGTGGTGTTCAAACCGGCGATCCAGACTGTGTCTCCGACTCGAATCTCGCCGGGAAGTCGCTGGGGCTCGGCGGGGGCCGGGGGTGGGGGTGGAGGAACCAGCTTTTTCTCCGTTTCGGCCAAACGGGCGCGCGCTTGCTCCAACCATTGCTGGGTCAGGGAGGCCTGGGGCGCGGCCTCCTCCGCCTCGTCGCGCAATTGGGCGAATTGCTGGCGCAGGTTTTCCAGTTCGCTCCGGGCTTCGGCTCGCGCCTCTCGCAAAATGGCCGCCCGTTCCGCCTCGATGCTCGCCAGATGCGCCGATAGCTTGTGTTCCTGTTCCGCCAACTTGATCTGACTAAGCCGGGCCTCATCGCGGTCGACCATGGCCTGCCGGTGCGCTTCTTGGATCTCGCTGAGGAGCAATTCTGTCTGCTGCTCTTCGGGCGATACCATGGCTTGGGCTGCACGGACAATGACCGAACTCAGGCCCAGGCGTTGCGCAATGGCAAAGGCGTTGCTGCGACCCGGCAAGCCGATTTGCAGGTGATAGGTGGGCGAAAGTGTCTCCAGATCGAACTTGAGGCTCGCGTTTTCCACGCCGGGTGTGGTGTGGGCAAAGGCCTTTAGCTCCGAATAGTGAGTGGCCACCAGCGTCGTGATTCGCCGTTCCAGCAGGTGCTGCAGGATGGCCCGCGCCAGGGCCGACCCTTCCACGGGATCGGTGCCGGCGCCCAACTCGTCGAGCAACACCAGGCTGCGCTCATCGGCGCGATCGAGGATGCGGACGATGTTGGTCAGGTGAGAGGAGAAGGTCGACAGGGATTGTTCGATCGATTGTTCGTCGCCGATGTCGACATAGATCCCCTCGAACACCGACAGGGAGGATCCATCGGCCACTGGCAGGTGCAGACCAGACTGGGCCATGGCTGCCATCAATCCCACGGTTTTGAGCGTGACTGTTTTGCCTCCGGTGTTGGGGCCGGTAAGCACCAGCACAAAATAATCGTTGTCGATGCCGACATCGATGGGCACAACCGTCTTGGGATCCAGCAGGGGATGACGCGCCTCGCGCAAATCGAGGGCCGAGCCTGGATGGTTGGGCATGGAAGAAGGGCCCTGTGCCCCATGCCGGCCCGATCGGTTCTTTTCAAAGGGAACCAGGCGAGGTTCGGTGGCCGCCAACTCGAAGGCATAATGCGCCTTGGCAAAGGCAAGGTCAAGCTGGGCCAGCGCATCCACCGTCCACACAAGTTCTTCGGCCTGGTTGGCCACCCGGCCCGACAGCTCGGCAAGGATGCGCTCGACCTCCTTTTGTTCCTCCACCTGGAGCTGCCGCCACTGATTGCCCATTTCGACTGCAGCCAGAGGCTCCACAAAGAGGGTGGCTCCGCTGGCGGATGTGTCGTGCACGATGCCGGGCAGGCGCCCCTTGAAATCGGCCTTGATGGGTATGACGTAGCGTCCCCCCCGCTGAGTGATCAGGGCCTCTTGGAGGTAGGGCATGTAGCGGGAATTGGTCATCATCCGATTGAGCCGATCCATCAGGCGCTCGTGAACCGTGCGCATCTCGCGGCGCACACGGGCCAGCTTGACGCTGGCATGATCGACGACCTCGCCCTGCTCATTGATACAGCGGTTGATCTCTTCCCCAAGCGCCTCGCACGGTTCAATGCGGGCAGCCGTATCGGCCAGCAAGGGCACCTGGCCCTGAAGGTTGCTCAGCACCCGGCGCACCCGCCGCGCTACTCGCAACGTGCTGTGTATGTTGAGGAGTTCGGAAGGCTGCAAGATGGCGCCGCGGGCGGCTCCGCGGACGAGGAGGCGAATGTCGTGGATGCCTCCCAACGAGAGGCCGCCTTGGGTGTCGAGCAGGTAGCGCGCTTCTCGCGTTTCCTGCAGCCGCTGTTCGACTTCGACAAATACCGGCGAGGGCTCCAGGGCAAGAGCCAGCTCTCTGCCGGCGGAAAACGATGTGTGTTGTGCCAACCGAGTCAAAATCTGGGGAAACTCGAGGGTGGCGAGGTGTTTCCTATCCATAGATGTTTACAAAAACCGAAGCGTTAGGATGTCTGGGGTCAGCCCCTTTGGCATCCAGGGTTTCAACGTGGCAATCATCGCCGGCATGATTTGGTAAAAGACCGGGATCAGCCTCGACGTGGAAAAGTAGTGGTGCAGGTTCGCCTGGATGGGGTTACCCTGCATCTGACCTGATGTGGTCCGTAGGACAAAAGCAAAAGCAATCAGAAATAGCCCCACGCACACGATGGCGAGTATCAGCCCAAAAACCATCCCGCCCAACTGGTCGATGTGGCGTATGCCGGGCAGTTCTGTATTTTTATAGGTGCGGCTGAGAACAAAGGCGAGAGCACCGCTCGCAACAATGACGATGGCTACAAAAGCCAGCGCTTGATTGGTATTTTGCGTCAGCGCCCAACTCGAAAGGTAACCCAGCCATCGGCCCACGGGTACATAGAAGGTCATTGCCAGCACGACGGCGATATACAACACCGCCAAACTCAAGGCCATGCGTACCAGCCCACGCATAAACCCCAGACCAATGCCCACCAGCAGCGTCAGGAGAATGACAAAGTCAAATGGGTTAAGCCAAGAGGACCATTCTATCATGTCACTGCCTCTGTCTTGAACGCCCTTCGCAGATGCCGTCCAGGCGTCTATGGGACGAACCCTGCTTGACTAGATCGATTCGTGCGAATCCCCTTCGGGCGACGGGGTTGGAGGATGGCGTTGGAGAACTGCCTCAATGCGGGCGATCAGCTCGCGGCGAGGCAGCTTGGATTTTACAATGAAATCCTCCAATTCTGTACGAGCCAGCCACATCACCTGATCAAAGGGCGCGTCCATAGCGGTCAATGCGATCACCGGGATGTCACGAATGAGCGGGTCTTGTTGTTTTTGCAAAAGAACGTCTGCGCCATTCATCTCGGGCATCATCAGGTCGAGCAGGACCAGGTCGGGCATCTCCTGGCGCATCAGATTCAATCCCTCTGCCCCACCGTCCGCTCCAAGGACATTGTATCCAGCGCCCGTCAAGATCAACGTGATGTAGTCGATCATGTCCGGATCGTCTTCAATACACAGAATCTTGGCGGCTGTCATAGTGCTCTCACTTTTCGGGCGTAAATGCTATCGCCCGCTTCTTTTCGATGTATGTCCGAGCGTCGCTCGATCAATGGTCGCTCGAATCTGCTTCCCTTTGAATGATCTGTCGCCGCAGGCATGAACCGGGTGTGCGTGATTCCGAGCCTTTCGACAGTCCAAACCCACGTAGGCGTGCCTATCTTTCCCCAGTCAGGTCTTGCTTCTAACCACAGTAGCAAAGATCCACGAACAAAGTTATTGTAACAGAATTAACGAGGAAAGTCAAAAAGACGCGATTCCTGCTTTATTGTTGGTTTTTGCGGGATTCCGACAGGGAATCGCGCTGGGCCAAGTTAGCTCTGTTTGGTCCCGATCCAGGCCAATGCGTACGACCGGCTGATCGTGAGCTGTTCGCGCAGCCTGAGCACTTCGGCCAGGTTTCCACTCTCCTCGCCCAGGGTGCGAAGGTGCTGTTTCTTGAAGGCCAGCTCTGTGGCGCATTGATAGTAACGCCCAACGGCATGATAGGCGTCCCGGCCTCCGCGCCCCCGAACTTCCCATCGAAACCAAAACCGCCGAGCAGCGGATCGTAACAGGTCCCATTCTTCAGGGGTTATGACCCCGTTGTGTACTTCTTCGGATAGGCCCCGCTCGATCCATTGGCTCTCTTTGCGCAACCAGAAAAAAGCCACGGCGAGCAACAACATCAACCCGCCCCAATCCACCACCAGGCTGACCAGTATAGACAGCCAGATCGTTTGTTCGAGCAACGTGACTCCGGTATTATGGATCGCATGGAGCAGGACGGCCAGTGCCCAGCCTCCCACCGGCACGATCCAGCGGCTTGCGCCTTTGGGGGTCAACCGGGCATACCCCATCGCTGCGCCGGTGATCCCCGTCCAGAAGGCATGGTTAAAGCCAAACACCACCGTTCGTAGCAGGATATTGATCAGGCCGGCTTCCATACCCTCTGCCTGGAGGATCGGAAGAAAATAGCCCACCAGATTCTCGGTCATGGCAAAGCCAAAGCCGATCATGGCGCCATAGACGATCCCATCGAGCACGTTGTCGAATTCGTGTCGAAAGAGGAGAACCAAACCGACGAGGGCGATCCCTTTGGTGCTCTCTTCGATCAAGGGGGCGCCCACACTGACACTCACCAGGCTGGCGATAAGGCTCTCTCCGCCCATGGCCTGCACGGGGATATCGAAAAGAACCTCGAGCACAATCGACACAAATGCTGCCGGGATCGCACCCCATAGAAAGGCCAGGGCCAAGAGAGACAGCGGCTCCTTCTCATAGCGGTCGAGCCACCAGATAAAGAGGATGTAAAGGACGGTGGGCACCAACGCACCCAACAGGGCCACCAGCAATGTGAGCATTACCCTACCACTTTTCTGTCGTCCTGTTCAGTAACGACCAGAAGTTCAGACACGTACCAAGGCGCAGAACGTCGGCACATAAACCAGACGATGCCCGGCCTCGACAGCCTGGCGACAGACGGCCTTGGCCCGCGCCAGTTCCTCGGCCGGCACCAAGCCCGCCAGCGACTGCTCCCATAGTTCCCATTCGGCCTCAAACTCGGAGCGGAGTGTGACCAGATCCCAGATACCGGGGATCAGGGCCACATCGATCTGGCGTACTTCTGGCAAGTGGAACAGGCTTCGAAGCTTGCGACCCAGGCAGGGGTCGGCCCCCTCGCGGCGCAGCGCTTCCATCTGCCATTCGCCCAAAGGTAGATCGGGATAGTCGATCCGCCCTCCATAGTCGGGCTCGGCGCAGATCAAAACGGTCCCGCCCGGCCTGGTGACGCGCACCATCTCTCGCGCTGCCATCGCCGGCTCCCGGCACCACAAAAGCAGGAAATGACAGAGGGTGACGTCGAAATGGGCGTTTTCAAAGGGCAGGTCGTGGACATCGCCCACCCGGTATTCTGCCTGCCCTGCCTGCTTTTGGGCAAAGGCCACCATCCCTGGATCGCAGTCCACTCCTATGACTTGGCCCTGGGTCCGCGCGGCCACTTCTTTGGTCACACAACCGGTGCCGCTGCCTACATCCAGCACCCTTCGGGCTCGCAGGAGATTGGCCCGCCGGTAGAGAGAGGCGCGCATGGCCCGGGTCCATCCTGCCTGCCGCAAAAACTGCTCATTCCATTGATCGGGCGTCAGATCGGTTGCCATCGCTCCTCGCTTCTGCCGGGCTGTAGAGTCATTATACCGGCTGTGGCGCAGACTGTCAATCAACCTCCGGCCTGTGCTTGTGCCAGCAGGGCTGTTGCATTGTCTCTTGACCGATGTGATTTGGTTGGGCTCCGCGCCCCGTCCTCGGGGCGCGGTGGTCTGCCAGGTGTGCAGGCCGCCCCCGAGACGGGGGCGGCGAGCTCCAAACTAGATTGACTGGCCGACTTTGCAACAGCCCTATTGTGCCAGGCGCCCGCCTTGACAAATTCCTCCTCCCCGGCTATCCTAAATACCGACGAAGGAGCGGGCCGATGCAAAAGGAACAGGAGCGCGACATTCTGCTGGGTCAGGCGTACGCGGACGACCGCCACCTCGATGTCCGCTATCGCACCCATCAACTCTACACGGCCGATCCGGTCGATTTCGGACGGTGGACCCTGGAGCAACTCAGGTGGCAGGGCCACGAGCGCGTCCTCGACATTGGCTGTGGACCCGGCGACCTGATCCGCCGGATGGGCCAGGAGCATGGGGGCTGGGGCCTGTTGGTCGGCCTGGATTTTTCGCCGGGAATGATCGCCAAGGCCGCCGCCTTTACCGAAAGTCCGGCGGTCGCGTATCTGGTCGGCGACGCCCAGGCGCTGCCCTTCCCTGACCGTTTTTTTGATGTGGTCATGGCCCGGCACATGCTCTATCACGTACCCGATATTGACCAGGCCATCGCCGAGGCGGCTCGCGTCCTGCGGCCCGGCGGTGCCTTCCTGGCGACCACCAACAGCGCTTACAACATGCCGGAATATGAGGACCTCCGCTGCCAGGCGGCCCGTCGGTTTCCGGCCTTGTCTCAGCCGGAACTCACGACCGAACGTTTTTCGTTGGAGAACGCCGAGGCTTTTCTGAACCGTTCTTTTGAGCGTGTAGAGAGCCACATCTTGCGGGGCACGCTTCGATTCCCCGCCGCCGAGCCCCTGGTCGACTATTTTGCCAGCAGCCGTGCCCTGACCATGACCCCCGACCACACTGAGGCCGATTGGCAGGCCGTCCTGGCTTTTGTGCGCGCAGAGGCTGAAAAGGCCATCGCCTGCCAGGGTCACTTGGACGTGACCAAGATCACCGGCGCCATCGTCGGTGTCAGGGGAGATTCAAGGTGATTCGCTGGGCTGTTGCCCACCGCGAAAAGTTGCTGCTGGCCCTGATCCTTGCCACCGGCGCCGCGCTCAGATTCTATGGGCTGAACTGGGATGAGGGCCACTGGCTGCACCCCGATGAGCGCCAGATCTATTTTGTATCCCTGGGCCTCCAGTGGCCCGACTATCTGGTCGATGCCCTCTCGCCGGCCAGTCCTCTCAATCCCCATTTTTTCGCCTATGGATCCTTTCCCCTGTACCTGCTCCGGTTCCTTGCCTGGGTGCTGGCTCCCCTGTGGCCCGCCATTCGCGACCCCGACAATCTGCATCTGGTCGGTCGAACCCTTGCCTGCCTTTTTGATCTGGGCACGGTCCTTCTGACGTATCACCTGGCGCGCATCGTGCTGGTCGATGCCCGCCATCCACGGGGAGCGAGAGAGTCGCGTCCTTTCCTTCCTCTTTTGGCGGCGGCCCTGGTGAGCCTGGCTACCCTCCACGCGCAGGCGTCTCACTTTTTTACCGCCGAGCCCATCCTCACCTTCCTGGTGATGTGGGCCCTCTATTCTGCGGCCCGCACGGCCCAACAGGACTCATGGCGCCACCGGATCGGCCTGGGTGTGGCCTTGGGGTTGGCCCTCGCCACCAAAATCAGCGCCGCGCCTCTCGTCCTTGCCGTTCTGGCGGCCCACAATCCCACCGTGCCGTCAGCTCCCACGGGTGGCCACCGTCGCCTGGCACAGACGCTGGCGACGCTGGCTCTAGCCGGGGTGACTTTTGCCTTTGCCCAACCCTATGCTTTTCTGGATGCCCCGGCCTTTCTGCACGATACCCTGCGCGAATCTCGGATTGCCTCGGGCGCCCTGGACGTGCCTTACACCCGTCAGTATGCCGGGACCCTCCCGTACCTCTATTCCATGGGCCAATTGACGCTCTGGGGGTTGGCATTGCCGGTGGGACTGCTGGTCTGGGCCGGGTTTGCCGCCAGTGGGATCCGGTGGCTGCGTCGCGCTCCCTGGACTGATACCCTGCTCTTGGCCTGGGCAGGCCCCTATTGGCTCGTGGTCGGCCTTTTGCACGCGCGCCATTTGCGCTACCTCCTGCCCCTGGTACCGGTGCTTTGCATTCTGGCCTGCCGATTGCTCCAAGATCTCTCAAGATCCCGTGCCGGGCGCCCTGCCATGGCGAATATCCACCATGCACTGGCGGGGTTGATGGTGCTGTCGTCGGTGGGCTACGCGCTGGCTTTTGCGTCGATCTACCGATGGCCCCATCCCTGGATCGCAGCCTCCGAGTGGATCTATCAGCAGATCCCTACCGCAAGCACATTGGCTGTGGAGGACTGGGACACGACGCTGCCCCTCCCTCTGGACGTGGAAGGGCGGCCTCGCCGGATCGAGGAGTATGACCTGCGCGTACTGCCCCTGTACGAGGAGCCCGATGATAGCGCCAAATGGGAGCCATTGGCCGATGACCTGGCGAGCAGCGACTATTTGATTCTCTCCAGTCGCCGGCTCTATGGCTCCATTCCCCGGTCGCCCGACCGCTACCCTCTTGCCAGCTCATATTACGCCCAGCTTTTCCAGGGGCGCCTCGGCTTTGAGCAGGTCGCCGAATTCGATCGAGGCCCTGCCTGGCTGAACCCACCGATTCCTCCTTTTTTCGAAGGTATGCCTGCCCTGCTCCGGCCCGATGAGAGTTTCGTGGTATACGATCACCCTCGCACTCTGATCTATCGCAATCGGGAGTACCTGATGCCCGACGAATTGCTCCGCCGTATTTCGGGGCCGTGAGTCCTTTCGGGCTCCTGCGGGCCTGTTTGCCGACCGTGGCTCTCTGTGCTATACTGTTGCCAAAGATCTATGACAGGAGTGTGGCCATGTACCGCCAGGTGAACGAGGATATCGTCCAAGAGTTGGCCGAAATCGTCGGCAGCGAGAACGTGCTGTGGCAGACCGATCGTTTGGAGCCCTACAGCCACGATGAAACCGTGGGCCTGCGGGCCGAACCGGAAGCGGCTGTGCGGGTCACGTCGGCTCAGCAGGTGGCAGCGATCTTGCGGCTCGCCAACCGCGAACGGATTCCCATTGTACCTCGGGGCGCGGGCTATGGATTGAGCGGCGGCGCTGTGGCGACCCAGGGGGGGATCGTGCTCACCCTGGAAAAGATGAACCGCATCCTGGAGATCGACAAAGAGAACCTGATGGTGACTGTGGAGCCGGGTGTCATCACGGGCGACCTGCACCGCGCCGTCGAAGCCGAGGGGTTGTTCTATCCCCCTGATCCTGCCAGCCTCGATTCCTGTTCCATCGGCGGCAACATCGCCGAGGGCGCAGGCGGCCCGCGAGCGGTCAAGTATGGCACCACCAAAGACTTTGTGTGCGGACTGGAGGCCGTTTTGCCCTCCGGTGAACTCGTTCAAATCGGGGGCAAGTTGGTCAAGAATGTCACCGGTTACAACCTGGCCCAACTTTTGGTCGGTTCTGAGGGCACTTTGGCCATCGTGACCAAGATTATTCTGCGGCTGGTGCCGCTGCCACCCCACCGGGTGGACCTGCTGGTTCCCTTTGACGACTTTCAGATCACAGCCGACGTGGTGTCGACTTTTCTTGCCCATCGCATTGTGCCCACAACCATCGAGTTCATGGAGCGGGACATTGTCCGCGCCTGTCAGGTCTTTCTGGGCAAGGAGCTGCCCTATGCCGACGCAGCGGCCCAGCTTCTGATCCAACTGGACGGCAACCACCAAGGCGCGTTGGAAGAGCAATACGAGAAGGTGGCCGAACTGTGCCTAGAGGCCGGGGCGTTGGACGTGCTCGTAGCTGCCGACCGGCCCACCCGCGACCGTCTCTGGGAGGCGAGGCGGGGCATCATCGACGCCCTCAACCATGCCAGCCCGGTGAATCATATGGAGGATGTGGTCGTGCCCCGCGCTCAAATCCCGGCGTTGCTGCGGGGCATCCGCGATCTTTCCCAGCAGATGGGGGTGCGGATCCTGAACTTTGGGCACGCCGGCGATGGCAACGTCCACATTACGATGTTGAAGGATGAACTCGACGACGAAAGATGGGAGGAATTGGTGCCCCAGGGCACTGAGGCTCTCTATCGCCTGGCCCTCTCTTTGGGTGGGACCCTCACCGGCGAACATGGCATCGGCGCCATCCGCCGCCAGTATCTCCACCTGGCCCTGGAAGAGGCGCAGATCGAGGTTATGAAGCGCATCCGCGCCGCCTTTGACCCCAACGGCATCCTCAACCCTGGCAAGGTCTTTGTGTGAGCTGAAGGATGTAATTCGCCCGCGGGGTCCACTCGTCGGTGACCTCGGGTTGCGAGGCACCGCCGGAAATGAAAACCGCCCCCGAGAGGGGGCGGTGAGCGTTCAGCCCTATTCCAAATTTGGGGTCTTGCCTCCTTGCCTGTGTTGACCGGCGATGCGGTTCCAGGATTTTGGCCTGGGCATATGCATCCTAGATGCGAACAACGTCAACGGCAGAAGGACCCTTGGCGCCCTGTTCGATCCGGAACTCGACTCGCTCTCCTTCCTTCAGGCTGCGAAAACCTCCCTGTCCCTGGATGGCAGAGAAATGAACAAAGACGTCCCCTCCGGATTCACGGGCAATGAATCCATAGCCTTAGATCGGAAGAGCGTCGTGTAGGGAAAGAGTGTAGGATAGGGTGTAG
>CAZNQW010000110.1:0-12286 GCA_964575225.1 uncultured Anaerolineaceae bacterium | reverse complement strand
AATCGCGGGCTGGCTGGGTGAAACGCCGCCCCTGGAGTTATGACCGAATGTCAACCATTTTGATTCGATTTTTGCACAAAAATCGACAACCCGGCCCCCAGGACGTATTCCAGATTTCTGGATGACCTGGCAGAAAAATGCTCCGAGCCCCCGTCCCGGGGGCTTCCTGCGGGGGCCCCAACGACCCAATCTACCGCTTGGCTTCTACCTTTATTTGTGGTATGATAGGGTATGTACTTGCACCCCCCAAATTCGAACAACGAAAGGAGCTGACGATGAAAGCTGTCGTCATGGCTGGAGGAGAAGGATCTCGACTGCGCCCATTAACCATTGGTCGACCCAAGCCGATGGTCCCCATCGTGTCCAAACCGGTGATGGCTCACATCCTCGATCTTCTCAAGCGCCAGGGGATTACCGAGGTCGTCGTCACCCTTCACTTTATGCCCGAAATCATCCAGGACTATTTTGGCGATGGATCCAGCATGGATATGAAAATCCACTATGCCATTGAAGAGAGTCCGCTGGGCACGGCCGGCAGCGTCAAGAACGCCCAGCAGTTCCTGGACGAGCCCTTTGTCATCATCAGCGGCGACGCCGTTACTGACATTAATCTTCAAGAAGTCATTGACTTTCACAAAGAAAAGGGCGCAGAGGCCACCCTGACCCTGTATCGCGTCCCCAATCCCCTTGAATATGGCGTGATCATCACCGACGGCGATGGCAGGATCACCCAATTCCAGGAAAAGCCCTCGTGGGGCGAGGTCATCTCCGATACGGTCAACACCGGCATCTATGTCATCGAGCCGTCGGTCCTGGACCTTATCGAAGAGGGCGTACCCACCGACTGGAGCAAGGACGTCTTTCCTCAACTGCTCAGTGACGGGCGCCCCCTCTACGGATTTGTCGCCGGCGGCAACTGGACCGACGTGGGCGACATTGGCGAGTATATGCGCGCCAGCGCCGACGTGCTCTACCATCGCGTGATGACCGAACCTCTGGGCAAACACATCGGCGGCGATGTGTGGGTGGGCGAGGGCGTAGAAATCGCCCCAGACGCCCAGCTCTACGGACCGATTTATCTCGGCGACGAGGTCAAGGTCAAGGGCGGTGTGATCATCCACGGCCCCACCGTAGTCCGCGACTCGACCATCCTCGACAACCGAGCCCACATTGAGCGCAGCATTATCTGGCGCAACTGCTACATTGGCGAGGGTGCCGAGATACGAGGTGCCATCATCGGCCGACAGTGTACCATCAAGGCCAAATCCGTCATTTTCGAAGGGGTGGTGCTGGGCGACAATTCCATCGTCGGCGAAGGCGCCGTCCTCCACGCCAACGTCAAAGTCTGGCCCGAAAAAGAGATCGAGCCGGGGGCCACGATCAAGAGCAGTATCATCTGGGGCGCCCGCGGTCGGCGGGTGCTGTTCGGTCGCTTTGGCGTCACGGGCGTCACCAACGTCGACCTTACCCCCGAATTCGCTGCCAAGATCGGCGCCGCCTTTGGGGCCACCCTGCCCAAGGGCAGCAGCGTCACCATCAACCGCGATCCCCACCGCAGTCCACGGATGCTCAAGCGGGCCGTTATCTCGGGCTTGCCTTCCACCGGCATCCACGCTCAGGACCTGCGCTCGATGCCCATTCCTGTGGCCCGTTACTACACCAAGGTCACCCCAGCGGTCGGCGGGGTGCATGTCCGCATCTCGCCCTTTGACCGCCGTGTCACCGACATTCGGTTCTTTAACAGCGATGGCGGGAACCTGAGCAAAAACGCCGAACGGGCTATCGAACGCACCTTTTTCCGGGAGGACTTTCGACGGGTCTACCTGGACGAAATCGGCACCATCGAATACGCTCCCCGAGTCATCGAGACCTACATCGAAGGGTTTCTCAAGGCCGTCAACATCGAGGCCATTCGTCAAGCGGAAATGAAAATCGTCGTCGATTTTGCCTACGCCACCACATCCGAAGCGCTCTCACCGATCCTTAGCGAGTTAGGGGTAGAAGTGGTGCCCCTCGCCGCCCAGGTCAACGGTGACAAAATGTCGGTGCCGCCGGCCGAATTCGAAAAGGCGCTGCACCAGATGGCGCTGATCACCGGCGCGCTCGACACCGACCTGGGCGTGCGGCTGGACGTAGGTGGGGAAAAGATCTTTGTGGTAGACGAGCAGGGCCATCACGTGTCCGAAATTGCTGCCGCGGCAGCCTTGGCCTCTTTGGTGATGCAGATCAACCCGGGCCACACCCTCGTCGTCCCCGTGCACATGCCCAACATTTTCGAAAAGATTGCCCAACAGCATGGGGGGCAGGTCCTCCGCTGCAAAGTGGATTCTCAATCGTTGATGGAAATGTCGACCCGAGAAGGCGTGATCATGGCCACTGACGGCATGGGCAACTTTGTGTTCCCTCAATTTCAGGCCGCCATCGATGGGCTTATGGCCACCGTCAAACTGATCGAGTGCCTTGCCATCCAAAAGACGAGCCTCTCCCAGGTCATCGCCAGCCTCCCTGCCTACTATATCGCCCACCGCGAGGTCTCCTGCCCCTGGGAGGCCAAAGGCACGGTCATGCGCCTGCTCAACGAGCAGTACAAAGACCGCCGCGCCGAGCTGATCGACGGCATCAAAATCCTGTTGGGCGACCGGGAATGGGTATTGATCTTGCCCGACCCCGACTACCCCAGGTTCCACATCTATGCCGAAGGGAGTTCCGACCAGGAAGCCCAGGACATCGTCGAGCGCTACGTGCGCATCGTAGACGGCCTTCAGGAATAGCCACCACAGGCCCTGCCCCGAGGACATTCTCGGGGCAGGGCGACATCCGGCCCGGACGCAAACAGTCGACAGAGCAGAATGCATCCCAATCTATTCATCATCGGCAAGCTAACGATTCCCACCTACACCGTGCTGCTGGATCTGGGGTTGGTCCTGGCGTTGGCCCTCGCCTACTATGAAGCCAAGCGCCGCCGGCTGGGCCCCGACCGGGTCCTCGATGCGGGGTTGTGGATCCTTCTCGGCGGCATCGGCGGCGGCAGGCTCGGCTTTGTCGTTGCCAACTGGAGCGCCTTTAGCGAGGACTGGGGACGGATCGTGCGGCTGTGGGAAGGGGGGCTTTCGTTCCACGGGGCATTCCTGGGCGGCCTGCTGGTCCTGTTCCTTCTGACCGAATTCGAGGCTGACACCGCAGACAGCCTCTCTTTTTGGGAACTGGCCGATCTGCTCACACCCAGCCTGGCGCTGGCCATTGCCTTTGGCTGGGCCGCCTGCCTGATGGGCGGCAGCGCCTACGGTCGCCTGGGCGAGGGGTTCGGCACCCTGGTCCTGCCCGACATCTATGGCGTGGTGGCTCCGCGATTCGCCACCCAGATCATGGGCATGGGTCTGGCTTTGCTGTTGCTATTGATCGTCTGGCTGCTTCGGGATCGCTGGCCCTTTGCCGGCGCAGGATTCCTGATTTTTTCTCTGCTCTACTTTGCCGCGCAGTTCTTCCTGGATCTCGCGCGGGGTGACGAGGCCATCGTGCTCGGCCCCTGGCGCATTACTCAAATCATCGACCTGATCCTCGCCTTTGCCTCGGCGGCAGGAGTGCTGGTGCTGTGGCGCCAGAGCCAGGCATCCGGTATCCAGGACCCGGAGCAAAGTCCAAAGGCGTGAGGCTGTCCCACGCAAAGGGTACCCACTCCCACTCTACGGGTTCGCTGCTGGCGGCACCTCGTAGGCGAGGAATCGCAGGCGCCCCTCCTGATCATAGAACTCGCGCACCTCACCCTCGGGCCACCTCTCCTGCATCCAGGCCAATTCTGCAGCCCTTTCTGGGACGATCAAAAAGACAGTACTCTGCCCATCCAGGTTCCAGTCCGGGGGGCCCGACAGGGGTTCTACCACGTCGCGACCATCGATACCGGGCGCCAGAAAGGTCATGGACCCAAAGGCCCAATAGATGGAGGGCGCCCCAAAGAAATAGGCGTCATACCCAGCGTCTAGCCCGTCCAGGTAGTGACCCATCATGGTCGCGGTGACGGCATTGGCCGTGCCATAGCGCCGCTGGGGCGTAAACTCGACAAAGTAGAAATGCACACTGCCCAGCGTCAGCGCCAAGAGCAGGGCGCCCAGCGCCACACGTTCCCAGTGACCCTCCAGCCCGGCGGCCTGGCGCGCCAGGTTCACCGTCTGTTCCAGCCCCAAGGCCACCAACAGTGCCACCGCCGGGATCGCCAGGACCAACCGCTGGCTGGAGGGCGGGCTCTCGGTGAGCATGCCTCCGGTGACAATCACCGACCAGAACCACAGCAGCACCAAAAAGCAACGCCGGTCCTTCCAATGCATAGCCGCCCAGACCATGCCCAGCATGGCGAACACCCCCGCCAGGAACCCCAACAGCGGTCGATCCGCACCATACCATGCCGTCCGGTCGGGAAAGACGTGAAAGGCCCCGGCGGCTCGCCCCAACTGCTCGGCAAGGATCTGGAGCGTGCTTTTGCCCGTCAGCCCCGGTTCGCGGGCCAGCCAGCCCGATTGGAGGATACCCACCTGATTGACCCGGGCATTCCAGTCGTCGGGGTGGGCCTGGGCAAACCCCAGAATCGGACCGGCAGCAACGGCAAAGGCCACGAGCAGCAGAAGGATCAGCCGCCCGTCGAGCCCAGGCCATGGGGTTTCGCGGGCGCGAACCAGTGGTTGCCGCAGCCAGAGGAACAGCAGATAGGCCCCGATCATCAATGGTAGCAATCGGGCCCCGGTGTAAAAGTAGGCGCTCAGCCCCATAGCCAGCCCAGCCAGCAGGTAGGCCCGCACCTGGTGGGGCCGCTCCTTGGCGGCCAACCCCTCGACCAGGATCCACAGCGCCAGCATCACAAAGAGGGCATCCCACACATTGTTGGCCCCCAGGCGGCTGTAATGAAGGTGATAGTCGTAGGTCGCCAGGAACGCCGTCGCCAAAAACGCCACCCGCCGCCCCCACAGGCGCCGGGCCAACAGGTACAACACGGGCGCCGTGGCTGCGCCGGCCAATGCCGCAGGAAGGCGCAACCCCACCATCGTATCGCCCACCAGCCACAGCGACCAGCTCACGGGCCAGTAGAAAAGGGTGGGCATCGACATGTAGCCCATCACAAAGGGGTTGCGCAGCTTGCCCGCCAGCACCTGGCGCGCCAACAGCCCATGCCAAGCCTCGTCACCGCCCAGGGCAAAGGGGATCGATTCCAGTGAGACCGCCCGCAGGGCAAAGGCCAAAATCGCCAGCCCTGCCACCATCGCGGCTTCCAACCAGACCGAGCGGGGGAGGCCCTGCAAGCGCGCCCGCCACGCCCGCGGGGAGCAGCGGCTCCACGACGACGGCCAAAAGGCCGCCCCCAACACGCAGGCAATTCCGGCCAACCAGAAGGCTGCCAGATCGCCGGTGTACGAGTCCCAGGCGCGAGGCCGGGCCAGCAGCGTGGCAAACCCCGAGAGGGTGGCGCCGGCGATCAACAGCAGCGAGGGCACCGGGTGGCGAAGGACCCATTCAAATTCCACACGCCAGGAACGCGTAGGGCGCTCCGCCTGGGTCGGGGGGGAGAGGACGCGCCAGGCCAGAAGGAAGCAGATCACCGCCACGCCATAAAAGAGGACGCCGTCCCAGAGATATTCCCGTCGGTGAAAAAAGTAGATCTGGCCCAACCCCGCAAGAGCCAAGGCGGCTGCCAATAGCAACAAAGCCGCCAGACGTTGCCCTTTGGTCACCATCCACTCCCCTCTCAAGTCTCTGCCCGCGTGCCGCCATGCACCGGTCGGGCAGGCGTCGCGCTGCCCATTATAGCATCAGAAGGGCCGACTCACAAACTGGATTTTCGAGGGTTATCAGGCTTGCGAGCGAGGACGAACAGATACGCGCCCACCGGGGGCAATTCCTCTTCATAAAGAGGGCGCAGCCAGCGCTCTGTCAGGGCCAAGTTCCAGCGTTGCGGCGCCAGAATCCAGCGGCCCAGGAGTTTCTTGGCAATCAGGCTGGGCGCCCCAAAATAGTGACCCAGATCCAAGGCGTGGAGCGCCCGCGCCGAAAAGTACTCAAAGGATTCGGTCACTTGGAGCCCCACCTCCTCGAGGCGGGCCTGCCACACATCGGCGCCATCGCAATGGTGGTGGCGCGAGATGCGGTTGAAATAGCGCTCATAGGCCGCCGCCAGGCAGTCCAGGTGAAGGCGACGGAAAAGTTGGGTAAAGAAGAGAAGCTCGGCAAAGTGCTGGTTGGGCATGCAGATGATCAATCGCCCCCCCGGCCGAAGCACGCGGGAGATCTCGCCCAACACCGGCTCCACGTCCGGGATATGTTCCAGGACCGAGTTGCTGATCACGGTGGCAAAATGCTCGCGGGCAAAGGGCAACGCATCGCCCAGGGATTGGGACGCCACCTGGTACGCCCTTCGGTCGCGCGCCTCACGCAGCGAGACCACCGCCGGATCAATACCCGCCGTCAGCGCATGGGGAAAAGTCACCGAGGCAAAATGCCCATCGCCGCAACCCACATCCAGAACCGGCGATTCGAGGGGCTGGAACTCTTGATAGAAGCGGGCTTCAACGGCGCGCAGCAACGCCCGAAAGGCCGGGAGATCTTGGAGATGTCGCCACAAAAAGTCGTTTTCGTTCACAGTTAGTTGTTAGGCCAAGGTATGACATCGGCGGGTCAGATGGGCTCTCCCCGCCCGTGCAATCAGGATGGTTGTTGGTCCGTCCGCAACCGGTCGAACATCTCCTCGTAGCGGGTCACCGTCTGCTCCAGGCTAAAGGTCTGTTCGATCCACTCACGGGGCCGTTGATATTCTTCGGGTTGGCGCAGCACCCGGAGGATAGTTTCTGCCAGGGCGTAAGCATCGCCCAGGGGCACCACTTCGCCCATACCCGTCATCTTGGGCGGCTGGCGCACACCGGGCAGATCGCTGGCGATGGAAGGCGTGCCGCACAGCATGGATTCCACCTGCACCAACCCGAATGACTCGGTCGAGTTGAGGCTGGGCACCACCAACACATCGCAGGCGGCAAAAAAGGGTGCCATCTGGTTTTGGGTCAGCACCCCCAGGAACTCCCAATGATCCTTCCCCAGCCGCTCGATCATCGGCATCAGGCGGCGATAATAGGCCTCCTCGCCCATGACGTCCTGGTACTGTCCGGCAAAGAGCACCTTCAGTCGCGGAAAGGCCTCCAACAGGCGGGGCATGGCCTCGATCAACACCTCGACACCCTTTTCGGTCGCCAACCGGGCCGCCATCCCCACCACAGGGCGGTCGGCCAGGTCGTGCTGCCTGCGAAAGGCCTCCACCTCGTCCGGTTCGGGTGCGGGCATGATCACGGGCGGAGGGATGACCTCCACCTTGGCCAAAAAGCGCGACAAAAAGTGGGAATGTTCGGCAAAATCGCGCGTGTAGGCCACCGCGGCCTGGGCCATGTGCCCCGCCAGGTAGTTGCTCACGAACACGACCTTGTCGACCACCCGATTGAACCAGCCCTTGGGCAATTGCAGGTCACAGTGATAGGTCAACACCATCGGCCGGCGGGCCAGGCGCCCCAAAAGACCCAGCAGGCTGGCCTCAAACTGGGGCAGATGAATGCTTACCACATCGTGCTCCCGGATGAGGCGCCAGGCCTTGAACGGAAAGGCGGGCATGATGACCCCTTTGCTGATGCGCAAAACCACCGGCACCCGAACAACCCGAACTCCATCGATCTCTTCCTCTGTAGGCAAATCGGGATTGTACTGGGAGGTTAGCACGGTGACTTGGTGGCCGCGCAGGGCCAGCGCCATCGCCAGGCGTTTTACATAAATTGTCAACCCGCTTACGTGGGGGTGGTAGTAGGTCAGTACCAGCAACACTCTCACGGCGTCGTTTGGGCCTCCGCAGAAATTCGCTCCTGGATCTTGGCATAGGACAGATTTTGCTGAACCATACTCAGCAGACCGAGGAGGGTATACACAATGTAGACAATGGCATGGGCCACCAATCCGTAACTCAGCGCGGCCACCGGCGCCATGCCAAACATAACCATCGTCTCGCGCGTCAACGCCTCAAAGACGCCGATATAGCCGGGCGAAGACGGGATCGTCATTCCCAGGGCCGTGACCGAAGCCACAGCCAGCCCGGCTACAAAAGGTTGCGCCGGGTCAAAAGCCAGCAGAATCAGCCAGTAGAAAAACGAGATCACCGCCCAGATGAGCGCCGACCAGAGCAGCAAAGGGGGTCCCATCCGCAGCGTCGTGATGCCGCTCAGGCCTTCGATCAAAGAGCCGGCCATCTCGACCAGATTTTTTCGTCCAATCCAGGGCAGCCGCGCCACAAACCCAAGGTGAGTGCGCCGCGCCAGCCGTTCCCAAAAGGCCGTCATCGTCTCGCACTCGGGCCAGTGCAGGCCCTGCAATATCCGCCCCAACAGGCGCAGGGTCCACTCCCGTTTTCGCACCAACACGACAAAGGCAATCACCGCCGCCAGAGCCACCACCCCCACAATCCAGCCGGCGCGGACCATCCAATCGGGCAGGGGGGCAAAGGGCAGGACAATGAAAAAGCCGGCGGCGGCGCAGAGAGCATCCATCACCCGCTCGGCTACCACGGTGGAAAAGGCCGACGCCCGACTGACGTCCTCGGTGTCGCCGATCAGATAGGCGCGGGCCACATCGCCCAGCCGCGCCGGGAAAATGTTGCTCAAAAGATAGCCGATGTTGATGACGGCAAAGAGATTGCCCACGCGGAGCCCTTGTTTGGGGTAAAACAACAGCCGCCAGCGAAAGGCCCTCAATACGAGAAAAACGACCAGGGGAACCAGTGACACTGCCAGCAACCAATAATTCGCTGCGGTGAGCGCCTGCCACACAGCCCCAAAATCCACCTGGCGAAACGCAAACGCCAGGGCAATGATGCTGATGAGAATCCCAATCCAGAAACGTGCCTTTTTCATACGCCCTCAAGCGGTGGACTGGCCGGAAGGCCCCCACAGAAACGCCATTATATCATTGTTCCCCACAGATGGCGAATTGTCAACAGGAAGTAGTTTTTTTGACAGTCTTTCCGTAAACCTGTATAATGGCTTCGCTTGTGGGCCGTTAGCTCAATTGGCAGAGCAGCTGACTCTTAATCAGCGGGCTGGAGGTTCGATTCCTCCACGGCTCATCAAAAGGCTCCCACCGGAGGCTCTCACCGGGCGGTGGGAGCCTTTTCTTGTCGGGTCCCTGTACCCCGAGACGGGGACTGGGGCGCAGGGGAGTATCAGGCGGCGACATCGTCACGGGCCCGTAGATCGACCGTGGATCAAGCGCCGTCCGCCCGCGCTTGACGCTCTTGCCACCCTGGGGTACAATAGGGGCAGGAGAGCGCATGTCCCGTCCCATCATCACCCTGACCACCGATTTCGGTCACGCTGACGCGTACGTAGGCATCATGAAAGGCGTTATCCTGGGCATCTGCCCCAACGCCGCCCTGGTGGATCTTTGCCATGAGGTCCGCCCCCAGGCTATCCTTCAGGCCGCCTATCTGCTGTCTACCTCCTACACCTTCTTTCCAGCCCACACGGTCCACCTGGCCGTCGTCGACCCGGGCGTCGGAAGTCACAGGCGGGCCATCGCCCTGCAGACCGAGTCTGCGTTCTTTGTCGCCCCCGACAATGGCTTGCTAAGCCCCATCCTCTCCACCCAGACGGTCCGGAGGACCGTTGAACTCTCCAATTCCTCCTTCCATCTGCCTCAAGGAAGCGCCACCTTCCACGGGCGGGACATCTTTGCCCCCGTGGCAGCCCACCTGGCCTGCGGCGTTCCCGTGGAACAGATGGGGCAGGAACTGTCGCCTGCATCCCTGGTCCACATGTCCCTTCCCGAGCCCCATCCCTTGAGCGATACGCTTTGGCTGGGGGAAGTGATCCATATCGACCGCTGTGGCAACCTGATCACCAGCTTCAAAGCACCCATGCCCGGCGAGGTACGCTCGATCCAGGTGGGAGCCCTGCGAGTGAGCCACCTGGACAGAACCTTCTCAGACGTTGGTCCGGGAGAGCCGGTGATCTACATGGGCAGCAGTGGACACCTGGAAATCGCCTTCCGAGACGACAGCGCTGCCGCTCGGATCGGGGTGGATCTGGGCGCACCCGTCCGGCTGGAGGTCTGTCCATAAATTCAAGACTGATGAAATCTCTACATAGAAAGTAAAGAGAGGAACCTGTGGAAAAGTTTATTATCGAGGGACGAAACCCGATCTGTGGCACCGTGGTGCCCAGCGGAAACAAGAACGCCGCACTGCCCATTCTGGCGGCTACCCTGCTCAGCGACCAGCCCATCACCCTGCACAACCTGCCCAATATCGGAGACGTGCAGACCATGCTATCCTTGCTTGAGGACCTGGGCGCATCGGTCCAACGGCACAACCATCATTCGGTAACCGTTCATGCGGCCCAACTCTGTTCCACCTGCCCCGATCCGGCCCTTTTCAGCCAGATCCGGGGCTCGCTGACCCTGTTGGGCCCTCTGCTGGCCCGGTCTGGGCACATTACACTGACGCTGCCCGGCGGAGATCGGATTGGCAGGCGGCGGATCGACACCCACCTTCTGGCGTTGGAGGCATTGGGCGCCCAGGTCAAAAAGAACGATCGATTTGAAATGGTGGCCTCCTCGCTACACGGCGCCGACATCTGGCTGGATGAGGCCAGCGTCACCGGCACCGAAAACGCGGTGATGGCCGCTTGCCTGGCCCAGGGAGAAACCGTCATCCGCAATGCAGCCAGCGAGCCTCATGTCCAGGATCTGTGCCATTTTCTCAACGGACTGGGCGCCCAGATCGAGGGCATCGGTTCCAACGTACTCCACATTCAGGGCAAGCCGTGCCTGGGGGGAGGCCAATGTACCATCGGCCCCGATTTCATGGAGGTGGGCAGCTTGATCGGATTGGCGGCGGTGACCGGCGGCGAATTGCGCATCAAGAACGCGGCGCCCCAACACCTGGGTATGATCCGCATGGTCTTTGAAAAACTGGGCATCCTCTTTTCCTTCGACGGACAGGACGTCCTGGTCCCTGCCGATCAACCTCTGACCATCGTCGACGACCTGGGAGGGGCCGTGCCCAAGATCGACGACGCACCCTGGCCCGGATTCCCCACCGACTTGCTGAGCATCGCCCTGGTGGTGGCCACCCAGGCCAAGGGCACGGTGTTGATCCACGAGAAAATGTTCGACAGCCGATTGTACTTTGTGGACCGCCTGATTGCCATGGGAGCACGCATCATCCTGTGCGACCCGCACCGGGCCGTGGTCGTCGGCCCTTCGGCGCTGAATGGCGAAACCCTCTTCAGCCCCGATATCCGCGCCGGCATGGCTCTGCTCATCGCCGCCCTGTGTGCCCGCGGGCAGAGCGTGATCCAGAACATCAGCCAGATCGACCGGGGATACGAGCGCATCGAGACCAAACTTCAGTCTCTGGGCGCCCAGATTCAGCGCGCCTGAGCACCGGCTGCAACACAAATCGCTTTTTTGCGTAAAGGAGGGAAAGGCGCCAGAATTGGATGTGGCGGCCAAAGACACAGCAATCGCCAAAAGGGGGAATCATGATCGAACGAATTCTGCGGGCCATTCGATTGGACTGGACGGTCTTTCGCGAGATTGCGGAGGATCAAAAGGCCATGACCGAAGCCATGATCATCGTCGCGGTGGTCACCTTTATGTCGGCGGTAGGGACCGGCATCGCTTCGAGAAGCTTTGGCAGCTTTATCGTGAGTTGGTTGAGCGCCATCCTCATCGGATGGATCGGCTGGGCCGTGCTCACCTACCTGGTCGGAACCTTGCTCTTCCAAGGGAAATCGGACCTATCCGAGATGCTCCGGGTATTGGGCTATGCCAATGCCCCGAATCTCCTGGGCTTTTTTAGCTTTATCCCCTGCGTGGGCTGGATTCTGGCACTGGCCGGCGGCATCCTTTCCCTGATTGCCGGCGTCCTGGCCATCCGCGAGGCGATGGAGTTCGAGACGAGCCACGCCATTGTGACCGTCCTGATCAGTTGGGTCATCTCCTTTGGCATCACCGCCATCATCACGGCTACGATTGGCGGCGGCGCAGCCATCCTCTCGGGTATAGGGGTTTAGGCCAAAAGATCCCTGTCAAGACGAAATTTACACATTTTGCCCCAAAGGCCTTTCTGGGTGAAAGGGTCCTCAGCCGGCGACGTTTTCCTGGCATTGCGCGGTAGAGATACACCATGCCATATCCGAACATAGGGCGCCCCTCGTGGGCGCCAATAGGCATCAACGTAAGGTCGACAAAAAGGACTTTCTCTGGCAAACTGAGG
>CAZNQW010000109.1:7061-12505 GCA_964575225.1 uncultured Anaerolineaceae bacterium | reverse complement strand
GTTCATCGCCGCTGCCAAGGTGACAAAACAGGAAAGAAGTGGTATAATACTTTCCTGCTTGTGGGCAAGCCGACGCCTGTTCGCAGCTTGGTTTTCTACAGGGCAGACTCGTGGGCCGATGGTCCCGACAGCCAACTAACTATACGTCAAGGAGTCTACCAATCGGATGGACTTTGAGAACATACTGAACGCCATTCAGCCCTTTGTGATCATGTTTGCTGCGCTGCTGGGCGCTTTTCTGGCGGCGCTATGGATCAGCGCCGTGATCTGGGCCTTTCGCGACATCCGCGCCCGCTCGCGCGACGTCTTTGCCCAGGTCCTCGCTACGCTGATGGTCCTTCTCTTCTTCCCCTTGTTTCCGTTGCCGGGCCTGATGCTATATGCCATTCTCCGTCCCCGCGAGACGCTGTCCGAGATCTATGAGCGCTCGCTGGAAGAGGAGGCATTGCTCCAGGGGATCGAAGAGAGACTGGCCTGCCCGGGCTGCAACCGCCGCATCGAAGAAGAGTACATGATCTGCCCCACCTGCCACACCCGCCTCAAAAAGGCCTGTCCATCCTGTGGGCGCCTGTTGCATCTGCGCTGGAACGTCTGCCCCTTTTGCGGCGCGACCCAGACGGCAGCCAAGTCGGTCGCGACGATGGCTCCCCAGCATGTCCTGGAGGAGGGCGCTGCGGCAGGTTCGGCTCGAACCTCCTTGCCCGAACCCTCAGTCGAGGCCGAGGTCGAGCCCTTGGAAGACGAGGAGGATCCGTCCGATCCCGACTCGGCTCCCGAGGCAGAAACCATCCCCTTTGAGTTTGATTAGGCTGGAATTCCCCGAGACGGAAAAGCGCGGCGTGTTCGAAAAACGCCGCGCTTTTTGAGTCTATCCTTTGGCTGCCCCCCATGCCCTTGCAGGCGGTCGGGAATCCAGGGTCACGGTACGACGTCGATTCCGCTTCCCTCCACCACCTCGCCCACCCGCCAGATCGGTTGGCCGGCTTGCCGGCACAGCGCCCACAGGCGGTCGGCCTGGTCGGGAGTCAGGGCCATGAGCAGCCCCCCACTGGTCTCGGGCGTAAAGAGGAGCATCTGCATCTCCTCTTCCAAGCCCTGGAACGAGACCTGCTCCTGAAAAGTCCGCTGGTTGTTGCAGGCGCCTCCGGGAAAGAGCCACTGATCGGCATAGTCCTTGGCCCCCGGCAAAAAGGGCAACTGGTCAAAGAAAAAGCGGAACCTTGTACCGCTCTCTTGAGCCATCTCACAGGCATGGCCCAGGAGGGCAAAACCGGTGATGTCGGTGATGGCGTGGAAATCAACTTGCTGGGCCAGCTCTGCCGCCCCCCGATTGAGCTGCTGCATCGCCTCGATGGCTGCCTCGAGGTGTGCTGGATCGGCGGCATCCCCCTTGGCTGCCGTGGTGATCAGACCGATCCCCAGAGGCTTGGTCAGGAGGAGTTGATCGCCCACCTGGGCGCCCCCTTTTCTGCCAATGCGGTCGGGATGGACGGTGCCCATGACCGCCAGCCCGAATTTGGGCTCCTCGTCATCGATGGTGTGACCGCCGGCAATAACGCCTCCCGCCTCGGCGACTTTGTCGGCCGCACCGCGCAGGATCTCACCCAGGACCTCTGCCGGAAGCTTGGGCGGAAAGGCGGCGATGCTCAAGGCCAGCACCACCTGCCCTCCCATGGCATACACATCGCTCATCGCGTTGGCTGCCGCCACCGAGCCATACACATAGGGGTCGTCCACCACCGGCGTGAAAAAGTCAATGGTGAAAATCAGCGCCTGGTCCTCGCTGATGCGGTACACGGCAGCATCGTCGGGCGAACTCAGCCCGATCAGCAGGTTGGGATAATCTTGTTCGCGAAAGGTCTCGCGCAAAGGGCGCAGCACCTGCGCCAAGCGGTCGGGTGACCGTTTGGACGCTCAGCCCGCCGCGCCGGTGAGCGCTGTAAGGCGAATGTGATTCCAATCTTCCTGGTTCATCGTACCTCTTTCGACGTCTCTTCAGGCCACCCCAGGATCTCTTGATGGGAGGAATCGGTGGGGCAGGCCGTGCCTAAAGATGCACCACCTTGCCGGCAGCGAGCATCGTCTCGGCAATATCGTACATGTTGGACACGTGCCCCACGGCCAACTGGTCCTTGATCTCCAAGTGATTGAGACAGGTGCCACACACGAGGATCTCTACTCCGGCTTCTTCCAGGGCGCCCAGGTCGTCGAGAACAGGCGAGCCCTCGCAGGCCAATCGGGCCCCGGTGTTGAACAGGACCAAAATCTGGGGGCAGGGCGCCACCTCACCGAGGGTGTGAAAAAAGCTGCGGATGAGGATGTGGCCCAGCAGATCGTCGCCGCGCCCCATGACATCCGACGAAACCGCCAAGACCAAGGGGCCGGTCGCAGGCTCGGCCTGGCCCACAGCCTGGGAAACGACCTGGGCCCTGGCGCCCTCTCGCGCCATCTCGATCTGAAAGAGCTGCCCCTCGCCGCTCACCTGGACCTGCCAACCGGCCTTGGTCGCCATGCGCAACACATTGGACACAGCCGCCTCGTTGTCCACCAGGGTCACTACTCGCTCCGATTGTTCCATAGCTTTGCGAGTCTGAAGGACCGGTTGGGGGCAGGCCAGCCCAACGGCATCGACGGTGATTGTCATGATTTCACTCTCCGTGACCTACAGCTTGTGTGGCCCACTCCAGGTATGGGCCGCAGGCTCAAAAAACCGGAACCATGATACTGGATTTCATGGCGCCGGTCAATCTGAAACTATAACCAGCCAGAAATTCTGCCTGAGCGAGGCACGGTGGGGTTATGTCAATTCATAGTGCGCACCGACTGCTCGTCCCTTGTGTCCACATGGCGTCCGATCCTGCGCTGGTTGTGGCGGATGGCAGTCGGAGACTGCAGGCGATCCGCTGCAAATCCAATGCAGGTAAATCCAGACCTGGCACCCACCCTGGACTTCTCGCCAGGGCCCTGTCAAAGTCCTTTTTAACAAGCCGCAACCCTAGTAACCGGCACGTCACCCCCGCGAATGCGGGGGTCCATACGCTTTGTGCCCAAGAATGGATGCTGTCTGTGGGTACACAGGTGCTTAGGCGCGAGAGTACTCGCGGCGGGCATGGCGTTAGAGAAAACTCTGACGAGTTGCGGTGTGCTCCTGTGGAAGAGCAACCGGAGCCAGCACACGACTTTGACAGGGCCATGGACTTCTCGCGGCGGCTGGTTGACCTCTCCCGCCGATCATAGTATAATCAACTGCTTTGCCAAGACCTGCCGAGAGATGAGCATATGAATCAAGTGATGGTGGTAGTGCCCACCTACAACGAAGCGGATAACCTGCCGACCCTGGTTCGGGAACTACTGAACCTGGACGTGGAGGATCTCGAGGTTCTGATCGTCGACGACAACTCGCCAGACGGCACAGGTAAGGTGGCCGATGATTTGGCCACCCAATACGCCGGGCGGGTCCACGTGATGCATCGCAGTGGCAAGCAGGGCCTGGGCACGGCCTACATTGCCGGATTCCGGTATGCCCTGGAACAGGGGGCCCGTTTTGTCGTACAGATGGATGCCGACTTTTCCCACTCGCCTGACTATATCCCCCGTATGTTGGATACGATCGACGGCTATGATGTGGTGATCGGCTCTCGCTACGTATCGGGCGGCAAACTGGATGAAAAGTGGGGCTGGTGGCGCTATTTTCTCAGTTGGTGGGCCAACAGCATCTATACCCGCTTGATCCTGGGCCTGAAGGTCAAAGACGCCACCGCCGGCTACAAGTGCTGGCGCCGCGAGACGCTGGAGGGCATCGGCCTGGATCGGGTACGCTCCAACGGCTATGTGTTCCAGGTAGAGATGGCCTTTTTGACCGAAAAACTGGGGTATCGTTTTTACGAACTGCCCATCTATTTTGAGGATCGACGCATCGGTCAATCCAAGATGACCGTTCCGGTCAAGGTGGAAGCAGCCCTCCGCACCTGGCAGATCCGATGGCGGCACCGCCGGGTGCAACGGGTCTAGCTAACGGCCAGGCACCCCGATGATCGCGGGTCCGAAAGGGTCGTCGGGCGCTGGGCTTGAGCGTATGCCATGATGGTTCGATCCAAAGCGTGGATACCTGACCTGGGAGCGTTGCTGCTCCTTTTGATTCTGCCCCTGATCCTCTTCTGGCCTGTGACAGCGGGTTCCCGCACGCTGATCCCGGCCGACAACCTCTATCAGTGGGAGCCCTATCGCACCTTTGCCGCCGAGCAAGGGGTCGAGCTACCACCGCACAACGAACTTCTCAGCGATCTGGTGCTGGAGAACCTGGTCTGGAAGGACTTTATCGTCGAGTCGATCCAGGATCGCGAGATCCCGCTGTGGAACCCCCACCTGTTTGGCGGCATTCCCTTTCTCGCGGCAGGACAACACTCGGCGGTCTACCCTCTGAGCCTTTTGTTCTACATCCTGCCGCTGCCACGAGCTTATGGCTTGTTCACCGTGCTCCAACTGTGGCTGGCCGGAATTTCGATGTACGTTCTGGCCCGCGTGTTGCGTCAGGGGCGATTTGCCGCGTTGATCGCGGCCATCATCTATCAGCTCAGCGCCTTTTTCCTGGTCAGTGTGGTATTCACGATGATCTTGGCAGCGGCGGCCTGGCTGCCGTTGCTACTGGCCATCATCGAGAGGATGATCCAAAAGCAGGAGGAAAAAGGGGCGGGCGCCTTTGTGCCCATACTCTATGTGGTGTTGGGCGCCCTCGCCCTCGGCATTCACGTGCTGGCGGGCCATCCTGAGATTTTGGTCTATACCCTGTTGGTCATGGCCTACTATGCCCTGGTTCGGCTGATCCTGCTGTGGCGCCAAGTGGGCTCGTGGCGGCCTCCCCTGCGCCTGGGGCTGTGGCTGGCCTTTATGGTGGGTCTGGGCTTGGGCCTGGGTTCGATCCAACTGATCCCCCTGTTTGAATTGGTCACCGGCAGTTTCCGCGAGGGGTCGGTTTCCTACAGCGATGTGGTGGGTTGGGCCTTTCCCACGCGCCAGGTCTTCACCTTTCTGATCCCCAACTTTTTCGGCAATCCCGCCCACCATGGCTATTGGGATCTGGTCAGCGGGCAGTGGGTCAAGGTCGAGAACCTCTTCTGGGGCATCAGGAATTATGTGGAAGCCGGCAGCTATGTGGGCATTCTGCCCCTGGTGCTGGCGGTAGTGGCGGTGGTGGGCATCCGCAAGCCCTCGGCCCACCGACGGACCGTCGGCCTTTTTGCGGCGCTGGCAGTGATCTCGCTGCTGCTGATTTTTGGCACCCCCTTGTATGCCCTGTTGTACTATGGCTTGCCCGGCATCAATCAGCTCCACTCCCCCTTTCGGTGGGTGTTCCCCTACACCTTGAGCATGGCCGTCTTGGCCGGGTTCGGGGTGCGATATCTGCAAGAGCGTTTTGGAGATCGGAAGAGCGTCGTGTAGGGAAA
>CAZNQW010000109.1:0-7051 GCA_964575225.1 uncultured Anaerolineaceae bacterium | reverse complement strand
CCTGGTGCTGGCCTTGCTCGTGGTGCGGGCCGCGCCGACCCACTTTGTGCCCTGGGCCGACCGGCTCGTGGCTGCGGTGAGCCTGGCGCAGGAGGTCTTTTCCGGCGGCCAGGCGCTGCTGTCGTACGAATGGCCCCACCTCCTGATTTTTGGGGTGGCGGTGATGGCCAGTGGCGTGGTGCTGCGGCTGAGTCGTTGTCGCATCCACCTTCCCCAGCGGTTGGGCCGGGCGCCCCTGTGGCAGCCGCTGGCCCTGATCGTGGTGGCGGTGGACCTGCTGGTGTTTGGTGCCGGATTCAACCCCGCCGCCGACCCAGCCTGGCTTGACTTTACGCCGCCCTCCATCCAGTTTCTCAAGGATCGCGCCGTCGAGGGCGAGCCCTGGCGGCTGACCACCTACCAGGCCCCCGGCAGCACCAAAACCCTCAACGCCAACATCCCCTGGCTTCATGGGTTGGAGGACGTGCGCGGCTATGATTCGATCATCCTGCGCCAGTACGTGGACTATATGTCGGCCATCGAAGAGCAGGGCGAGCTGCTGTACAACCGCATCGCGCCAATCTATGGGGTGGAGCACCTGAGTTCGCCCCTTGTCGACCTGCTGAACGTCCGCTATGTGATGACCGAAGGTGAGATCCCCAACCCCGACTATGCCCTGGTCTACGCCGACGAGGTTCGGATCTATGAGAACCGCGACGTCCTACCGCGGGCCTTTGCCCTGCCCCAGGCCGAGGTAGTGACCATGGGCGACCTGCGGTCGCGGCTGAGCACCTTCGATCCGCGACAGGTGGTACTGCTAGACGCCGATATGGTAGCGGCCTCGTCGCTGCCGCAAGCAGAAGGGCCCACCGACTGGCCCCTTCAACCGGCCCATGTCGTGGTGCACACCCCCAACACCGTGTTTGTCGACGTCGAGGTGCCCGGCCCCGGCTGGCTGGTTCTGACCGATAGCTACTTTAGCGGCTGGAAGGCCTATCGCTCCGACCCGAGCGACCAGCCAGCGACGCCCGATGCCCAGTACGAACCACCCGTGGAGCACGAACTGCAGATCGTTCGCGCCGATGGGAATTTCCGGGCGGTGTGGCTGGAGGCGGGCGCCCACCGGGTGCGGTTCAAGTTCACGCCCATGAGTTTCAAATTGGGGCTGTATGGCAGCTTTATGGCCGGGGTGATGCTGTTCCTTCTCGTCCTCTACTGGCTGTGGGGACGGTTCTACCGGGAACGGGACGACGATCCTACGGTCAAGAGGGTAGCCAAGAACAGCTTGATCCCCATGGGCTTGCAGCTTTTGAACAAGGTGCTCGATTTCGCTTTTGCCATGCTCATGCTGCGCATCCTGGCCCCCGAATTGGCCGGGCGCTATTATTTTGCCGTGTCCTTTATCGGCTACTTTGACATCCTGGTGCGCTTTGGCCTGGGAACGCTGCTGACCCGCGAGGTGGCCAAAGATCGGAGCCAGGGCAACCGCTATTTGAGCGTGGTGACCGTGCTGCGCGCGTTGCTGTGGCTGCTTTCGTTGCCGCTGATGACGTTGGTCGTGTTGCTGTACGCGGCCTTTGGGCAGATGACGACCGACATTGTGATGGCCATTGCCCTTTTCGCCCTGGGTCTGTTCTTCAGCAACCTGGCCGATGGCGTGAGTGCGGTGTTCTATGCCCACGAAAAGATGGAATACCCGGCAGCCATCGCCACGCTGACGGCGCTCACCCGTGTCAGCCTGGGCGCCCTTGCCCTGCTGGTGGGTTGGGGGTTCGTCGGCTTGGCGGGCGTGTCGGTGGTGGCCAATGTCTTTAGCGCGGCGACCCTGGGGATTCTGATGGCCCGCCACTGTTTCAAGCCCCAGGCAGATTGGGACCCGCAAACGGGCCGGTGGATGATGAACACCTCCTTCCCGTTGATGATCAACCTGTTGTTGGCCACCGTCTTTTTCCGCATTAATGTGTTGCTCCTCAAGCCGATCAAGGGCGACACGGTGGTGGGCTATTACAGCGCTGCGCTCAAATATGTCGATGGCCTGTTGATCATCCCTCAGTATCTCACCCAGGCGATCTTTCCCCTGATGAGCCGCTATGCGGCTACATCGCGGGATTCCTTGATGCGGGCCTATGTGCTGTCCCTTCGCCTGCTGCTGATCATCGCCCTACCCATTGCCGCGGGCATGCCCTTTGTGGCCGAGGGACTCATTCTGGTATTGGGCGGCGGCAAATACCTGCCCCATTCTCAGATCGCTCTGCAACTGGTCATCTGGTTCCTGCCCTTTAGCTTTGTCAACAGCGTCACCCAATACGTGCTGATCGCCATCGACCAGCAGCGCTTTCTGACCAAGGCGTTTCTGATCGGTGTGACCTTTAATGTCATCGCCAATCTCCTGGTCATCCAGCGCTACAGCTACCAGGGGGTGGCGGTGGTGACGATCCTGTCCGAGTGGGCACTGCTGATCCCCTTTTACTATGCGGTGCGCAAGCACCTGGGAACGGTGCCCTGGCTATCCCTCGTCTGGCAGCCGGCGGTGGCCTCGGCGGCGATGGTGGGCGCTATGTGGCTGCTGCGAGACCTGTCCTGGATTCTGCTGATCGTGGTGGCGGTAGTAGTGTACCCGACGGTGTTGGCCCTTCTCGGCGGTTTCCGCCAGCAGGATATGGACCTGTTGCGGAGGTTGATCCCATTCAAGCGCCTCCAGGCCCGGCTATTTGGCGCCCCTCGAGGGTGATGGGGGCTGCATTGCGCCGATGGGGATTTGCTTCAGATTTTGATCTGTGCTAGAATTCGTTAGTTGGCTCGGGGTCTGAAACTATCTCGGATGTCGAGCGGCAAATGGGCAAGTGGGAAGAGGAGCGTGAGACGAGTTCAAGGGCGCTCAACCGAAAGAGCACAAGGGCACCGCTGGGAGGGAATTTCCCAGTAGGGTGCCCTTTTTTTCTGCCAAAGGAGCGTGAAGAGTGAATTTGCACCTACCAGGGCTTGTTGATGGGCATGTGCATCTGCGCGAACCGGGTGGAGAGCACAAAGAGAATATTGCCAGTGGCACCGCCGCCGCCCTCACCGGCGGCGTTACTATGCTCCTAGCCATGCCCAACACCTCGCCGCCAATCGTGGGGGCCGAGGGACTGCAACTCGTGCAGCGGCTGGTGGACGAAACGGCCCTGTGCGACGTGGGGCTTTTTGTGGGGGCGGCCGAGGACAATGCCGCGCAGGCCGCTTCCCTGGCGGCAGAAACCGCGGGCCTCAAAATCTACCTGGACCAGACCTACGGCCCGCTGCGGATGCGGAGCCTGGCGGCCCTGTTGACCCATTTTGCCACCTGGCCTGCCAGGCGCCCCATCGCCGTCCACGCAGAAGGGCTGTCGGTGGCGATGGCCATCGGCCTGGCGCGAAGTTTTGGGCGCAGGCTGCACCTGTGCCACATCAGCCGGGCGGACGAAATCGCCCTCATTCGCGCGGCCAAAGTGTCGGGGGCCGACGTGACCTGTGAGGTGACGCCCCATCACCTATTCCTGACCGAGGCCGATGCCGGGCGGTTGGGTCCCTACGGTTCGATGAAACCCCCTTTGGCCACACAGGCCGATGTGGAAGCGCTGTGGGCCCACCTGGATATGGTGGATTGCATCGCCACAGACCACGCGCCCCACACGCGTGCTGAAAAAGAGGGGGCCGAGCCGCCGCCCGGGGTCCCCGGCCTGGAGACGATGCTGCCCCTGCTGCTGACGGCGGTGGCCGAGGGCCGGCTGTCGATGGAGCGGTTGGTAGAGCTGACCCACGACGGGCCGCGGCGCATCTATGGGCTGCCGGTCCAGGCTGAGACCTGGGTGGAGGTCGATACCGACGCCCGTTACACGGTGACGTCGGATCTATTGCACACCCGCTGCGGCTGGAACCCCTTTGAGGGCATGGACGTCCAGGGACGGGTCCGGCAAGTGGTGCTGCGGGGAAAGACGGTGTTTCACGAGGGCCAGATCATGGCAGCGCCCGGTTATGGCCGGGTGGTGGTCCCCAATCAATAGGGCACGGCAGGAATCGGGGGTCGAGCGCCCGGTTCCGATTCAGATAAGCATGGAGGGAAATATGCCAACAGGGTCGAGCAACGGAATCAAGAGGGTGGGACTGGCCCCCAACCTGAACAGTGGCTTTTACGGGAAGGACATCATTTCGGTTCGGCAGTTCAGCCGACAGGACCTGATCCACATCTTTGGCGTAGCCGACGAGATGCGCGCCATCGTCAAGCGGGTGGGCTCTACCGACCTGCTCAAGGGGCACGTATTGGCCAGCCTCTTTTACGAGCCGAGTACCCGTACCAGCTCGTCGTTTATCGCCGCCATGTCGCGGTTAGGGGGGAGTGTCATCCCCATTAACGAGGTGCGCTACTCGTCGGTGACCAAGGGCGAGAGCCTGCCCGACACCATCCGCACCCTGGAATCGTATGCCGACGTCATTGTTCTACGCCATCCCGAAGTGGGCGCATCACAGGTGGCCGCCGAGTATGCGCGCAAGCCGATCATCAACGCCGGCGACGGCGTGGGCGAACATCCGACCCAGGCCCTGCTGGACCTTTATACGATTGTGTCGGAACTGGGGACCATCGACGGCTTGCACGTGGCCATGGTCGGCGATCTACGCTATGGCCGCACGGTCCATTCCCTGGCCCGACTGCTGAGCCTGTACGACGTCGAGATGTCGTTCGTCTCCCCCGATATCCTCAATCTGCCCGACGAAGTGTTGAGCTACGTCCAAGAGGCCAATCGGCCCACGTACCAGACCAACAACGTGCACGATGTAATTGACAAGGTGGATGTCCTCTATGTCACGCGCGTCCAACGCGAGCGCTTTGCCGACCAGGCCGCCTACGAAGCGGTGAAGGATTACTATGTCATCACCCCCGAGCTGATGGGCAAGGCCAAGGAACACATGGTGGTGATGCACCCCTTGCCCCGCGTGAACGAGATCAGCTACGCCATTGACAACGACCCCCGCGCTGCCTACTTTCGCCAGATGGAGAACGGCATGTACATCCGGATGGCGCTGCTGGCCGCGGTGCTGGGCAAGGCCTAAGGGGACTGCTGAACGACCCTTGGGCGGGGCAAAGCCGCGCCCTGCGATCCACAGATTTTCAGGCGCAGATGGCGGGCCGACTGGGCCCGCCATCTCCGTAGCCCATTCGCCCCAGGAAACACCCCAGGAGACACGATGCGCGCGTTTGTGACCGGAGGTACGGGATTCATCGGCGGGGCCGTGGTGCGCCACCTGCTGGAGGCGGGCCACGAGGTTCGGACCTTGGTTCGTCCCGGTGCCGACACCCGTCAACTGGAAGGGCTGCCGGTGCAGCGGGTCATCGGCGATTTGAGCGACGGCGAAGGGCTGAGAAGGGGCATATCCGGCTGTGGGTGGGTATTTCACGTGGCGGCGCTGTACAGCTATTGGGGCCATCGTTGGGAGGACTTTTGCCAGGCCAATGTAGAGGGCACGCGCCGGATGCTGGATGCGGCACGCCTGGAGAAGGTGGATCGGGTGGTCTACACCAGCTCGGTGGCCACCCTGGGCTTTCACCGAGACCACACGCCGGCTACGGAGGATACCCCCAGCGCCCTGGACGATCGGATCGGGCCGTACCAACGCAGCAAGTTCCTGGCCGAGGAGGTGGCTCGGGAGATGGCCCGACAGGGATTGCCGGTGGTCATTGTCAACCCCAGCACGCCGGTAGGCGCGGGCGATCACAAGCCGACGCCCACCGGCCAGATCATCGTGGACATGCTCAACGGGCGAATGTTCGGCTATGTGGATACAGGGCTGAACATTGTCGGTGTAGAGACTGTAGCCGCGGGCCATCTATTGGCCGCCGAACGGGGCCGGGTGGGAGAACGGTACATCCTGGGCGGCGAAAACCTGTCCCTCAAACAGATCCTGGACCTTTTGGCCGAAATCAGTGGGCGGCCGCGCGTCCGCCTGCGCATCCCCCATGCCGTCGCCCTGGCCTGGTCCTACGTGGACGCTACCCGGGCGCGGCTGAACCCCCGCCACAAGCCGACCGCCACGCCGGACACGGTGCGCCTCTCGCGCCGCTACGAGTTTTTCGACCCAGGCAAAGCCATCCGGGAGCTTGGCCTGCCGCAGACGCCGGCCCGCAAAGCATTGGGCAAAGCAGTGGAGTGGTACCGGGCCTACGGCTATGCGCCGTAACAAGACGGCGATTGTCGACAGAAAAACGGGACATGCCCCATCGGCGCCAAGATGCCCTTTGACGAGAAACCGGGAGCGTGGTATACTACGGCTAGCAATCGGATAGCGTCCATGGACGGGCCGGGCGCCGATTGCCAAGAACTCGCAGCTATGCGTTGGCCCTTGGGCAGAGGTTGACGCATTAACCAGATCATGCCCCCAGCAACCGCAAGACCATAGGGCCATTGGGTCTGGTCCACCTGGGAAACGCACCACTGCACACATCGAGGTCAACCGAGCCATGGGCCAGATCGTCCACAGCGACCAAGCCCCAACGTCCCAAGGAACGCGATCAAAGCGCAGGACCGTCCTTTCTTGCGGAGGCCTTACCCTCCTCCTTGCCGCCATCGTGCTGCTGGCCTTGGGAAGCCTGGTCACCGGCCTGAGCGGCATCCGGCGCTCGGGATCGATCCCAGAGCCGTGGTTGGACCCAGGTGTCGCGTCCCAGGGACCACTCCCTTCCGAAACCGCCAACCCCCTGGCGCCGATCCCCCACGCGCCCATCCCCGATCACCCGTTCATGGCAGCCGGCGCCGGCAACAACATGCACTGCGATGCCTACATGAGCGATACTTATCAGGCCCCTGGGCCCTCGGGCCCCGAATCTCGGGTGAGTTCCAGGACCCAAGGGTTTGGTGGATACGGCACGGTCGCCTTTGACCGCGAGGGCCGGATTGTCGCCGTCAACAGCAACGGCCGGAGTTTTCAACTCGAACTGATGGACCCCTACACCTTGGAGGAAGTGGCTTCTTACGACCTCCCCCCTCGAAGCCTGCGCTGGATCGTTCAGGGCGTCCTTCCCTGGGAGTACCTGGGCGCCGGGATGTATTTCTATCTCGAC
>CAZNQW010000108.1:0-12579 GCA_964575225.1 uncultured Anaerolineaceae bacterium | reverse complement strand
GACCCTGCCCTAACCGCCGCCGATTCGCTGACGGTGCGCCTGCTGGATGCAGGCGGCGCCCCCCTGACCACGCTGCTTTCCCTCGGCGGCGATTCGACCGCCGGCCTGTGGCTGTCCGGGGAGTTTGACCTGAGCGCTTATGGCGGCCAGACCGTCCAAGTGACGGTGCAGGCCGCAACCGCCGCCACCCAGTTCTTTGTGGACGACGTGCACCTGGTCACGTCGGGGTTGAGCGGACCCGACGAAATGCGCGCCCTGTGGGCCGACGCCTACCACGACGGGATCCGCAGCCGCCAGCAGATCGACGAACTGGTCGAAACGGCCCAAGCCGGGAACATGAACGCCCTGGTCGTCCAGGTCCTCAAGCGGGGCGACACCTACTATCCTTCGGACCTGAACCCCTGGGCCGCCAACGCCGACCCCAGTTTCGACTCCCTGGCTTACCTTATCGACCGGGCCCACGCCGCCGGGCTGGAGGTGCATGCCTGGGCCACCAGCCTGGCCATTTGGAACGGCGACACGCCGCCCGTAGCGCCTGACCACGCCTTCAACACCCACGGACCGACCGCCACGGGGCGCGACTTTTGGCTGATGACCGACGAACTGGGGACCGCCCAGTTCGGCGATGGCGTGTGGTATCTGGACCCAGGCCACCCCGACGTGGTCGAGTACCTGGTGGCGGTCTATGCCGAACTGGCCAGTCGCTACGAACTGGACGGCATCCACCTGGACCGCATCCGCTACCCGGGCAATAGCTGGGGCTATAACCCCACCGCCCTGGCGCGCTTTCAGGCCCAAACCCGACGATCCGACGTGCCGGCGCCCCTCGACGCCCAATGGCTCCAGTGGCGGCGCGATCAGGTGACGGCCCTGGTGCGCCGCATCTACTTGACCGCCGCCGGCATCGCCCCCCGCATCCGCGTCAGCGCCGCCCTCTCTGCCATCGGCTATGCGCCCACCCCGGCCTACGATTGGGAAACGCGAGGCCCCTACACCAGCCACCTCCAGGACTGGCGCGCCTGGATGGAGGAGGGGGTCCTGGACCTGGCGCTGCCGATGATCTACCGGACCGAAAGCAAGTATCCGGGCCAATTCGACGCCTGGCAGTTCTGGGCCAAAGATCACCAATACGACCGGGGTCTGGTAGTCGGAACCGGCTTGTATCTCAACCCCCTGCCGGACAGCATGGCCCAGTGGGCGAGCGCCCGGCAGCCATCGGCGGCGGGTCAGCGGGGGTTGGGCATCAGCGGCTACAGCTATGCCACACCCAGTAGCCTGGCCGATCCCCGCCGGGTGTTCGTCAACGTCGCCGTCACCGACGTGTACACCCGCCCGGCCCTCTCCCCGGCGCCGCCCTGGAAGATTCGCCCCAGCCAGGGACACCTGACGGGCCGGCTGGCCCCTACCCCTCCCTGTGTGCGCACGGTGGATGGCCGCGCCTTGACCCTGACAGGACCCGAAAGCCGCAGCCTTCAAACCGATGGCAGCGGCTGGTTCGGCGCGGTCGACCTGCCTCCTGGCACCTATCTGCTCAGTGCCGAGCACCTATCGACCGGCGTTTCCCTCAGCCAGACGCTAACCATCACGGCCGGGGACCTCACCGACATCTTTTTGCAGGTCACCACCTGCCCCGAATTGAATTGGGTCCACCTGCCGCTGATCCTCAAAGCCCTCGGGCCGTAGCTCCTGAGACCATCCCACGGCCTTTCCCAGCAGTCGCCCGAAATACCCGAAAAATGTCATAGAGTGCGTCCATAATTGACTTTTTTCGTACTTATGGTATAATGAATTGCGACTTTCTGAGGTAGCGGGTGCGATATGTCCTATAACCTTGACGCAATTGACCTCAAGATCATCGCCATCCTACAACAGGACGGGCGAACTTCGAACGTGGACATTGCCCGTCGCGTGGACATCAGCGAAGCCACCGTGCGCAAGCGGCTGGAGCGGCTCCTATCCGATGGCGTCATCCGCATTACGGCTGTACCCAATGCGGCCAAGATCGGCTTTTCGACCATCACCTTTCTGGCCCTAAGCATCGATCTTTCCAAGGTCGATCAGATCGCCGCCCAACTGGAGCGCGTGCCCGAAGTGCGGGCCATCCATTACACCACCGGCGAGAGCGATCTGGTGGTCGAGGCCTGGTTCCCGTCCAACGATGCCCTGCTCCACTTTCTCACCCATCAGATTGCCTCCATTCCCGGCATCCGCCAGACGGCCACGTCGCACGTATTGCGCACGATGAAGGACAGCAGCGAGTGGATCTTACCGGCCACCACCCCTGTTCGCATCCTCCTGGTCGACGACGATCCAGACTTTGTCGAGGCCACCCGCTTGATCTTGCTCGCCGAAGGATGTGAGGTTCAGACGGCCAACAACGGCGAGGCCGCTTTGGGCATAATGCACATGACCCGGCCCGATCTGGTCATTCTGGACGTGATGATGCAGGGGCTGCTCGACGGCCTGCAAACCGCCAAGGCCATTCGCGCCGACGCCGACTTTAAGGACGTGCCCATTTTGATGGTATCATCCATCACCACGACCTCCTTTGCGGGGTTGCTGCCATCGGGTGAATCGCTGCCCGCCGACAACTTGCTCGTCAAACCGGTGGAACCCTCGCTCTTGGTGGCCGAAGTCAAGCGGCTCACCAAGAACCGGTAACATCCAGCGCAGTCAGAGGATGGCAAAGGCAGTCACCGTCGATGACCGCCCAAAAGGGCCGATGAAGTGAAAGGGGAACACCATGCACAAAATTCTCATTGTCGATGACGATCCAGACTTTGTCGAGATCACCAGCCTCTACCTAAAGAGCAAGGGATACGAGATCGTCACTGCGACGAATAGCACCGAGGCGCTGAAAGTCATGCGCGCCGAGCCGCCCAGCCTTGTCCTGTTGGATATTATGATGGACGGCATTCTCGACGGTCTCAACGTAAGCAGCGAGATGGAAACCGATCCCGCTCTGAAGAACATTCCCATCGTCATGGTCTCGTCGATCGCCGATACAGAGCACGGCGGCCTCTTGCCCACCGAGGGCGAGCTGCACATGGATGCCTGGTTCACCAAGCCGGTAAAACCCGACGACCTGCTCAAAGAGATCGAGCAGCTCCTGGGATAGATCGATTCCAGGACCGGGCGACGAGAAATCGGGGGGATTTGTAGCCGGAAACCACAGCGGCCCTGCGCGTCGCCGTTCGGCGCTCGTAGATCGGCGCCCAGGTTGGTGTTGCGGGCTTGTGTGGGCGCCTGTAGGATGGTTGCGTGGCCCATTGACCGTGTGATGCTGGCTCGCGCGGGATCGATCGATCCCGCGCGAGCGTGATGAGCCCCCGTTTCAGGTTTGCAGCGATCGCCAGCGGCGGGAGCCGTGGTTCGTCATGGATTTATCCATGGACTCAAGACCCAAAATGAGGAAAAAGCCAGTATGACCCAGGAGAGCAACGCCCAGACCTATGTACTCATCATCGACGATGAACGCGGAATCCGCGAGGGGTGCCGTCGCGCCCTGACGCCCCACGGCTATCCGGTCGAACTGGCCGCCACGGGTAGAGAGGGACAGGCAAAACTGGAGGAACGCGATTTTGCGGTGCTCCTGCTCGACGTGATGATGCCCGACATCAGCGGCCTCGAACTGATGGTGCCGGCCCTGGCCAAGAATCCGGATATGGCGTGCATCATCATCACCGGCTATGCAACCGTCGAAATGGCCGTGGAGGCCATGAAACTGGGGGCCGACGACTTTGTGGCCAAGCCCTTCTCCGACGACCATCTGCTGCTGGCCATTGAACGGAGCTTGGAAAAGAAACGCCTGCAAGCCGAGGCGCGGCGCCTGCAACGGATCGAAGAAGAGGCCCAGCGGCTAACTCAGGAAAAGGCCCTGTTGGAGGAGCTGGACCGGATCAAAAGTACCTTCATGCGCCAGGTGGCCCACGAACTGCGCGCTCCGGTGGCGGCCATCGAGAGCTTTATGTACCTGTTGTTGGATGGCTATGGCTCGCCGGAGGAGAGAAAGGGCATGCAGCGGCGGGCCGCCGAACGCGCCCACGAACTGCTGGTGCTGGTGGACGACCTTCTCCTGCTCTCCAGACTCAAGGACACCCACCGCGATCAAGTGCGCGAATCCGTATCAATGGAAGACGTACTCCACCAAGTACTGGATCTACAACGGGCCACGGCCCAAGAAAAGCGGATCGCAGTCCAGGTCGATATCCAACCTTGTCCCTCTCTCCAGGGCAATCCCGCCCACATCACCCAATTGTGGACCAACCTGATCAACAACGCCATCAAGTACACGCCCGAGGGAGGGCGGGTAGCCGTGCGCCTTTCACCCGGCGATGGCCCCACGGTGGCGGGCCAGGTCAGCGACACCGGCATCGGCATTTCCCAGGACGATCTTCCGCAACTGTTCCAAGAGTTCTTTCGCACGCGCCAGGCCAAATCCTTCACCCAGCAGGGAACCGGGCTGGGACTCTCTATCGTCCGAAGGATCGTGGAGGAGCACGGCGGCCAGATTTCCGTCGAATCGGAGCTGGGCAAAGGCACCCGATTCTCCTTTTGGCTCCCGCTGAGCGGTGAATCACCCGCCTCAGAGTCTGTGCCCCCGGCCTAAATGACACCCATACCCGCCACAGGCGCGGGCCGTTGACTGGGTTTGAAGGGGAGGGTGACGGCGATCGTCGTTCCTTCCCCTTCTTTGCTTTGCACCTGGATCTGTCCGCCATGCATTTTGACGATGCCATAGACAATGGCCAGACCCAACCCCATCCCCTGCCCCACCGGTTTGGTGGTGAAAAAAGGCGTGAACAATTTGGCTCGGTTCTCCTCAGAAATGCCGACCCCCGTATCCGAAATCAACACCCGGACCCCCTGGCCAAAAGGCGCCTGCTCCGTAGCCACCGTCAAGGTCCCACCTCCCAACGAGGCCATCGAATCGGCCGCGTTCTCCATCAGGTTGATCAACACCTGCCGCACCTGAACCGGATCGGCCTGGATGGAGGGGATCGAACCCAGCTTGAGCGCCATCTGTACCTTTTCGAACTTGGGAAGGGCCTGCTGTTTCTCAACCAGTTCGGCGGCGAGGGCGTTCAGGTCCAGCGGCTTGGCTTCCACGTGGTTCTGACGGGCAAAGTCGAGCAGATTGCGCACAATGGTTTTGCAGCGATTGGTCTCGGCGATCACGATCTCCAGATCGCCGCGGTGCGAATCCTCCGGCGGCAGCTCCTTGTACACGATGTTGCCATACAGCAAGATGGTGCCCAAGGGGTTGTTCAGCTCGTGGGCCACCCCGGCGGCCAATTGACCCATCCCCGCCAGCTTTTCCTTGTGCAGCAACTCTTGCTGAGTCCTTTGCAAGGTTTCGGCCAGGTTTTCAAAGGCGCGGAGCAACCTTTGGTGGGCTTCTTCCAGGGCATCGACCATGACATTGAACGATCGACCCAACTCGGCCAATTCGCCATGCCCAAAAGGCTCCACCCGGGCCGACATGTCGCCCTGGGTCACCCGCCGGTTGGCCTCCACCAGGTCGTACAGGGGTTGGACGATGACCTGGGCAATGGGGACCGCGATCACCCCGGCCAGTACCACAGCTACCAACGCCAAGAGCCGGATCCGGCTGGTCACATCGTCGACCAGGGCCCGAAAGACCGATTCGCGGGCGCCGACGTACAAAATGCCGACCACACGGCCCGCATAGTCGTGCAAGGGCTGATAGCGAGTGATGAACCACTCGTTCACCACATAGGCCCGCCCCGCATACCCTTGTCCCTGGCTCAATACCTGTTCGTACACGTCCTGCGACACGCGCGTGCCGATCGCCCGCTCTCCCTCCTCGGTCATCACGTTGGTCGAAACGCGCAGATCGCCGAAAAAGATGGTCGCCGTATCGACTCCCGCCACCTCTCGGATCTTGTCCACCAAAGCAAAGTCGTTGTTGAGCACGTGGACCGCTAGCACGGCGCCCTTCACGCGCCCATCGCTGCCCAGCAAAGGGCTCACCCCCACCAAAGACAGGCCGGCCGTACCCTCCCGATCATCCCACAGTTCCGCAGCCGCTCGGGGCGTATCCCGAAGTGGAATCCGAGCCTGCGACTCGAGCCCCACCTGTTGCAGGATCTCGGCGGGGATCACCTCGGTGCCAGACCATCCCTCTCCGGTGGACAGGGCCATCTCGACAATCGACAACCCTGAAAAATCGCCTCTATCGGGGGGCGGCAAGAGATCGCCTTTGGGCGAGACGATGCGCGCCGTCAAAAGATCGCCGTTGGCGTCGAGCACCGCCACCAGGTGCATGCCCCCAAAGGAAAAGGCCTGGACGACGTTCTCGATGCGCTGGTCGATAAATGTCCGGGCATCCACTTGCCCCTGGGCGGCTTCCACAGCCCGGGAGGTCAGCAGGGGATCCACCGCCAAGCTGTGGCTAATGCCCACGACATCGTCCAACTGCAATTGGTAAAAGGCCTGGGCCAGATCCATATCCCTTTCCACGCGCTCCGTCTCTGCCTCGCCCAGATAATCCCCAATCACCTGGGACACGGCGACGGCATTCAGACCCACCGTCAGCGCGGCCACCAGGGCAAAAGAGGCTATCAGGACGTTCTTCAGACGCCCCCCCAACAGGCTTGTAAGCATACGTCGTATCTTGCGAATCATACATTAAGCTCCGCCGGCCCAATTGTGTTCACTCAAAGATCTCTTTTTCCAACCTGACTATAGCACGGCAAAGGCAGCCTGTCAAAAAGATCCACGGAGAGGCCCAGGGATTGATGCCCGGTCGGCCCTGCGGGAGCGAGAATGGGGGGCCCATGGGGTTGGCGAGCAGGCGAGTGCACGTTGTCGGGGCGGGTTTGAAACCCGCCCCTACAGGTCCTATCCTGCATGTTTGTTGTAGGGACGCGGCATGCTCACGCGCCGGCCCCCACCCGCAGGCGATAGGGGCCGATGGGCACCCTTCGATTTTTCGAGTTATTTGGAAATTTCCTGACGAAAACAGCACCTCATCATCCCCTATCCTTGCATGAAACGACGAAATTTGGGACTTGACGATACCGATATTTGACTTTCCGACCCATTGATGGTACACTGCCGTTTGTGACGAAAAGTACGGTCTTTGGGCAGACTGCACCCGTCACAGACATTTTTCATAATCAGGCCGAGAGGGCCAAATAAGAATCACAAGGAGGATGAAGGTTATGTCCGCAGATTTTCAGATCGATGCATTTCCCCCTGCAAAGATGGCAAGTCGCATGGAGGGCGTGGGGGTAACCAAAGCGGGCCTGAAAGCCGACACCATGTTTGCGCTGGCCATTTTGGCCGGGGCATTCATCGGCTGTGGGGCCATCTTTGCCACCACAGTGACCACGGGGTTGGCCGCTGCTGGCGTCGGCTTTGGCCTCATCAAGCTCCTGGGAGGCCTGGTCTTCTGCCTCGGCCTTATTGCCGTCGTGGTTGCCGGCGCTGAACTCTTTACTGGCAACAACCTGATCCTCATGGCCTTTGCCAGCGGCAAGGTCACGCTCAATGCCATGCTGCGCAACTGGGCCATTGTCTACACCGGCAACCTGGTGGGCTCGGTCCTGACGGCTGTCGTCATGCTGCTCAGCAAGCAGTATACCTTTTCCGGTGGCGCATTGGGCGCCAACGCCCTGGCCACAGCCAGCGGCAAAGTCAATCTAGAATTCGTCCAGGCCATTTTCCTGGGCATCATGTGCAACGCCCTGGTGTGCCTGGCGGTGTGGCTGTGCTCCTCGGCCCGCAGCACAACCGACAAGATCCTGGCCATCATCTTTCCCATCACCGCCTTTGTGGCAGCCGGGTTTGAGCACTCGGTGGCCAACATGTACTTTATCCCCATGGGCTTGCTCATCAAGGATTTTGCCCCACCCAGCTTCTGGGAAGCCATTGGCAAGACCGCGGCCGACTATGCCAACCTGACCTGGGGCGCCTTTTTCCTCAAGAACCTGTTGCCGGTGACCATCGGCAACATCATTGGCGGCGCCGGGTTCGTGGGGCTCGCCTATTGGTTCATCTATTTGCGGCCCCAGAAGGTTGCCGAAGTGCCCAAGGAACAGCCGGTCAAAGTCCTGGTGGTGGACGACGACCCCGACTTTGTACAGGTGGCCCGCACGGTTCTCACCGGCGAAGGGTACCAGGTGTTCTCGGCCGCCAATGGCGATCAGGCGCTGCAGTCGATGAAAGAAAACCGGCCTGACCTGGTCATGCTCGACGTCATGATGACCACGCCCCTGGAGGGAGTACAGGTCGCCCGCACAATGTCGGCGGACCCGGCCCTGAGGCAAATCCCGGTGATCATGATCTCCAGCATCGATAGCAGCCAGTATGCGGATGCGTTGCCAGATGATGTTCACCTGCCCATCGATTCCTGGATTAGCAAACCGGTCAAGCCCGATCATCTGTTGAGCACGGTCAAGCGGTTTATCACCAAGAAATAGGCCAATGACCGCCGCACCGCGGCGTGGATGCGCGAACAATCGATGTGTGGAGCGTCCGATGTGGGGCGCTCCACATTTTTTGTGGTCCGGGAGTGCAACAGGAACGGGGGTGACGGCTGCCCCGGGAATCTCGGGCATTCGTCACTAGGGGGTGCGGGACACGGCAATGAAAAAGCCATCCCGACATGGGATGGCTTTTTTGCTGTCGCGTGAGCGCGAATTACGAGATCTCGACGACCGCGTCCTGCTCCTTGAGAGCGTTGGCTGCCGATTCGGCCTGATCCTTGGGCACGCCTTCCAGGACCTTGACCGGGGCGCTGTCCACCAGCTCTTTGGCTTCCTTCAGGCCCAGGTCGCTGCGGAAGGTGCGGACGGCCTTGATGACCTGGATCTTTTTGGGGCCCACTTCCTTCAATGTCACGTCGAATTCGGTCTTTTCCTCGACCTCTTCTTCAACAGCGGCCGCCCCACCGGCTACGGGTACGCCGGACATGGCCATCGGTGCCGCCGCCGAAACGCCCCACTTTTCCTGGAGCATCTTGGAAAGCTCTGCCGCTTCCAGCAGGCTCAGTTCGTTTAGCGCTTCAACCAGTTTTTCCAATTTTTCAGACATGGGATAGGTTTCTCCTTTGTTTTCCGTTCAAATTCTCAACGTGCATGGCGGCAGCGCCTAGGCTGCCTCTTGGTTCCCCTGCTCTGAGCGGGCATGCAACACCTGCACCAGATCGCGCATGGGAGCCATCACTGTGCTCACCAGAGTGCTAGCCGGACCCTGGACGGTGCCCAGCAACTGAGCCAGCAAGATCTCGCGCGGTGGCAACTCGGCCAGCCCCTTGACGCCGTCGGCGTCCAGATACGAATCGCCCACGAGGGCGCCCTTGATCGCCAGGCGCTCGCTGTTTTCGCGGACAAAGTCCACCAATTTCTTGGCGACAGGCGGTGCCTCTTCCAGGCAGTATCCAACCGCTACCGATCCCTTGAGTTGCTCGGCCGGAACCGAAATTCCAACCTCAGCCAGCGCTCGTTCAAACAGCGTGTTCTTGACAATCTGGAACACACCGCCGATCTCGCGCAGATCGTTGCGCAACTGGGTGATGGACGATACGGTCAATCCCCGGAAGTCAGTGAGTACTAGTGCCTTGCTCTTGGACAAGAGTTCGACATAGCCGGCAACCATCTGTTCCTTTTTCTCTCTGTTAATGGCCAATCTACCTCACCTCCTCATCTACGTATCACAACCGTACACTTGAACAAAAAAGCCTTTGCTCGGCCACTGGCACGCCGACGCAAAGGCTGCTCCCTGCAAAAGCGGGATTTCCTGGCTTTGCCTCGGCAGGCCGTTAGGTTTGAGCGCATGTGCGCACCTGCTGTCTAGGGCAGATTCAGTTGTGTATTCCAAAGAACAATCTGGCTAGATCACCTTCATGGCCGAAGCCGCTGTCGGATCCACGCGTATCCCAGGTCCCATGGTGGACGTGGCCGTGACCTTGCGAATGTAGGTTCCTTTGAGAGCCGCCGGGCGGGCGCGAACGATCGCCTCCATCACCGCCGTCATGTTCTCCACAAGGTCCTCGGTGGCAAAGCTCACCTTGCCGATGGGCACGTGCATGTTGGCCGTCTTGTCCACGCGATATTCCACCCGCCCCTGCCGTGTTTCCTTGATGACAGTGGCCAGGTCTTCATCGGCGACAATGGTGCCGGCCTTGGGGCTGGGCATCAGCCCGCGGGGGCCCAGCACACGGCCCAGACGCCCCACCTTGCGCATCATCGGCATGGTGGCGATGGCCACGTCGAAATCCAGCCATCCCTTCTGAATCTGGTCGATCAGCTCGTCGCTGCCCACGTAATCGGCGCCCGCATCCATGGCCCACTTGGCCGGTTCGCCCTCGGCAAACACCAGAATCCGCACCTGCTTGCCGGTGCCTTTGGGCAACAACACGACCCCTCGCACCTGTTGCTCCGCATGGCGGGGGTCCAGGCCCGTACGCAGGTGGAGTTCCACCGTGGCGTCAAAACTGGCCGTGCTGGTCTGTTTCACCAGGGAAAGGGCCTCTTCGGGCGAATACACGGCGGCCCGATCAAACAGCTTGGCGGCTTCCTGATACTTTTTTCCTCTTTTTGGCATGTTACACCTCTGTGGTTTTGATGGGGTTTGAACCCCTCCCACGCTGGGCTGGCTTTTTGACTAGCCCGTTGTGATTAGTCGACGACCTTGATGCCCATACTGCGGGCGGTGCCTTCGATCATGCGCATGGCCGATTCCACGTCATAGGCGTTCAGGTCTTTCATCTTTTGCTCGGCGATTTCGCGCACTTGCTTCCGATTGACCGTGCCGGCATTGGCCGCAGACACATCCTTGCCGCCCTTGGCGACGCCGGCTGCCTTTTTCAGCAGATCGGTGGCCGGCGGCGTTTTGAGGACAAAGCGGAACGAGTTGTCCTGAAAGACCGTGATCTCGGCCGGGATCACACTGCCCGCCAAATGAGCCGTGCGGGCGTTGTATTCTTTGCAAAAGGCCATGATGTTGATGCTGTGCTGTCCCAAAGCCGGACCCACAGGCGGCGCCGGGGTGGCCTTGCCTGCATCGATCGCCAGTTTTACGATTGCTTTTACCTTCTTACCCATTCAACTCCCCCATTCGAAACCGGGTTATATCTTTTCCACCTGCAAAAAGTCCAGCTCTACCGGTGTCTCTCGCCCAAAGAACGAGACCAGGATCCGGACCTTGCCCTTGTCGGCATAGATCTCGTCCACCGCCCCCACAAAGTCCTCAAAGGGGCCGTCGCAGACTCGAACCTTTTCCCCATACCGGAAACTGACCTTGACCTTGGGAGTCTCGGCCCGCATCCGTTTGAGGATCCTGTCCACATCGCGGCCGCGCAGCGGGGTCGGCTTGCGGATCGATCCGACAAAACCGGTGACGCCCGGAGTATTGCGCACCACGTACCAGGAATCCTCATCCATGATCATGTCTACGAGGATATAGCCGGGAAAGATCCGGCGTTCCACCGTCCGCCGCTGGCCATCTTTGAGCTCGATCTCTTCTTCGGTAGGCACCACGACCTCAAAAATCTTGGGTTGCATACCGAGGGATTCGATCCGGTGCTCCAGGTTCTTTTTCACCTTGTTCTCATAGCCTGAGTAGCTATGCACGACGTACCAGTTCCGCCCCTCTTCGCGCTCTGTATCCTCGTCCTCGTCGGCGTCGTCTGGGTGGTCCTCGACATCTTCTCCCAGCAACATCGACAGGTCAAACATGCCGCCCGGCGAGAATTGATCTTCGTCGAGATCTTTTGGCTCGCTGGCTACGGGCTCGGGCTCACCTTCGACAGGCTCGAGATAGGACGCAAAAAGCTGCCGAGCGCGCTCTTCTGGCGACACCAGCTCTTCAGCGACCTGCGGAGCGTCCTGCTCCTCAGGAGTATTCTGGTCATCCCCGCTGTGTACTTCGGCTGTCTCTATGCGATCCTTTTTCATGCTCAATACACTACCTACAATAACAAGCCCAGAATTGACGAGAACACCCAGTCCATCAAGCTCAAGACCACGGACATGAACGCAGCCACCACAATGACGACCAACGTCAGGTGGGTTGCCTCGCTTCGACTTAGCCAAGAAACCTTTTTCAGCTCGGCCCAGGTATCTCGGAAATAACGGACGATGGCGTTCTCTTTCGGCTCTTTAGCAACCACCGACTTGGCCACAGATTCCCATCTCCTTTGTCTCTCGTTCTTACACTTGAAGACACCGTCCCATCGTTCTCGCCATGAGACGGTGTCCTCTCATCCAGGCAGGCCAGGCAGGAATCGAACCCGCAACCTACGGTTTTGGAGACCGTCGCTCTGCCAATTGAGCTACTGGCCTGTGTATGCCGATGGCCGAGTGACCGGCCATCGGCAAGCGGCTCCTATTTCGTCTCCCGATGCATCGTATGCGTGCGACAGCGAGGGCAGTACTTTTTCAGTTCCATACGGCCCTGATCGTTGCGTCGGTTCTTTTCTGATGTATAATTGCGCTCACTGCACTCGGTGCAGGCAAGCGTCATAACCAATCGAATCGCTTTTTTTGCCATTTTGCCTATTCCAGAACTTGGGTGATGACACCCGAGCCTACCGTCCGCCCACCCTCTCGG
>CAZNQW010000107.1:0-12714 GCA_964575225.1 uncultured Anaerolineaceae bacterium | reverse complement strand
CCCTTCATGTTCGAGTCGATGATCCTGGATCAAGAGATCGTCATGGTCCGCAACCCCGACTATAACTGGGGCCCCGAATGGCTGGGCAACACCGGACCGGCCAATCTGGACAAGATCATCTTCAAGTTCATTGCGGAGCCGGCGACCCGCACCGCGGCCCTGCTGACGGGCGAGATTCACTTTGAGGACGACACGCCGGCCATTGACTTTCCAACCCTCGAGGAGACCCCGGGGATTGTCAGCATTCAGTTGCCGCAGCCTGGTTCAGGCTGGGCTCTGATGTTCAACCACCAAAATCCGCCCACCGACGAGCTGGCCGTTCGCCGCGCGATGCAACTGGCCATGGATCGCCAGGGCATGATCGATACCGTTTATAACGGTTTTGGCTTTCCCGCCTGCGGGCCACTGACCAGCGTGGTGTTCTGCTACGACGCGTCCCTCTGTGACATGTACCCGACCGATCTGGAGGCAGCCAAGCAGGTTCTCGAAGAGGCCGGCTGGGTGGACTCGGATGGGGACGGCATCCGCGAGCGCGACGGCGAAAAGTTGGTGATCGGCCACTACTACCGCGCCGACTCGGACAACAGCAACGAAGAAGCCGCTTTTCTGAAGGACAACATGGCCAAGATCGGCATCGAGGTCGAACTCAATGGCCTGAGCCGCAGTGGCTATTTTGACGCCGTGCGCTCTGGGCAGCACAACACCCAGGGTTGGTGGGAAACCGGCACCGATCCCGACATGGTCCGCGTCTTTTTCCACAGCAGCAATGCGGGCGGAGGAACGAACCGCAACAACTACATCGACGAAGACATGGATGCCATGATCGATGAGGCCGCGGCCGAGCCCGATCCGGAAAAGCGCTGCGAGCTGTACAGCGAAATTCAGAAGAAAGTCAAGGACGAGGCCATCATGGAATTTTGGTCTGATCCGGCCATCCTGTATGCCCACAGCGACAAGCTCGATGGCATTACCTACTACCTGGGCGGCAACACGCCTTACTTCTACGTCGCAACACTTTCTGAATAAGGTACCGTTGAACCGACGGCAGGTGCGCCTGCAGGGGCGCACCTGCCCATCTCCAGAGTCCGTGCTCGATTGACTCTGATCTGAACCTGGAGGGTGCTGAGATGACGATGACCCGTTATGTGGTCAATCGGTTGCTCGTCGCAATTCCGACCATCATCGCCGTCACGGTATTGGTGTTTTTGATGTTGCAGTTGGTGCCCGGCGATCCGGCCGAGATCTTTTTGGGCGAAAAGCGAAGCACGCCTGAACTGCTGGAGCAGGTGCGCCACGATATGGGCCTTGACCGTCCTTTATACGTGCAGTACCTGGATTACGTCTGGCACGCGCTGCGCGGCGATCTGGGTGTGTCGCTCTTTAACAAACAACCGGTGACTCAACAGATCCTCGATGCGTTGCCTCATACAATGGAGTTGGCGCTGGCCTCTTTGGTCATCAGCACTACGTTGGGCATTGTCCTGGGGGTTGTTTCGGCCTTGAAACACAACACGTGGATTGATAGCCTGTCCATGGGGATGGCGTTGATCGGCGTTTCGATGCCGGTGTTTTGGTTGGGTCTCTTGTTCATCTTTTTCTTTTCGGTCAAGCTCCAATGGTTCCCGCCCATGGGGCAGGGAGAAGCCAGCCGATTGGTGCTGCCCGCTTTTGCCTTGGGGTTGCTTAGCTCGGCTACTCTGGCGCGGCTGGTGCGCAGCAGCATGCTCGAAGTGATGAATGAAGATTATGTGCGGACGGCGCGGGCCAAGGGCCTGGCCGAGCGGAGTGTGATCATTCGCCATGCTCTGCGCAATGCGCTGATTCCGGCGATTACCGTGCTTGGTTTGCAGTTCGGCGGCCTGTTGAGCGGCGCCGTTCTGACCGAGACCATCTTTGCCCGGGTCGGCCTGGGCCGGATGTACGTCGAGTCCATTCTGAACAAAGACATCACCATGATTCAGGGGCTAACCCTGATGTTAGCCATCTCGATCATGTTCACGAATCTGTTGGTCGATCTGTCCTACGCCGTACTGGATCCGAGGATTCGCTATGAGTGAGCCCAAGGCAACAACTTCCGCGGTTGTGGGTGTTCCAGGACTGGGACAGGAACGATCCCGTTCTTTGTGGGCCGATGCCTTTCGCCGCTTGATCAGAAATCCAGGCTCGGTCACGGGGGCGATCATCCTCCTGTCCCTGATCCTGATCGCCGTGCTGGCGCCCACGATTACGCAGTACGATCCCATCGAGATCGTGCCTTCCCAGCGACTCAAAGCGCCAAGTGGGGAACATTGGTTTGGGACCGATGCTTTTGGACGGGATATTTATACGCGGCTGGTGTATGGCAGCCGGATTTCGATGCGCATGGGCCTGGTGTCGGTGGGGATCGCCCTGCTGCTGGGCGTAACCAGCGGCATGATCGCAGGGTTCTATGGCAAGCGTATCGACAACTTGATTATGCGCATTGTGGATATCACGTTGGCCTTTCCCGGCATTCTGCTGGCGCTGGTGGTGATCGCCATCCTGGGCCCTAGCCTCTTTAATGCCATGGTCGCCGTCGGCATCTCGGCGGCACCGACCTATGCCCGCGTGACGCGCGGCATGGTGCTCAAGACCAAGGAAGAGGTATTCGTCGAATCGGCCACGGCCATCGGCTGCCGCCCGGGTCGCATCATTATGCGCCATATTCTGCCCAACATTCTGGGGCCCATTGTGGTCGTCGCTACGTTGGGCGTCGGTGGGGCCATCATCAGCGGTGCGGCCCTGAGTTTCCTGGGCCTGGGGGCGTTGCCGCCCACGCCGGAGTGGGGCCTCATTCTGAGTGAGGGTCGCAATTATCTGCGTGTAGCCTGGTGGATCACGACTTTCCCGGGCTTGGCCATTATGATTACCGTTCTGTCGATCAATCTTTTGGGGGATGGGCTACGCGACGCCCTGGACCCCCATATGCGAACGTGAGGTATAGTGATGAAAATTCTTGAAGGCAAAGTGGCTCTGGTCACGGGTGCGGCCCGGGGCTTTGGGTGGGGAATTGCCCGGGCGATGGGCCAGGCGGGAGCCAAGGTCTGCATCGGCGACATCAACGACCAGGAATTGGCGCGGGCCACCCGCGACTTGGAGGCCGACGGTACCGAGACGCTGCCCCTGCACCTGGATGTGAGCGATTTGGAAGCCTTTTCCTCGGCCGTCAATCAGACTGTCGAGCGCTGGGGCCGGCTCGACGCTGTGGTACAGAATGCTGTGTACATGCCGCTGATCCGCTTTGAGGACACGTCGCCCGAGCTGTGGTGGCGCCAATTGCACGTGAGCCTCGGCGGCATATTCAACGCGGTCCGCGCCTCGTGGGATGTGATGAAGGCCCAAGGCGGCGGGCACGTGATCGGGATCGCGAGTGGCTCCAGTGTGCGAGGTTACAAGGAGGAAGTCACGTACTGCACGGGCAAGCATGGGCAGGAAGGATTCATCAAGGCCCTGTCGCTGGAGTCGGCGCCCTACCAGATCGCCGTCAATACGGTTGGTCCGGGCAAGCGGATCAAGACCACCGACGTCACCTGGGAGCAGTGGGACGCCATGCCCGATGAGGAAAAGGCCCAGTTCACCGATCCGGTCGAGTTGGGAAAAGGTTTCGCCTGGTTGGCGGCCCAACCCCCCAGCCGCTTCAGCGGGTTTCGCTTTGATGCGGGTCCCCTGGCCGACACCATCGCCGCGGAGGGCTGGAATTTTGAGTTCGCCCCCGAAAAGGTGACGCTCTATGTAGACGACATGAAAGAGCGGATGCGGTGGTACGCCAGCTATCCCGACTAAAAGTCGGCTGCCGGAAGGAGGAGGGACGATGACCGATCGGAAATTGAGATGGGGAGTGATCAGCACGGCCAACATTGGCCGGGTAGCCGTGTTGCCGGCATTGCAGCACTCGGCCAATGGCGATCTGGTGGCCGTGGCAAGCCGCGACGCGGCCAAGGCAGAGAGCTTTGCGGCCAAGATGGGCATCCCGCGCACCTATGCCAGCTACGAAGCCCTGTTGGACGCCGAGGACATTGACGCTGTCTACATCCCGCTGCCCAACAGCCTTCACCGAGAGTGGGTGATCAAGGCGGCCCAGGCTGGGAAGCATATCCTTTGTGAAAAGCCGCTGGCGTTGAGCGCCGACGAGTGCCTGGAGATGGCCGCAGCCGCCGAGCAACATGGGGTGGTGCTGATGGAGGCGTTCATGTACCGCTTTCATCCCCAGACGGAGAAGGTGCTGGCGTTGCTGAAGGAGGGGGTCATTGGACAACCCCGGCTGATCAGCTCTGCCTTTACCTTTCGGCTGAACAACCCGGACAACATCCGTTTCCGGCCCGATCTGGGAGGTGGGTCGTTGATGGACGTCGGCTGCTACTGCGTCAACGTCAGCCGCACCCTGGCCGGCGCCGAACCGGTGGAGGTCCAGGCCTTTGCCAACTGGAACCCAACCGGCGTCGACAACGAGATGGTGGGCTCTCTCCGCTTTGAGGATGGACTGCTGGCCCAGTTCGCTTGTGCCCTGACCCTGGAACGACGCGAGTTCTATCAGATCGTGGGTCCCGAAGGTTGTATTGAGGCGCCCTCGGCCTTTATCCCGGGCACCCACGATACAACCATCCTTGAACACCATGGACGGCAGGAACCAGTGGTTCACACCGTGCCAGGCATCGATGAGTATCAGTTGATGGTGGAGCATTTTGGCCGTTGTGTGTTGGAGGATCGGCCGGTTCGGTATCCGCCCAAGGAAGCGGCCGCCAACATGCGCGTCATCGAGGCCCTCAAGCGGTCGGCGCGTAATGAGGGGCGACCGGAGCGGGTATAAGTGGCGGGGTTGCAAAAAAAATCCCCCGCGCTGTCAGTGGGTTCAGCGGACCGACTGTGGCAGAGCCTGCGGTCGGTGTGCGTGAGGAATTCCAGAGGGAAAAAGAGCAAAGGTAACCGATGGCTGTAACAAGCTCTACTTTGGCAGGAATTCAAAAGATTGAGAGAGGCCCGTTGCGAGAGCAGGTGCGGACCCAGATCAGGGACCTTATCCTGACCAACCGTTTGCGCCCGGGCCAGGCCGTCGTCATCGACCGACTGGCAGCCGAGTTGGGAGTGAGCCATACCCCGGTCCGCGAGGCCCTGGCTATGCTTCAGCACGACGGGCTGGTTCAGATGCGGCCCTATGGCAATCCCGTCGTGGCTGAGGTTACCGAAGCGGACGTGCGCGAGGCCTGGGAGATGCGGATGCTGTTGGAAGGATGGGTGGTTCGTCAGGCAGCCCTGAACCTTACCGACAAGGAGCTTCAGATTATCGAGGATGGGCTGGATCTGGCTCGGGCCGATGCTCGGCATTCGAATTACGACAGTCACCTACGAGCGGACGTCCTGTTCCACGACATGATCATGCACGCGACGGACCACAGACTCTTTAACCGCTTGTCGCAAATTGTGTCCGACCAGTCCACCCGAATCCGCTGGTTGGTGGAATCCATCGCGCCGGCTGATGAAGTGCTGACCATCATCAACGAGCACTATGCCATTCTGCGTGCCCTTCAGGCCCGGCAGCCTGAGCAGGCCTACGAGCAGCTTGTGGCCCATCTGCGAGCCGGCATGGGCCGGACCCTTTCGGCCCTCAAGTTGATGCGCGAAGGCGAAAACGAGGAAGAGTAGAGAGCGTCTATGAAACAAAATGCACCGATTGGGATTTTTGACTCTGGACTGGGTGGACTGGCCGTTTTGCGAGAGGTTCGTCGCTTGCTACCCCACGAGGATGTGGTATTCCTGGGCGACACGGCACGCCAGCCCTATGGCCCCCAGCCTGTGGAGTCGGTTCGGCAATACGCCATCGAAAATGCGGCTTTTTTGGCCCAGCAAGGGGCCAAGCTGGTCATAATCGCTTGCAACACAGCCAGTGTGGCCGGTCGCGACGCGGCTCAGGCCTGTTTCCCTGACCTCCCGGTCCTGGGCATGATTGGACCCGGGGTGCGCGGTGCTTTGGCTGCCAGCCAGCATGGCCGCATAGGCGTGTGGGGAACCCGGATCACGGTCGATAGCAAAGCCTACGATCAGCGGATCCTGGAACTGGACCCCGGCGCTCACGTGCAGGGGGCCGCCTGTCCCGACTTGCTGCGGCTGGCCGAAAAGGGCAAAATCGACGACCGACCCTTGCTGTTTTCCCTTGCCCGTCGGTATTTCCAACCCTTGGCTGACTTTGGCGCCGACACCCTCATCCTGGGCTGCACCGATCTGACCTGCGTGCGCGACATCGCCGAGGAGGTAGCAGGCGATCGGGTCACGATTGTGGATCCCGCCGAGGAAGTGGTGCGGGAGGCCGGGCAGATCTTGGAGGCGGCTGGCGCACTCAAGAGCGAGGCCTCACCCGGTTCCTACCGATTTTTTGTCACGGGCGACGACGTGGACAACTTTACGGCGTTTACCCTTCGTTTCATGGAGATGCCCGCAGCGGATGTGACGTCCATCTCGGTGGATGCCGTTCGGCAGGCGGCTTTAGATATTCACCCTGATTGTCAGACAACGGCGTGAGGCCCCGGTGTGGGCGAAACGCAACACACCAATCTTTTGGAGATGGAAACATGGCTTACAAAGTAGCACCCCAGGTCGCCCAATTGGAACTTTCGGCCACCGATGAGGTGGACAATATCGTCAAGCGCATGCGCCGGGCGGGCGTTGACGACATTATTTCGCTGGGCGGAGGCGAGCCTTGTTTTGATACGCCCCCCAACGTGGTCGAAGCTGCGAGTCGCGCCATGCGCGCCGGCAAGACCAAGTACGAGCCCACCAACGGCGATTTCGAACTGCGCGAGGCGTTGACCCAAAAATTCCTGCGCGACAACGATATCAAGGTGGGACCCGAAGACATCATCGTCACACCCGGCGGCAAGTTCGCCATCTATCTGGCGATGCAAGCGGTCCTGGAGCCAGGCGACCGGGTCATGGTTCTGGAACCCGCCTGGGTCTCTTACAAGTCGATGGCCCAATTGGCCGGCGCCGAGATTCTGCCGGTTCCCTGCCGGGCCGCCGACGGGTTCCAGCCCGATCTGGATCTCATTCGCAATCAGATGGATGAATCGATCCGCTTCATCGTCATCAATTCGCCCAACAACCCCACCGGTGTGGTCTATGAGCCGGATACACTTCGGGCTATTGCCGAGATTGCTAAGAAATGGGGCGCTTTGGTCATCTCGGACGAGGTGTACGAATACCTCTTGTTCGAAGGCGTGCATTACAGCCCTGCGTCGGAATTCGACAACATAATCACGGTCAATGCCTTTTCCAAGAGCCATGCCATGACCGGTTGGCGGCTGGGCTATGTGACAGGGCCCCAAGAGATCCTGGATGGAATGATCAAGATCTACCAACATTCAGCCACTTGTGTCACTGCCTTTGCCCAGGCGGGTGCGTTGGAAGCATTGGTCAACCCCGAATCGACGCGGGCGTCGCAAGAGATGATGCGCGGCTACAAGGAGCGGTGCGACGTGACGTTGGAGCTATTGGCGCGCTCGACGGTTTTTGAGAGCGTGCGCCCCACGGGGGCCTTTTACGCTTTTCCTTCCTACCGGCTTGAATTGCCTTCTTTGGAATTCGCCACCAAGCTGCTGGAAGAGGCTCACGTGGCAACGGTGCCAGGTGCTGCCTTTGGCGCCTGTGGTGAGGGGTATCTGCGGTTGTGCTATTCCACGTCCAAGGAAAACCTGGTCGAGGCGTTTCGGCGGATCGAGGATCTGGCGCAGCGGTACGGATAAGCGGGATCAATCAAACGGAACCGTGGACTGAGCCCCACGCGGTAGATCCGTGCACGGGCGGGTCGGTCCATTTTCTCTGAGAGGAAGACTGTATGGTAGACCGAGATAACAACAGACGGGTTCTCACGGGGACCCACTTTATGCTGGGCAACGACGCCGTGGTGGAAGGCGCCTTGGCAGCCGGTTGCGATTTTTTTGCCGGCTATCCCATCACGCCCGCCAACGAAATATCGGAAGGGATGGCAGCGCGGCTGCCAACTGTAGGCGGCAAATTCCTGCAAGGGGAGGATGAGCTGTGCTCCATCTATGCCGTCACCGGTGCCTCATTGGCCGGGGCCAAAGCCATGACGGCCACCGCCAGCGCCGGATACAACTATATGCAGGAGGGGCTCGGCTATGCCATTGCCTCCGAGATCCCCTGTGTGGTTGTGGATGTGCAACGGTGCCGGGGTGAGAACTTTGCCTCCCAAGCCGATGTGATGCAGATGCGCTGGGGCCCGAGCGGCGACCACGAGATGATCGTGCTGGCGCCGTCGTCGGTGCAGGAGCTGTTTGACTATACCATTCGTGCGTTCAATCTGGCAGAGACCTATCGGACGCCGGTCATTGTCATGTCCGAAACGACGATTGCCCTGATGCGCGAAAAGCTGGTCATCCCCGAGCCGGACCAGATCGAGATACGGCACCGGCCCCGGCCCACAGTGCCGCCCGACGAGTTCTTGCCTTTCCAAGCAGAGCCCAACGGCGTGCCGCCCCTGCCCGATTTCGGCGAGGGCTATCGTATTCTGCATTCCCTCAACCCCCACGACGAACGGGGTAGCATCCACTGGGACCCGGACGTGTTTGAAGCCTTGTACGATCGTATCACCGGCAAGATCCAGGCTAATTACGACGACATTGTCCAGACTGAGAGTACCTATCTGGACGATGCCGAGGTGGGCGTCATTGCCTACGGCAGTGAGGTTCGCCCGGCCCAAGAGGCGGTCGAACAGGCTCGAGCCGGGGGCATCCGCGCCGGATTGCTCAAGCTGGCTACTGTGTGGCCGGTGCCCGAGCGCGAGATTCGGGCCCTTGCCGAACAGTGCTCGATCATTCTGGCGGTAGAGATGAACATCGGCAAATATGCCGGCGAGATCGAGCGGGTGGTTGCCGGGCGCTGCCCGGTGGTCCGCGTGACCAAGAACCGGGGCCTGGTGCACACCCCGAGCGAGATCTTGCAGGCGATGGAGGACGCATGGAAGTAATGGCCAATCCTTTACGAAAATACCTGCGCGAGAACAGCCTGCCCCACTTTTTCTGCTCGGGGTGCGGGGCCGCTCAGGTGCTTAACTACTTTCTCCAGGCCGCCGAAGAGCTCAAGCTGGATTTCGACAAGCTGGTGGCCATCGGCGGGGTGGGCTGTACGGCCCGCATTCCCGTATATCTCAAGGCCGAGTCGTTGCACGGCGTGCATGGGCGGACCTTGCCCTGGGCCACCGGCATCAAGCTTCACAACCCCGAGTTGCAGGTGGTCATCTTTTCGGGCGACGGCGATGCGGCAGCCATCGGCGGCAACCATCTGATCCAGGCCGCCCGGCGAAACCTGGATGTGACCATGATCGTGGTCAACAATCTCAATTTTGCCATGACGGGTGGCCAGGTGGCGCCGACCACAGTCCGCGATGTGCGCACGTCGACGACACCGTACGGTAACCAGGAACCGCCCTTTGATCTGTGCAAACTCGCCGAGGCAGCGGGAGCCACCTACGTGGCCCGCTGGAACACCAGCCAGCCCCGACAGTGCATCCGGGCCATCAAAAAGGCGATGGAGCACAAGGGGTTTGCCATGGTCGAGATCGTGGCCCAGTGCCCGACCTACTTTGGCCGGCGGGCGATCGGCTCGGGCGAGCCGGTGGACGGCGTCCTGTGGATCAAGGACCACTCGGTTGCCCAACGCGACGCGGTCAACCTGTCGGCGGAGGAATTGGAGGGGCGTTTTGTGGTAGGTACCTTTGTGGAAAAGAGCCTGCCGGTGTTCGAAGGCAGTTCCGTGCACGCGGAAAAGGGGGGGGCGCAATGAAGCAGTCACGCGCCACCATTCAATTCTGTGGTTTTGGCGGGCAGGGGATCGTCCTGTCATCGGTTATTCTGGGCACAGCCGTCGTGACTCGGGCGGGCATGAACGCCGTGCAGACCCAATCCTATGGGTCCGAGGCTCGCGGCGGTGAGTGCCAGGCCGAACTGATTCTGGCGCAGGGAGATATCTTTTCTCCTCTGGCCGAGGACGTCCAGGTTTTGATAGCCATGTCCCAGTCGGCACTGGACCGTTACCTGGACCGCTTGCAGCCGGGGGGAGCGTTGGTGTATGACCCAGAGCTGGTGGAGGCGCCGGCGCGAACCGACGTCCAGATTCTGCCGGTCCCGGCGACCGAAATCGCCTCTCGGTTGGGCGCCAAGATCGCGGCCAATATGGTCATGCTCGGTTTTTTGCAGCAGGCCACGGGGCTCCTGACCGCCGAGGCGCTGTTCGAGACGATCCGCGAGAATGTGCCCTCCCGATTTGTGGAGGTAAACCTATCTGCGGCTCGAGAGGGCATGACGTTGGCCCGCGAGATGAATGCGAGTGTGGAGATCTGATCGATGCGATTGTACGAGTTTCAAGCAAAACGGATTTTTGCCGAACGGGGCATTCCGGTGCCCACCGGTGCCTTGCTGACCTCCGCCGAGGATGTGAGGGGCGTACCCTTGCCTGCGGTGCTCAAGGTGCAGATTCCAGTGGGCGGTAGGGGAAAAGCAGGCGGTATCCGCGCGGTGTCAAGCCCGGCTGAGGCCCGCGCTGTGGTCGACGAGCTTCTGGGGGCCGAGATCCGGGGACATACGGTGCAGGCCATCCTGGCTGAAGCCCAAACCGAGATCCTGGGCGAATACTATTTGTCGGTGCTCTTGGACAAGCGCACCAACCGGCCCATGGTCATGGCCTCGGCGGCGGGTGGTGTGGATATCGAGCAGGTGGCTCGTGAAACGCCGGAGAAGGTGATCCAGCAATCGCTCGATCCTTTCCTCGGATTGCCCTCCTTTGTAGTCCGGAACCTGGCCCGCAAGTTGGGCATTGCCGACGTCCAAGGGTTTGGGGCCATCCTGACCAGGTTGTACGAGATTCTGTGGGCCTGCGATGCCACGCTGGTGGAGGTCAACCCGCTGGCTCAGACGCCTAACGGTTTGATGGCGCTGGATGGCAAGATGTTGCTCGATGACAAGGCTGCCTTCCGACACGCTGAGCTATTCGCTCGCCTGGAGGAGGAGCAGAAAGCGCTGGATCAAACCGTGAGTACCCAGGCGGAGCAACTGGCCGCAGAACGGGACATTACCTACGTGCTGTTGGACGGAGACGTGGGCATGATCGCCGACGGCGCAGGAACGGGCATGTTGACTCTGGATCTGATCCAGGATGCCGGAGGTCGCGCTGCCAACTTTTGCGAGATGGGCGGTTTGGCCAGTCCCGATGTGATGTGCCAGTCCATTGAGGTAGTGCTGGCTAACCCCAAGGTCAAGGCGTTGCTGATTACCTTGATCGGTGGCTTGACACGCATGGACGAAATGGCCGAGGGGATCGTTCAATACCTGGGGAAACACGAGTCACCTGTGCCAATGGTCATCCGCATGGCGGGCACCCAGGAAGAGGTAGGCAAAGCGATTCTCAACGAGATCGGGATCGCTACCTACGATGACCTTCCGACAGCCGTTCAGACAGTGGTGAATCTGGCAGGAGGGAGGTAGCCATGGCGATTCTGATCGACGAAAAAACGCGTGTCCTGATTCAGGCCATCACCGGTACGGTGGGCTCTTTCCAGGCCAAGATCATGCAGGAGTATGGGACGAACATCGTCGCCGGGGTGACGCCGGGCAAGGGGGGTCAACAGGTGCATGGAATCCCTGTGTACGACAGCGTAGCCGAGGCCACGGCTGTCCACGAGATCGATGCCGCCTTTGGCTTTGTTCCCGCCCGGTTCGCCCGCGATGCAGCCCTGGAGATCATCGATGCGGGGATCGGTCTGCTGGTGTTGACCACCGAAGGTGTTCCCGACCAGGACATGTTGACCATCATCCGCTACGCCCAAGTGCGGGGCACCACCGTCGTGGGTCCCGATACACCAGGGTTGGTGTCGCCGGGCAAGTGCAAGCTGGGGGTGCATCCCAACCGCGTGTTGCTGCCCGGGCATGTGGGCGTCCTTTCCAAGAGCGGCGCGCTGTCGTACGAGACCTGCAAGACGCTGACCGAGGCCGGGATTGGCCAGTCGACGATCGTGGGCATTGGCGGCGGGCCTTTTTGGGGATTGTCGCAAGAGGCCGTTTTGGCCAAGTTCCAGGCGGACCCCGAGACCCGCGTCATTGTGATGCTGGGAGAAGTGGGGGGGACGATGGAACAGCAGGCCGCGGCCTACATCAAGGCCCACGTAACCAAACCGGTGGTGGCCCTTATTGTAGGGCGGGCTGCCCCCCCTGGAGCGCAGATGGGGCATGCCGGTGCGATCATCGAAGGCGAGGAAGGGACGGCAGCCAGCAAAATCCGGGCTCTGCAAGAGGCCGGGGCGCACATTGCCTACCGGCCGAGCGAGATCCCGGGCATCATCCGGGGATTGGGAGTGGTAGGCTCATGAAAATTCACATCGATACCCGTGTCTGCAAGGGCTGTGGCCTATGCGTCCACTATTGCCCGCGGGCAGTGCTGAGGCTGTCGGATCAGCGCAATCAAAAGGGATACACCATTGCCGAAGTGGTGGATCTTGACCAATGTACCGGCTGCAAGCTCTGTGAGATTAGTTGCCCTGATGTGGCCATCTTTGTGAACAAGGACGAATAGACTGCCGCTCGGGACAATGAGAGGCGAAGGGAGAAGGAACATGGCATTGCTAGAAGTAAAAGGCCTGAGGACCCAATTTTTCACCCAGGATGGGGTGGTGAACGCGGTCAACGGTGTCTCGTT
>CAZNQW010000106.1:8748-12728 GCA_964575225.1 uncultured Anaerolineaceae bacterium | reverse complement strand
ACGATGAGCCTTACCAGGCCGATGCCCGGAAAAAGATCGCCGCACTCTTGGGAGTTGTGGACGAGTCGCCCGAGGCGTTTGTCGAGCGGCTAGGCGTACGGTATAAAAAGTATCGCAAGTGGGCCTTTGACACACTTCGAGAAGCTTCGGAGGAGGAGCTTTGGACCCAGTGGCTACTGCCCGAGCGCTCCCAGGAAGAGATTGCACCCCTGGTGGGCGAGCTGACTTTTCTTTATCGCAAGACGATGGGCCGCCGCTTTGCCCATCCCGATGCGAGAAGGGTGGTGACGGAACTTAGCCAGCGGGGATATCGGCTGGGGATCATCAGCAATACCATCACCGAGCGCGAAATCCCCAAGTGGCTGGACGAGGATGGGCTGAGCCCCTATTTCCAGACGGTGGTCCTGTCGTCGCTTTATGGCTACCGAAAACCCGGCCCCGAGATCTACCTGGAAGCGGTGCACCGGGCGGGTGTGGCTCCGGCCCAGGCGGCCTATGTGGCGGATAACCCCATTCGTGACGTGCAGGGGTCGCGGGAGGCCGGTTTTGGCATGGTGATCATCTTGTCGGATCCGGATAATCCGGACAGAAAACCCCCCTCGGAAGATTTCGTGCCCGACGTCATCATTGAAAAGCTGAGCGATCTACTGGAGATATTCCCCCCGCGCTAGATACCCAAGGCCAACAGGCGCGGCGTTCGATGGAGGAAATTCGCCTTGGACGCCGGGCAGTTTGACTGAATCGTCAACCTGTTCCATAGTATATGAGGAGTGGCCCATGTCTGATCGTGAGCGCGGGCGCGGCGGGCTTGCGCTGGCCGATGCCGTACGCGAGGGATATCGCCAGGGACAGACCGATTATTCTTTTGAACCGATTGTTTTGATGGATGAGGGCAAGCCCAGCGGTCGGGTTCAAGAGAGTGATGCGGTCGTGTTCTGCTGCCGGCGCGGCGAGCGCGAAGTCCAACTCACCGAGGCGTTTGTGGAGGCCGACTATCGACCTTTCCCCACCTGCGATTTCCAGGATCTGACCTTTGTGATTCTGACGCTGTATCACGAAAAGTTCAAGGATCTGCCCGTGGCCTTTGCGCCGAGCCGCATCCAGGACACCCTGGGCGAGGTCGTGAGCCGGGCCGGACTGCGCCAGTTGCGGGTGGCCGAATCGGAAAAGTATGCCCACGTGACCTTTTTTCTGAATGGCGGACACGGCCAGCCGTTCCCGGGCGAGGACGATGTGCGCGTGGCCTCGCCTCAGGGCATCCCTTTTGAACAGGTGCCGGAACTCAGCCTGGCAGAGGTCACCGAGCAGGTGATTCGCGGGGTCAAAGAAGGGTACGATCTCATTGTGGCCAACCTGGCCAACGGTGACGTGATCGGCCACACATCCAACCGCGAGGCCAAGATCCGGTGCGCCGAGCTGGTGGACAAACGGCTGGGGCAAATTCTGGAGGCTGCTCAGGCGGCCCATTACCGGGTCCTGGTGACGGCCGATCATGGCAATCTGGAGCTGATGACCCACCCTGACGGGACGCCTCACGTATCGCACACGGCCAATCTGGTTCCCTTTTTGGTCCTGGATGGAAGTGACCCGGCACCCATTCCGTTGCGGGATGGGAAATTGGCCGACCTGGCCTCGACGATTCTGCACGCGATGGGCATTGACCGGCCAGAGGCCATGGAGGGAGTGGGGCTGGCGCCTGACCACGACTGGAATGGGCCGAGGAGGGTGCTGTTGTTGATCCTGGATGGCTGGGGTCTGGGCCGGGAGGACGACACCAACCCGATCCATCTGGCTCCGACGCCCGTTTGGGACGATCTCATGGGACGGGGTTCGTGCAGCAGGTTGCAGGCGGCGGGCGAGGCGGTGGGCTTGAAACCGGGCAAGGCCGGCAATTCGGAAGCCGGGCACATGAACATCGGCGCCGGGCGGGTGGTGCTCCAGGACGATGTGCGATTGGACCTGGCGATGAAAGATGGCTCCTTTTTCCGTAACGAGGTTCTTCTGGAGGCCATTCGCGGCGCCAAAGAGCGGGGGGCGAGCCTTCACCTGATCGGGTTACTCACCGAAAAGAGCTCCCATGGGTCCATCGATTACCCTTTGGCTCTGCTGCGCATGGCCAAAGCCGAAGGGCTGGACCGCGTGTACCTGCATATGATTTTCGATGGCCGGAGCACCGAGCCGGGCAGCGCACCGGCTCTCCTCGAGATGTTCGACCAGCAGGTAGAAGCTATCGGGGTGGGACAGATCGTGTCGGGCATGGGGCGGGGGATTGCCCTTGATCGCGATGGGAACTATGCCAAGACCCGGCGCGCCTATGAGGCACTGGTGTGGGGTGTCGGGATGCAGTGGCCAAGCACGTAAAAGAGGGAATCGGATGGATGCTCGATTGCTGTCAAGTTTGCTAGTGCAGGCCGACACCAAGATTATAATGATCGTGATGGACGGGCTGGGAGGCTTGCCCCAGGAGCCCGGCGGCCAGACGGAGCTGGAGACGGCTCGCACGCCCAACCTTGACCGGCTGGCAGTCGAGTCGGAACTGGGACTGACCATCCCGGCTGGGCATGGCGTCACAGTGAGCAGTGGGCCCGGTCATCTGGCTCTCTTTGGCTATGATCCCTTCCAGTACAACATTGGGCGGGGTCCATTGGAGGCCATGGGGGTCGATTTTGAGGCCCGACCCGGGGACGTGGCGGCGCGAGGCAATTTCTGCTCGGTGGACGTGACCGGTTCGGTGACCGACCGGCGGGCAGGAAGGATCCCAACCCCGATCAGCCGCGACTTGGTCAAGCGACTGGACGGGATCTGCCTCGATGGCATCGAGTTCCGAGCCAGGACGATCAAGGAGCACCGGTTGGCGTTCGTCATGCGGGGGGAGGACCTGGGCGAGGCGTTAACCGGCAGCGACCCGCAGCGGACTGGCGTGCCGCCGTTGGCCGTGCGGGCACGCGAACCAGGGTCAGAGCGGATGGCGCGGGCGGTCAATCGGTATCTCGACCAGGCCCGGCAATTGCTGGCCGACGAGCGACCGGCCAACATGATCCTGCTGCGTGGGTTTGACCGGTTCCCCGAGATACCGTCGTTCGCCACTCGGTACGGGCTTCGGGCTGCCGCCCTTGCGGCCAACGGCATGTACCGGGGGGTGGCGCGATTGACCGGCATGACGGTGCTGGATCTGGAGGGTGAGTCGCCAGAAGCCGAGTTTTCCGCTTTGGAAAAGCACTGGCCGGATTGGGATTTCTTTTATCTGCACATCAAAGAGACCGACACGGCGGGCGAGGATGGCGACTTTTGCCGCAAGGTGCGGGCTATCGAGGCCGTCGATGCCCAGCTCCCGCGGTTGATGGCACTGGAGCCCGACGTGGTCCTTGTCGCCGGGGACCATTCGTCGCCCGCGGTGCTCAAGTCGCATAGTTGGCACCCGGTGCCGCTGCTGTTGTATAGTGCCTATGTGCGGGCCGATGGCGTGGCCGAGTTTGGAGAACGGGCCTGCCGACGGGGCAGCCTGGGTCAGCTTGCCGCGCAGAATGTGATGTCTCTTGCCCTGGCCCACGCCGGACGACTGGCCAAATTTGGGGCATAGGCGGCGGGGTTTGCCTTACTTAACCCTCTTCCCAGAGAAGGGGATTTGATAAGGAGAGAGATTTGTCCGAGATTGCACTTTCTACCATGTGGGCCATCGGCCGATTCGAAGACCTGAACGATTTTTTCGACGCCGGGAGGGAATTGGGGTTCACCCAATTTGAGCTGAACCATGCCGTGAGCGGAGCGATGCTGGCGGGCTGTTCGTTAGATGGGCTGATCGCCAGCATTCACGAGCCCTGCCCGGCCGATCCATCGACTCGGGTGCTCAAGCAGAACAACTGGCTCATTTCGGCAGAGGACGAGGAAAAGAGACGCCTGGGGGTACAAGCGATCCAGCGCAGCATCGATCTGGCTGGGCAATTGGGGGTTCCGGCTATTGTGGTGCACCCGGGTCAGGT